>NZ_JAUTXS020000019.1:0-5576 GCF_030658255.1 Pseudomonas sp. RAC1
TACACGGCATCGGTATGCCACTGGTTCACCGCGCTAAACTGGTTGCGCACGCGAAGTCGCAGCTGGTCGTCCGGTTCAGGATCCGCCCCTGGTGCTGTCATCCAGTCATCGGCGTTGATGACCTGGGCAATGCCCGGTACCGGCTCGAGCAGGATCGCGTAGTAACCCGGGGCGAGGTTGTAGCCACTGCCGACCTCTCGGGCACGGACCTTGACCGAGACCTGCAGACGCCCGTCCGGGAACGTCGCGTCCTCGATCGTCACCAACTGGTAAACGTGCCCATTGATCTCTGCGGACTGGACGACCACCCCGGCAGGCACCTGCAGCTCGCCGGCGGTGTTCTCGCGTGTGAACAACAGCGCGCCCTCTGCACGGGTCGCGCCTTTGCGCTCGGTGTTCACCGCCCATGCCAGGGTGTCCAGCCAAGCGCCGCTGGCTGTCTTGACGAAAAAGTTGGGCAGGACGGTGTCGCTCAGGAACGTCAGCAGCCACATGACAGGCTTGGTCACCAGCGCCGTCACCACTCGCCAGAATGGGCTGTATGCGCTGGTGTTGCTCAGCTTGCTGCCCTGGGCGGCGACCTCGGCCTCCCAGGCCTGGCGCAGGCCTGCCTCGGTCGTCGGAATGCCGGCATCGCTCAGCGCCCGGCGGAAATCTACGTCACTCACAGAAACACCTCGATATCGCCGAATTTCAGGGTTTTGGCCGTGACCAGGTACACGCCTGGCCGGTCCTCGAGGATCCGGGCGGTGCCCGGTACCAGGCGTTCGTCGTCTTCCACCAGCAGCTCCAGCTGCAGGATGCAATCGGCTTGGCGTTGGCGGCTGCGCTCGGCCACCAGGGTCACCAGCAGGCCGCTCTCGCGGATCATGTGGGCGATGTCCTGGGCGATGCTGGCCCGGTCCTCGATCAGCAGCGGCTGGCGGGAGGGATCCAGGACCAGGTCGTTGTCCTGGATCAGCAGGTCGATGTACTCGCTCATCAGCCCACCGCCATACCGATCATGTTTTCCAGCTCAAGCGGGGTCATTGGCTTGCTGCCGTTGATGATCTCCACCTTTTCAACGTGCATGCGTCGATCCTGGCTCTGTGTGTTGTTCTGGATCTGCTTCATCAGTCCGCCCTGGGGCACCGCACTGGGTCGAACGGGCGTGATGCTTGGTGCAACCTGGGACAAGCGCTCGCGGCTACGCTCGGCCTGCTCGACTGGCGCGGCGACCTCAACCTGGACCGGCGCCGCCGGCAGGGCTTCCATGCGCTTGAGCAATGGCGCGATCGGCTCGACTGCACGCGGCAGCGCTGCGGCCGGAGCGATCGCTGCCGGCGCAAGCGCTGCGCGAGGCAGTGTCTTGGGCTGCTGCTCGAGCACCTTGGCCACCGGCGCCGGTGGCTCGGCTGCGGCTGGCCGTGTGGTCATCAGCGGGGCCTGTGGCTGGACGGTCATCAGTGCCCGGGGTTCAGGCAGCGTCAGTGCCGGCGCTGGCATGGGCGTGACGCCGATCGGCACAGCCTGCCCTGGGATCTGCGGCACGCTGGGCGGCGTAGGCACGTCGCCGAAAGTGGTCTCGATGTTCACGCCCGGGATCTTGTTCAGCATGTCAATCAGGCCGCTGATGGCCTTCTGAAAGATCGCCACGATGCCGTCCCACGCGGCCTGGGCCATGCTGCCCCAGCCGGCCATCGAGCCGAACCAGTTGCTCAACTGCTGCAGTTGGTCAGCGACCCACTGAAACGCCTGGGTGTTCATCAGCGCGCTGGTCCACTCGTCCCAGTACACGACAGCGGCCACAACCAGGGCGATCAAGGCGGCAATGCCCGCGATCACCAGGCCTACGGGGTTTGCCATCATGGCGGCGTTGACCAGCCAGATCGCGCCCTGCCACAGCAGCATGGCGCCCTTGGCCAGGCCGATGACCGCGATCATGGCGAGCACCCGGGCGACCAGGAGCACGCACTGGATGGAATGGGCGATGAACATCGCGATGCTGCGCCAGCCGGTCCAGGTCAGCAGCGCCCAGACGACGTTCAGGCCCAGCATGGCCATCTTGCTCAAGCCCACCACGATGCTCAGCGTGCTGATCGCGGCGGTGATGGCCAGCGTGGCCAGGGTGGCGATCCCCATCACCCGGGTGATGTTCGGGAACAGTTGAGTCCAGCGGGTCAGCGTCTTGCCGATATCGACCAGGCGCGTCATCAGCGGCTGCAGCATCGGGATCAGCGCCTGGCCGAAGGCGATACGTAGCGACTGGACCGCCGCGCCGAGCTGCTGCCAAGGATCGACCATGGCAGCGGCCATCTTCTCGGCCTGCTCCAGGCCCCGGACTTTGCCGAGCTGGTCAATGCCGTTCTTGAGGCGGTCAGTGTCCTGAGCCAGGGCGCCGATCACCTGGGCGCCTTCACCGCCGAAGGCCTCGACCAGCTTGTTGTTTGCGGCAGCGTTGCGCAGATCCCCGAACTTGCCCTGCAGCTTGGCCAGGATGTCGAGCATCGGCAGAACCTTGCCGTTCGTGTCGGTGAACTTGATCCCGAGCTTGTCAGAGGCGTTGCCGATGTTCTCGAAAAAGGCCTTGTACCTTCCGCCGGCGTCGCCGCCTTCCATCGTGCTGGAAAGGCTCCCCAGGACTGCCATCTGTTCGGCCAGATTAATGCCCGAGGCTGTAGCGATCGCGCCCGCTTCCTTGAAGCCGTCTTTCATCTGCTCGCCGCTGGTGCGGAACAGCTGGACCGCCAGGGCGGTCTGGCCGCCCAGCTTCTCGACCCACTGGCTTTTACCCATGGCGTCGGCCTGCTGCTTCTGCAGGTTGTACAGCGTGCCCACGTACTCGCTCATCACCGCCGTGTCGGACTTGGTGGCTTTGGCGAGTACGTTGCTGGTGTTGGTGAAGGTGGCCAGCTGGGAGCCGGCCAGGCCTTTGATGGCGCCCTCGATCTTGTACGCCGAGGAGACGAACGACGCGGCGTTCTCGCCGTAGGCAACGGAAAAGTCCAGGGACTTGGCGTTGAGCGCGTCCAGGGCGTCCTGGGCAACGCCCAGCGAGCGAACATCGCTCAGGGCGCGATTCACCTCGAGCGCCGGTGCCAGCGATCCCTCGATGCCGGTGAGCGAGCCCCACAGGCCCGCCACGCCGGTACCGATCTGCTTGATGTTGGCTTCGCCTTTCTCCGCCAGGTCGCTGAAACCCTTGGTCACCTTCGCCAGGGGCGCGGTGACCTTGTCAGTCAGCGACAGGATGAAGTCCAGGCGGCTGGATGCGTTGTTCGCGCTCATGGGGTGGTCAGCTTCCGTTGAATGCTCGTGCGATGCCGTTGGCTACGGCGATTTCCATCCGCCGCCAGTGCTCGTCCTCCAGCCATTTGGCTGTGCCCAGGTTCTCGGGCGTCGGGGCGGCACCGGGTAGCCAGCGTTCGCCCAGGGCCAGCAACTGGCCCAGGCCGTCCTCGGTCAGGCGCTCAGCGTGCTCGAGCGCTTTTTTACGACGACCTCGACTTTCGGGGAGAACTCTTCAACCAGGGCGCCGGCGATTTCCATCGCGGTGGTGGGGTGCGACAGCAGCGGCTTCAGCTTGGCTTTCTGGTCCTGGACCACGGCGTTCATCAGCAGATTGTGAGACGGGGCAACCTTGTTCGCCTGGGTCAGGCCGTTGATGTACTTGGTGACCAGGGCGGTATCCATGACGAAGTCGAAGTCTTCGCCGCCGATTTCCAAGGTGATTTCAGCGCGTTCGGTCATTGCGGTATTGCTCCTGTGGTGGGTGGGGTCGTGCAAAGGGTGCGGACGTGGTCCTGCAGGCCGAGGATCATTTGCCGACTGAGGGCGAGCTGATCGCGGAGGGTGAAATAATCCGGTCGAGCGTCTGTTGCGAGTTCGGCGGAGCCTGCATCAGCCACGCCGGCGGCGCCGGTACCGGAACCGGTACGCACTGCGGGGCAGGTGGCTTTGACGCGCAGCCGCTGATCACGATCATCAACAGCGCGGCGCAGATCCTGGTTGTGTTTGAGTGCATCGGTCAGTTCCTGGAAGTGTTGGGCGTCGTTGGCGGCGGCGATCGCCAGGCGCTGCCCGGTGAGGTGTGCCGCTTCGCGCAGGCCTGCAGCTTCCGTTTGCGCTGTGTCGCGCTCCGATCGGGCGTGGTCGCGCTGCTCGAGCACAAGGTCGAAGGCGAGCCAGGCCGCGCCAGCGACCGCTATGGCGACCAGCAGTGCGATCAGGCCGCGCATAGAGCAGCCTCCTCGAGGCGTCGGGCGTGCAGACCAGGGACAAAGACCTTGCGGCCCTTGGCGTCGGTGACGTAGGCCCACACGGGGCGCCCATCGGCGCCCCAGGCCAGCGCCCAACAGCCTTCCTTGATACGCCCGAGGTTGATCAGCACCAGGGCGCGGCTTGCGCAGGTCGATGGCGTGCCGACGTTGTGGCCGTGGCTGGACAGCGCATCGAACGTGTTCTGGCTGATGCTCTCGTTGGTCAGGCAGTCGGCCAGGGCCAATTGCCCCTTCTCGATCACCAACTGCTCCACCTCGGCGCAGCGCTCCGGTGACCAGTAGTCGCCCACGATCACAGGGTAGGGGCTGGTGTAGCGAGTAATGCCCATGCACACGGTCGGCAGGCCCCGGGCAAGCTTGTCGGCATAGACGACGTTCTGCCCTTCACCTTCCCACTTGCCCAGGAACGCCATCAGCGTGCTGCTGCTCAGTACCAGGGCGACGGCCCCGGTCAGGATCTTGTTACGCATGCTCATGGCTTGATCCTCCAGTCACGCAGCATCTGGCGGTACTTGGGAACCAGCAGGAAGATCTGCAGCACCATGTAAACCGCCGTCAGCATGTAGGCGACCGCCGACCAATCGACGGCACCGGTCACGCCGGTGGCGGCGACTCCGATCGCGGGCGAGGCCTTGGCCAGTGCAATCGCGGTGTCCTGTGCGGCCTGGTTCGTGCTCATCGCTCGCCCCTTTTCTCGAAAGTGGATTGGCAGGGAACGCAGCGGGTCATGCCGCCCAGGGCACGGCGCGCCTCCGGGATCTCACCGCCGCAATCGTCGCAATGGGTGAGGCTTGGCCCTGTCGCCGGCCCTTTGCCTCGAGCAGCGGCGATCGCCTGGTCACGCTGACGCTGTTCCAGGGCCTGGGCGCGGTCGAAAGGGCAAACCATCAGCTCAGGCCCTCAGTTTCGCGGGCAGCCAGGTACGGCACGCCATTGATGCGGATGAAGTCCGGACTGGTGACGTCGAATGGCAGCTTGTGCTTGGACTTCTCGCCGCCCTTGGCGTCGATGTTCAGCAAGCTGGAGACCTTGAACTTGCAGCCGAAGGCCTCCACGCGGATCTCGTCGGTGGGCGTCTTCGCATAGAACAGCTGATCGAAGGCCTCCAGCTCGCGGAAGCTGCCGGCCTTGCCGGCGGCCTCGATCACCAGGTTGAAGTTCGTGGTGTCCAGCTCCAGCTCGCCGCTGGCGGCCACGTCGCCCTCGACCCAGCCGTCTGGCACGCCCTTGGTCTGCGCCACGGCGCTGTTGTCGGTGATATCGAGGGTCGCGGTTTCGACGTGAATCATCAGGTCGCCCACGGTGATATCGAAGTTC
>NZ_JAUTXS020000020.1:0-42629 GCF_030658255.1 Pseudomonas sp. RAC1
AGCCATGAGAGCGCTGTCGCAATGCTCCGTGGTGTATTGATCTCCCCCCTTGAAGTAGACATCTGCGTACCATCGCTCAGAGCATTCAGTTCCCTCATGGCCATCGTGAGCCTCGGGAACAAGCGCCACCTGGTACTTCGACATCAGCGGCCCGCCCAGCGCCCAGGCTTCCCACGGGTTGTACCGCTTGCGGCGCTCCGTCACTTCGCCCCGGTAGATGGAGAACACGAGCCAGCCGTTGCCGTAGTGGGGCGGTTCGAGGTGCAATTCCAGACCTTCAGCTATGCCCACCGCCCAGCCCAGGGCCTCGCCGGTCAGGTCGGCTGTCTTTACTTCGATCAGGTCGGTCATGGCTGCACCGCCTGCCAGAATGGCCCCTTGTTGGTAACCAGGCCCTTACGCTTAAGGCGCTGGCATGCCTTGCTGATCGCCTCTCGAGATTCGCGAATTGCCCCGCACATGGCGTGCGCCGTCGAGCCCTCGATGCCAAGCAGGTGCACCAGTACACGCTCATCAGGCCCGCCATCGATCATGTTTTCGGCGTACTTGGCTGCCACTGTGGCGATAGCTAGGCGCAGAGCATCGCGGCGTGCCGATGGCTCATCAGCATGCGGAATCTCGCACGCCTTGTACCCGGTGTATGGCACGAAGGCAGTTGCGCGAGCGAGGCTGTGAAGGGAGCAGATGTCTACCTTCAGCTTCGAGATGATGAGCATCGTCTGCCGATCATCCTGCATAGGCAGCCAAACTTCCCGGCCTGTCTCAGGGTCGTCGTAATAGAAGGTGTCGCTACCGCGCCGGTACTCCAGCTCGAAGCCCATGGCCTTGGCCGACAGCTTGATGATGTCGTCTTCTTTCACAGCTCATACCTCTCATCAATCCAGCGCCCAGGCGCCAGAGCGGGTGTAGGTTCGGGTTGGGTTTCGTGCGGGGAGAGCTGGCGCTCGTTGCCGGCCTGCAGTTGGCTGTCGGGGATGCAGCTGATGCCGACCCCATTCAGCAGGTAGCAGGTGACGCCGCGCTTGCTGTCGTGCTGCACGTCGATGACGTTCTCGATTGCGCTGGCGCCGGTGGCCAGCAGCAGGAGGCAGAGGGCGAGGCGGGTCATTTGCGCAGGCCCTCGTCCGGGTCAAAGCCGAAGCGGCGGCAGAGCGCGTGCGCCACGCCAGAACCGCAGCAGAAAGCATCCTTCATGAGCACCCATCGTGGCTGCTTCATTCTGGTGGTGCCCCGCACCATGCGCACCGCAGTGCGGAGCAGGTCGTCTTCGGTGAACTCGCAGCCAGAGAGCGTGATTGTGCGGCTCTTCCCGTTCAGATGCTCGAGCGCTGCCCGGAACTGCTCGATGTACTCTTCCTGGGTTGATCCCCACCGGTTGACCAGGCATTCATCATCAACCGGGAAGCCTTCATCTTCCGGCTCATCAGACGGCGTGCCCGGTACCATCAGGAACTCACTCTCGACAGCTTGGAGCAGGTCGGAGAACCGTTTTGTGTTCCGGACATTGGTCTCCAGCACGCTGACCGGGTGAGAGTGGTGCAGGCCGAATACGTCGTAGATTCGCGCCAAGTCGGGATGCAGTTGGCTTTTTTCAGGCATGACTTCGTCCTTTGCCGCCATATCGCGGCAGTGAAGAGGGGAGAGGGGTTACAGCGGGGTGGAGTACAGATGTGCTCTTGGGCAGTTAGGCTTGTGCACGCATGAATGCCGCCATGTCGCCCATCTGCTCGACAATGAAGCGCTCTTCATCAGCGGCGGCTGCGGTGATTCTGTCCTTGCGTTTACGGCAGAGCAGGCAGTCGACTTTGGACCAGTCGCCTGACAGCTCAGGGGATTCGCCCAGCCAGGTACCGCATGGGGCCTGTTCGATATCTTCCAGGTCGGTGAATGGAGCGAAGTGTGTTTTCACGGCTTCACCTGCGGCTTGCGCTCCAGGGCGGCTCGGGCTTGCCAGGCCTCCCAGCGATCCTGAGTCGCCTGCCACACATAGCGGTCGCCATCCATTTCAAAGTCTGCGCTCTCGAAAACGTGGTCAACTAGGTAGTGAGCCTCAAACTCCGCCCGCTCGTCGATCTCAACCGGCGCGCTCGGCTCTGCTCTTTCGCGTAGGGCGGAATCTGTTCGCTCGTTGAGGCTGGCGCACTGCCTGAGCGTCATGTTTTTGCCATGCCGCCATTCGCGCAGCAGCGCATCCCGCTCGGCCAGCTCGGCTTTCAGTTTCTGATTAGCCTTGTCCCAGTTGGAAATGTTGATATTTGCGTTATCCAGCCCTTCGCGCAGGCGATCACGGTCTGTCGTAATGCCCGACAGCTCAGCGCGCAGCCTCTCAATCTCGCCAGGCTCTGCGCTGGCGGATAGTGCGGAGTCATACTGCTCAAGCAAGGCGCCCAAGCCTCGATACAAGCGATGTTCTACATTCTGGGTGCCCTTAGCAAAAGCCTGCTTATCAATCGCCCTGGCCTGCTCAACCACGTACTTCGCGTTTTGCAGCAGCGCATGCGCCTCGGCCAGCTTGCGCTCAAGGTTTGCGCCCGCCTTGATAGCTTCTTCCCACTTCGCGGCCCAGCTATTTGCTTGCTCGCGCAGTCTCTCAACCTCGGCAGGGTCGCCGTGGGTGAACAGTGGGGTTAGGTCGCGAACACCCACTTCTTTCTGGTTTGGTGCCTCAGTTTCGATAACCTCTCGCCAAACATGCCCAAGCGCTTGCACATACACTCGGGTTTTGTAGCGCCAAGCCACCGGATCGCCCCGACCTGCTGGCGCTGGGCGGGTGTACAGCGGCCCCAGCTTGGCGATCTCGTCGAGGCAGGCATTCCAGCCATAACCCCTTGCTGCATCCATTGGGAGTGGATAAGCCGATGGGTTTTTCCGCGCAGGCAGCACCACCGGCTCGCCCTGGTGCTGCTGGGCCGCTTCATAACCAGCACTGAACAGCTGGAATTCAAGCGCGGTCGCCGGCTCTGCAAAGCTCAAGCTGTCTGTGACGAGCTCGCTTGAGTCGAGACCGCTGGGATTGAGCCTGATGAACAAGTCGCGCAGGGTGGATCGGTTTTCTGTGGGCATGGGGATACCTCGCCGGAGTTATAGAGATTCGAGATAGGCGGCTATGAAGTGCGCCGCCGCTTCAACATTGATGGCGTTTCCGTAGGCGCGCAGTCGTCCCACTCTGCCGGCAGCCCCATGAGCCAGCGGGAATGTGCTGGGTTCAACTGGCCGCCACTTTCCATCCCGGCAGAAGAGCCAGTCAGCATCTGCCCACAGGCCGTTAACCGGGCCGGGCCACAGGTTGCAGCTGTGTCTTGCAGCCTCTCCTGAATCTTCGTGCCGTTCTGGCGATACCAGCTCAGAGAATCCTGCGGCCTGGGCTGGCGATCGTTGCATGTGTTCGGCGTCGGCCAGCCGCTTAGCACTGCTGCGTGATTCAGCGTGATGTTCTGCGTCGTGAAGTCCTGCGACGGCTTCCTGTTCGAATCGCATGCCGTTGGGCTTGGCCAGCCCACCAACATTGCGAAGTCGTTCAGATTCGACCCGTGACGCGTCTCGCCCATGGCTCGAGCAGCTTGTCCGCCACCTGTGCTGTCGCTGATCTGCGGCGTTGGCCACCCAGTACGATCGGTCTCGGATGTGCGGAGCACCGACGCCCGCAGACGGGAACGCAATAGCCCCGAAGGCATAAGCCATGGCTTCCAAGTCAGCTTGTACAAGGTCGAGCCAAGGCTCTGCGTCCTTGCTTGCAACCTGCTCTCCAAAGACGATTGCAGGCTGGCGCTCGCTGATGAGCCAATGGAAGTGCGGCCACAAGTGCCGCTGGTCATCAAACCCAGCTCCCGCGCCTGCCGCGCTGAAAGGTTGGCACGGACAGGAACCGGTCCAAACAGGTCGATCATCTGGCCAGCCGGCTCGGCGAAGGGCGTAGGACCAAACGCCGACGCCGGCGAAGAAGTGGCATTGGGTGTAGGGCTTGAGGTCATCGGGGTGTACGTCCTCGATCGAGCGTTCGTCAACGTCGCCTGGCGCGATGTGGCCTGCGGCAATGAGGTTGCGGAGCCACTGCGCGGCATACGGGTCGATCTCGTTGTAGTACGCTCGCATGGGCGTTCCTCGCCGGGGTGGCGTGACTGAGTGAGAAGGGGCGGGGGAAGCGGCTCAATCGCCGCAGAAGCAGTCGATGAGGTCTGCGTCTTCAGCGAAATCCAGGTCCAGGGTTATCTGTCGGCCAAGCTGGTCGGCCATCCAGGCCAGCGTTTTGTAGTTTGGGCGGTCACGGCGGAACACTTGGCCGGTGCGCTCTTCCGCCTCGATCCACCAGCGGGCCGCGTCAGGATTCTCGATGATGGTCCGGATGATCTTCTCGGGTGACTTGAGGAAGCAGAGATCGCAGTTGCCCAGGTCGGAGTCTATGCCCAGGTCGAACAGTTGGCGCGCCCAGAAACTGTTCACATCGGCCTTTAGCACGCCGGCGTGGTACATGGGTGTCACGTTCTCCCACCGGTTACCGCCTTTCTCGTTCGCCGCCATCATGCGGTGGTAGCGCCGCGGCTCGTCTGCCCGGATGCCGATGATCGCGTCCCAAGAATTCAGGCCCAGCACATCACGCATGTACCAGGTGCTTGCCTTGATCTTCATCCGGTCGGTGCACATCCGGTTGACCGGGTTCGGCAAGATGGGTGGCTCGCCTTTTTCCTCGCGGCGGTAGTCGGTGTAGTACTGCAGCATGAGGTCGAAAGGCTCGCCATTACGGCTGGCCGTCTCATGGCTGATGACTTTCCAGCTCAAGCCTTGGCCATAAACACCGTCGAACTCCAGTCAGGTGATTGGCACATTCCAGTGGAGCTGGCACTCTCGGATGAAGTCGAGCGTTTCATCGCGCTCCTTGCCAGTGTTTTGAAAGGTGACGTGAACCCCTTCGGGCAGCTGGCCGCCGTTCGCTTCGAGGATGTGGTACAGCATGTACCCGGAACTGCGTCCGCCACTGAAGCCGATCTGCGCCGGCCCAGTGATCTGGTAGGGGTTCATGGGCAATCTCCATTGCAGGCGCCGCCCTCGCCGGGCAGGCGTTATCGTTGAATAGGGGAAGGCGCTGGAGTGCAGCGCGGGGTTAGGGGCGGTTGTCGTGATCGCAGTGACGGCAGTCTTTGTAGGATGGCGAAGGCACAAATCGACCGCATCCTCCACAGTTCTGGACGCTTGCCGGTGGCCGCCGCTTCACCTTGGTTAGGACAATGCCGGTGCCCGTCAGGGCCTCTCTGATATCAACGTCCCGCTTGTGCACCAGGCGCCGGGCCTTTGCCTGGAGGTAAGCCACTGGCCAGATCACTGCTTCCTCTGGGGTGTTGCCGATCGCCTGGGCAGCCTCAAGTGTGAGGCGGTGGGCTTTCTCGAATCGGTAGGTATGGCCAATGGGCCACCTGGCCAGGGCAATGTCGTTCCCGTTCCAGTGCCCAGGGATCTGCAGGACAACAGTGCAATCCCGGCGTAACTGCTCACGGGCTTCGTCCAGGCTGATGTACTGATGGTCTACACCGAGGTGCGCGCGGGCGTCGACGTAGTCCTTCGGCCATGGAATGTCGGTATCGCGGTGGCTGCAGGCCTGCTCCTGGGTGAAAAGCTCGGCCTTGTCGAGGCTGGTGGTGTACCCGCCGCCCAAAGCCCAGAACATCAGACCATCGCCAACATCGGTGCGACTGTCCTGCAGGTAGAACTGGGTCATGGCTTTCTCCATGCATGCGCCGCCCTCCGTGGCCGGATGCGGCAAGATTCGGTGGGTTCAGCCGTTGCCGAGCAGCAACAGGCCGGTGTCGTCTGGGTCGTCGCCCAGCATCAGGTCGGGCGCCCGTAGCTCGCGCCCGATACGGAACTGGTCGAGCCGCCGCGCCACAAAATCCGAAACAACGATTGCGTGGCGCGGCGCGCTGAGGAAGTGGCGGGCCGCTTCAGGCCCTAATTCATGGATGCGGTGGATCAGCAGCGTCATGGCCTCGCCGTTTTCCTCCACTTCGGCCCAAGCCTTGATCTCGGTCAGCGCCTGCTTGGTTCCTGGCCGGACCTTTAGGCGAAGATCCTCGACCTGAGCCCTCGCTTCCTTGTCGCGCCGCACGTAGTCACGCTGCTGCTGAGTCTTTGCCATCATCGCCTCCATTGCGCACGAACGCGGTGCCCGGGGCGTACTCCAGCAGGTCGCACACCCGGTTGATGATCTTGAGCGCGGCGTCGAACACTTTGGCGTCGTCCGGCTCGCGGGCCAGGCGCTTCATGTTCGGCTGGTGCTCCAGGCACACCTTGTCGACCAGGCGCCGGGACAGCCTGCGCAGGTGGTCGGCGCTGTCGTGGATGCGAAGGCTCAGCGCGAAGGCCAGAGCCACATCGTCAGGCCGGTACTGGCCGCCGCTGCGCGTGTTGTACAGCTTCTTCACCGGGCGATTCAGCCAGCCCGGCAGGGTTACCACTCCGGAAGGTGCTTTTTTCATGTGGGTGCTCTGTGAGGCCGCTGCGCGGCAAGTGGAACTGCTCTTGCCGCCGGCGCTGGCGGACCAAGGTGATGATGCGCTTCATGCGGCGCGCGCCGAGGCCAGTTGGTCGTCGATCTCCACTACCTGCTGAGTGAGGTTTTCGATGGTCGCGGCGCCGCGTTTGCGCTGGGCGCTGCTCCACTGGCTGCTGCGGTAGAAGAGCAGAGCGAGGTGGCGCTGCAGTTCCTGGCGTCGGCTGATGAGCGCCATGGCTTTGGTAATGGTCATGGCTCCCCCTAGAATGGAATGTCGTCGTCGAAGCTGTCGAAGTCTTGGGCTTGCTGGCGATGCTGTTGCGCCTGCTGGCTCTGCCGACTGTCCTGGCGCTGCTGCTGTGGCTGGGGTTGGCGCTGTTGCTGACCGCCACCCTGATTGTCTGGTCGGCCTCCCAGCAGCTGCATCGTGCCGTTGATGTCGACATGCACCTCGGTGCTGTACCGCTTGATGCCGTCCTTCTCCCACTCGCGCGTCTTGAGCTTGCCCTCGATGTAGCACTGCGAGCCTTTACGAATGTACTCGCAGGCGATCTCGGCGACCTTGCCGAACAGTACGACCCGGTGCCATTCGGTTTTCTCAACCTTCTGGCCGGTCTGCTTATCGGTCCAGGCCTCGCTGGTGGCCAGGCTCAGGTTGGTGACCGCGTTGCCGTTGGGCAGGTAGCGGGTCTGGGGGTCCTGGCCGCAGGTGCCGACCAGAATGACTTTGTTTATTCCGCGGGCCATGAAGCCTCCTATGCAGCGATGCCGAGAACACGGTTCATGCGTTCTTCGAGGATTTCGTAAAAGGTCTTCACGCGCTCCGAGAGCTTGCGAATCATCGGTTCGTCCCGGTAAGCGCGCTTTACGAAAAGCGGCATGCCGGGCCAGTAGCAGATGAAGTCGATCCACTCGCGCTCCGAGACCCACAGACCGCCTTGGCACTGGGCGACATGCTCTTTCGGGATCTCGCCACCCAAGATCACATCGACCTGAAGCTTCGGCAGCTTAGTCTTGATCTCGGTCAGGCCCTTATCGCCGACCAGGGCATCTGGTGAGTAGCCGATGCCGTGGTTGAGGATGATCCCTACCTCAGTCGTTTCGACCTCTTCGCTGTCGCGGTAGAGGTTTCGGGCGACTCCCTCCAGTTCATGGCCTCGCTCGGTGTGCCGGTTTCCGCTGAACGGGTCTGCTGCTTCACCAGTGATGCGCTCGCCGATCAAGGTGTTCATGTAGGTGAAAGCGCCTGCGCCAAAGCCTGCTTCGCCCTTGCCGTTCACCAGCAGGCAGTCCAGCTCGCTGCAGGTGATGATGCCAAGGCGCAGGTCAAGCCAAGCTTGGGAGCCTTGTTCTACGTCACTGATGATTTGCATCGGGCGCCCCCTGTGCGGTCTCGTTCTGCTTGGCTGACTTGGAAAGCATGCCAAGAACTTGATCGAACGCTGACTTCTCGACCTCTGCAGGTGAGCCGTGGATGTTGGCGAATGCCGCCTTGGCTCGGTCGCTGCATCGCTCCAGCAGATTTGCCAACTGAGTAGCTTGCAAGGAGGTCACAGTGGCTTTAGGGACTGCGGCGTGCCCGTCGTCGTCTTCGCCACGTGTAGTGAGATTGAGAAGGGCGCTCATGACGTAGCGCTTCCCGTAGCTGGTAGACGATCCAACAGCCTGGACGGCGTTCTTGCTGCCGCTGGTGTCAAGCGGCAGCAGCATGGTGGTGCTTTCGCGATGCCCGGCCCTGTGCATCAGAATGCCGGTGACGCTCAAACCGCCTGGTGTGTTCTCGACCTTGAACGTGATCGCGAACCCATGGATTTGCAGAATCGGCTTGATGACATCGTTGATGTCTTCGAAGGTGGCGTAGTCGCTGCGCTTCTGACCGTTCACAACGATGGCACCGCGCTCGGCGATGCTTGGGATATCGCTCTGCATGGCCGCCATTGCGGCGTTGAACTCAGCCTCTGCATCGCGGGCCTGCATGCGCTCATGCATGGCCATGAGGCGCTCAAGTTTGTCGATGTCGCAGGTAGGGTCGGTAGCGGCCCGGCTGATGACGGCCAAGATGCTGCTATCGGCCGGGACCGGCGCGGCCACCTGGCGGCGCTGCTCCGGCAGAATTATCGTGCTGCTCATGGGAATGCCTCAGTAGGTGATGGTGATGTTCGGGATCTTGCGCTCAGCGATCAGCGTGATGGCCTGCTTGGCGCATTCCTCGGTCATGCCGCCGGCGATGAAGGCATCCAGTGCTGCGCGGTTGATATTGCGGCGGTGGTTCTTGTCGCGCTCGCGGGCCTCTTGCTGGCGGACGATCTCGGCAGCGGCGGCATCGGCCCGGCGGCGCTCGTCCTGGAGTGCACGCTCGGCGGCCTCCTGGGCCCGCCGCTCGGCGTCCTGGCGCTCTTGCTCCGCGCGCTGCTCGGCGGCGATGCGATCTGCTTCGGCTTGCTCAAGGGCGCGTCGCTGGGCGGCGGCTTGGTTGATCAGTTCCTGCTCACGGCGGGCGGCGGCATCGCGCTCGGCTTGCTGCTGCTGGGCAACCCGTTGGCGCTCAGCCTCCACGGCCGCTTCCTGCGCCAGGCGGATGCGGTCTTGCTCGGCGCGCTCGTCGGCCTCGCGGCGCAGCCGAGTCAGCTCGGCTTGCTCGGCTTCGTACTTCTGCCGCGCCACCAACGCTTCACGCAGCGCGGCCAGCACCTGGTCTTTCACCTGGCCAGCCTCGGCGGCGAACTCTTCCCAGGTGTCGCCCAAGACCACAGCTTCAACGCGGCCGATCCGCGCCAGCAGCTCCTCAGCGTCCAGCATGCCCATCTCGACGCCCTGAGCCTTGATGGCCGCAACGCCTTGCTCATGCCGAGCAACCCGTGCGTCTTCTGCCGCCTGCCAATCATCCAGAGGCTTGCGCACTTCCTTTTGCCAGGATTCGAGAATGTCCCAAACCCGCTTACGCTCAGCATCGATGCGGGCCGGCACCTTCTTCTGCTCGGCAGACAACTCCTTGCCCTTGTTTTCGATTGCCGTCTTGGTGCGCGCAACCTCGTAGGCCATGGATGCGATTTCCTTGCGGCCCTTGACTGTCTTCAGGTCGGGCACCACGGCCAGGAACTCGTCGATCTTCACGCGAATCTTGTTCAGCCAAGGCTCAAGGCCTTTTTCGGCGCTGTACACCGCCAGAGCTGTTTCCTGCGGAGGGGCGACGATCAGTTCTTTTTCTACGGACATGCGAATCTCCCGCGCCATCCTTGCGGTGGGCGCTGATGTGTTGGTCTACTGAGTGATGCGCTCAGCCAGAGCGCTGGCGAGCATGAAGGCGGTACAGAAGGCGAGGGTGAGGAACGATCCGCGTCAGGCGGCGATGCGGCTGGCGCGCTGGTAGCGGGTCATTGCTGAGTCACCCATGGATGCTTAGAAAGGTGGGTCATGACCTCTTTCTGCATGATCTCCGCAAGAGCATCATCAGAAGGCAGGCAACCAGTCGTGGCTATGTTGATAGCCAACGACTCGCGCACAGCGTCATCGCGCAAGAAATCAATATGAAGAAGCAGGCGGACCTCGCTCATGCCCGCACCTCATATCCAACCGTCCACTCGCCGCACATCCACCAGCTACGGCTTACCGCTTCGGGGTTTTCAATGAAGGCCTCGGCTGCCGCTCGCTTTGCTTCGAACAGAGTCGGCCCTTTGAACAGCATCAGGACGCGGTCGCTTGGTAGCGCCATCGCCTCGGGCAGCTCGGCGACCTGCTCATCGATGAGCGTTGGGAAAAGTGGAGTAGTCACGCAGCCTCCTTGCGCCCAGCAACAATCTTGTTGAGGCGCCCGCAGTAGTGGTTGAACTCTTCGATGGTGATGCGTCCGTCGCGGAGCATTTCCGTCAGCTGATGGCTGATGATTGTCGAGTAGCTGATTGGCGTACCCGGGTGCACCAAGGCATCCAGCTGCTGATCAATCAAGACGTGCGGACTCATGGCTCGCATGCCTCGTAGGCCTGGGCCTGTACTCCGGCGGCGGCGAATGGCGTCAGCAGATCGCGCGCCAGCCGCTCTAGTACTGCGTCAGGGCAGGGCGCGGCCATAACCTCGTGGTACACGTTGTGCGAATCGCTCGCATCGCGGCGCCGTGCGGCCAGCAGAAGCCTGCCCACGGCGCTAGGACTCGTGATGCCTGGCGATGCGTGCTCGTCCACGGCCTGAGCGAAGCGCTCGTATGTGACTCCGCGAGTCTCGCTGCCAACCTGGAACGTTGCATCGGCGCCACGCAGAAGCTGGTGGAACATGTCCTGAATCCAGATCTCCCGAGCCCCGGCCCGATCGCTCACCGCTGGAGGCATCCGGTTGTCGTACTCAAACTGTGCTGCTCGAAGTGCGCCCATGGTCGCCTCCAGGTGGTGGGTTACTCGGTGGGAAGGTCAGGCAATTCATGCCAGTGAGTGATCGAGATATCGCAGCGGTCGCCGTCGATATAGCGCCACGGGCGAATCTCGTTACCGCAGGTCATCGCAAAGAAAGGGCCGTAGTTGCGCTTCTTGCCTATCCGGCAGGCCAGGACGTGCTTGCGAATCGGTGGGAGCGAGTCTTTCACGCTGATCCAGCCGCTCATGGCTTCACCCGGGCGGCGAGCATGGCGTCGGCCAGTTCGTAGGCAGCTTGGGCAATCTCGTTAGTCTGGCGCCCCCAGGTGTCCGGGTGAGCACAGATGCCCTGCAGGGCCTTGGATGCGAAGTGGTCGCGGAGGGTCAGGCCGAAGAAGGTGCCGTGGCCGCCATACTCGCTGGCCGAAACTGGGAAGGCAGGATTCTCCCCGTCCTCAAGAGCGGCGTTGTATCGCTGTTCGGCGCTTTCAATCTGGCGATCCATTTGAGCTGCCATGTAGTCCATATTCTGAGCCTCGGTACGACCGCATTGGCCAGGAGCCAGGCGCGGGTGACCAAACCCACCGTGAAAGGTGGCCTGGCGCCTGCCAATGCGGTCGTATGTGAAGGGAAGGGGATGCGGGGTGTATCGGTGATGCGATTTGGTAGACGGGCTCACTAGAGCGACCTCCATCCTCCACGGATGGCGAGCTAAGCCTCAATGCCAGCTAAATAGTAGGGCGGTGTCGACCCCGCCTTCCGTTCACATGGCACTTACGCAACCCCTGGCGCCATCGCGAATGACCGCTTTAGGGTTAACACTGCTCCACCGTCTACCAAATCGCATCCCGATGCACCCTGCGATGGGGTGCAGGGCATCGGGCCGTCTTTCCTGCTGTCAGGGAGTCAGGCAGAGAGGCCAGTCGGAATCTTTGCCAAGGCCTCAACTACCAAAATGCGTGCCTTGTCTTGATCGATCATGACGAACGCTTTTTCAGCCTTCGCCCAGCTGTCATCCTGCTCATCAGGCTTGAAGGTCACCGCGATAGAGCAAACGCCGAACCCGTCAGGCAAAAAGTAGGTCCGAACCTCTGGCCCTTCATCGCCATCGTCGAGCTTGACCAGCACCTGGCCCAGGTCTTCAAACTCAAAGAGCTTTGCAAACTGGCTCATCTATCTGCCCTCCAGGGCGGTTGATTTCCCGGATACCACTCGCTGAATGGCACCTGGTGAAATCCCGGCCTCGCTACTGGCGACAGGCCGGGGTGTTGCGTCAGCGGTGATCGTCGTTTCGGTTGGGCCTACCTTTCGGCCAATGCGCGGTGACATCGACGGCCCTGCTTTCCGCTGCCTGTCATGGGACGGGCGCAGCCTTCAGGCTTGCTGCGCCTCACGGGTGAATCTCTTGGTTACTTCATGAGTTAAACCTCCGTTGCTCGCTCACTGGGCAGGCAGTGGCCACCTATCAGAAATTGGTGTTGCTCCCATTACCGCCGGGGTGGCGGGGCGCATTGCATGCCCGGGTCGTTCTCACGGTTAAGGCGTTTCACCTTCGTCAGCCGTACAGGGTTGTCCCTGTCGTGGGCAGCCTTTCGGGGCTGTCTGATCGCCGGTCGCCGGTAGAGGCAATGCGGTCTGTTCACCAGTTCCAGAGCTGGCATGGAGATCGAAATTTATTGCTCGCGCTGTACCGTTGCCGGGATCGATCTGCGAGGTTCCCATCGATGTGAAAGAGCGGTCGGCTCGAGGGCCTGGCGAGGGGCTGTGTGGCTTGCCGTCTCGATGGATTAAAGTTACCGCACGGTAATAATTCAGGTCAACACCTTTTGGTAATAAATTTCACGCGCCCACAAAAAAGCCCGCGCTAGGCGGGCAAAAGAGGGAGCCTGAAATCAGTCTTCGGCAGGCACAGTCCAGCTCAGCAGCACCGATCCGTCAGCGCGGTTCTCCAGCGCAACGTTGTCATTCTCGCCAACCTCATCCAAGAAGCGCTCCCAGTCCTGGGTGGACTCGTGCTGCTCCCTGCCGATCAGGACCGATCGATCTTTTTGCGCGGCAGGCGAGTTGATGATCTTCTGGATGCGCGCGCCCATCATTTCGTAGTGCGTCGGCGGGTCAGGGGCTTTGGATTTTGCTTGCTTGGCCATGGCTGAGCCTCCATTTTACTGTATGTATAGACAGTAATTTATCTGGAGGTAGCTGGCAATACTGGGTTGAGTACATTTGTGCTCCTTGAGCGAGCAGGCATAAAAAAAGCCCGCTGATGCGGGCTGGTGTACGTAGACCGAAAGCGTATCGGAACTCTTTCAGGCGGCAAGAGAATTTATGTCATCGACAAGCTGTGCAGGAGTCCTAAAGACCACCACGCTAGCGCTCTCAGCCAATGCTGACGCGGCTCTACCCAAGTCCTCTGGATTGGCCGACTCGAGAATCACAAGACGCCGGGCAGAAGGAGCAGCGTTTTTGAGATCGACCATTTTGCCGAGAGTGCTGTAAACGGAAAGCCAATGAGGTCGGTCATCCTGCGCACTAACCGTCTGGATGATACGAGGGCTTCCCGATTCAACATCAAGGGCAAACTGAAATTTCAGCTCATGCCCGCTTGCCCCAACCACCTCATAGTCGCGCTTCACGCGCTTCGGGAAACCGGCGCGCAGCGCCTTGGAGACAATCTTTTCGAACTTAGAAACGGGAGCCGGACGCCAACCATCGCAGGCTTGGCTTATCTGGCTGGCGGCCTCGATGAAGCGAGCCATGTAGTATGGCACCTCATGTTCGGAGCAAGAGACGTGCAGCTCTCCCTGATCAGACAGCGCGATGTGGCAATCTGCAGCTATGGCTGCCAGCTTCGCTGCTTTGTTCGCGTTAGGACTCACGCCCATTGTCATCGCATGGAATATGGTGTCGGCGTTATCCGTGATTCTCACGCGTCCCTGACCCATGTCCTGCACGTAAGCCCCTATTAAAGTGCCATCGAAAGCAAGAGAAATAGGGCTCTCCAGGTAGATGAGGCCGCCATTGATATGCGTACACGACAGCCCAAAAGCCTCCGTCATTTGTGTGCAGTTCATATCAGCCTCATCTGTTGTGGATTCTGCTCGACTTTCGGATGGTTCAGCACCTCAGGCGCACCTTTGATATTGGCACGCTTGAGAAAGGCCTGCCACAGATCGGAGACGGGCTGCTCATCAATCGGCTCAATGTACCCATAGGATGCTTCCGGCACAGGCAAGTGAATGTGAGGATGGGATACTCTCTGCATGAAATAGGGTCTGCCCACTCCCACCTTGTTGACATGACCGGCAATGCCGTTCACGTCAAGGCCGAAGATTCTCGAATTGTTTACCAGTAACGTCATGTAAAACTTGTCGGGGACGTCCTCAATCAAGCTCATTTTGTAGTCAAGCTGAAGGAACAGGCCCTCCGGACGGACGCTCCCCACCCTGAGTGCGGCCCTAAATTTGAAGCTTGCTGGGGTCTGCTTGACCGTGGTCATGACCCATTTTATTGAGTCTCCCGACTCCCAGTGTTTTTCAGCTACGAGTCCAGCCATGGCTTCGTCGTAGGAGATCTTCGATGGCTTACCCATTCACGCTAAGCTCCGCACAACCATTCCTTTGACGCCCATCTGAGCGCGGTGTTAAGCGTCCATGACGCGGGCAAACTTTTCAGAAGCTCCGGCCGGTCCACCAGTAGATGATCTGAGCCAGTACAGTGATGTCCGCCTCGCGGTCCCCAGGCACCTCAATCGGCGGGTACTGCCCGTTGTCCGAGATGATCGTCAGGCCGTCCAGGCCCCGCTGTATCCGCTTGATCTGCAGCTTTCCGCGCATGAGGAAGAAGTAGATGGCGTCGTCCTCGACGGTGGTGACCCCAGCATCGACCAGCACGGCATCGCCACTGCGGATCGTCGGCGCCATGCTGTCGCCCCGGCCTGAGATCAGCTTCAGGTTCTCCAGCTTGGTGTAGGTCAGGTTCTGCCGTACCCAGTTCGCATCCAGGCTCATGTGCTCAACAACCATGTTGATGTCAGGCGGCTCCGAGCCTGGGCCCATGGAGCCCTCTACGTCGTAACGGGGAACGTCCACCAGGTTGCGGTAGCTCTTGATCTTTTGTGCCAGCGGCGCGGGTAGGCCTTCGATACTGATAGTGTCCGTAGCCAGATCAAGCGGCGCGTCCAGCGCATACCTGGACAAACCGAAAGTCTCTTCAATATCCCTGGCGAAGCTCTCGCCAATCGTCTTGGCGCCTGGGCTTTCGGGCTGCGCCAAGCAGCGAGAAATGAAGTTTTGGGGCTTGCCAAGCTTGGTCGCCAGGCGCGATTGCGCCCCACGGACGCCAGCTCCGTACTCTTTGTCCATCAGCTTCTGCAGGTTGTGCCTGCGCACATCACGTAATTCCATTGCGCGATTCTCTATGGCCATTACTTTTCGGTAAATGACCATCCGGTGTTGATTTAAAGGTTACCGAGCGGTAATAATCTGCGCATCACAGAGGAGATTCGTGATGCGAACCAAGCACACCAAGTTGTTGGAGTGGCTGAAAACCGCCTCGGACGCGGATGTCGAGCAGACTGGCACCAGCCGGGGCTACCTGAAGCAAATTGCGTATGGCAACAAGCAGGCGTCGGCGATGCTGGCCTCTTCCCTTGAGCGAGTGAGTAACGGGATTCTGACCCGTAAATCCCTGCGCCCAGAGGATTGGGACGTCATCTGGCCTGAGTTGCAGTGGGTGGCCTGATCATGTCTGAGAGCCAATTAAGCCTCAGCGAAGGCGATATCGCCCGAGAGATCGAGACCCTGATCTTGCAGCGGGTTGCACAGGTCAGCCAAAAGCGCATTGCCCTGGAAACGGGTTGCAGTGAGTCGACCGTTTCCCGCTGGAATGACGGCGAGTACCAGCGCTGGGCGAAAGTCCAGGCGATGCTTGGGCTGCGCGTTGTTCCGCAGACAGCCGTGGTTGTAACGGCTGAGTACCTGTCCGCATTGGAAACCATGGCCAGGATCGGGCTGAAGGCTGAGAAGAAGCGGCCAGGCCCGCTGGGGTGGGACTGACATGCAATTCACCGTCACGATCAACCAGGCGAAAGCGCTGGACTGGGGATTGAATGCCCAGCAAGCGTTGCTGTTCGCGTTCGTCTACGAGTGCCCAAGCTGGGCCAAGTTGGTCAAGACGGACAAAGGCGATTTCTACGCCTTGAGCAAGGCAAAAATCGTCGAAGAGCTGCCGCTGCTCACCGACAAGCCGGATACCGCTTACCGCCTGCTGAAGGCGATAGCAGGGGCCGGCCTGATCAATCTCTCCAGCACCAACAACATCACGCTGGTGCAGCTCACAGCGAAGGGTAAGGAGTGGAACAAAAAGCTGGACGGGTCGGAAAAATATCCGATCAAAAAAAAGAAGGTCGGAAAAAAATCCGAGCCAGCACCTCGGAAAAAAATCCGAGCAGGGTCGGAAAAATCTCCGAGCAAGGTCGGAAAAAAATCCGAGCCTGGGTCGGAAAAATCTCCGACAAATCAGGATACCAGTAATCAGGATACCAATCAGGGTACCAGTCACAGTGTGCAGGAGGCCCCGGCTGCGCCGTCGCAACCTGCCGCGCTGACGCTGGTTTCATCGGCCGCGCCGCGCTGCGAAATTCCAGCCGACATGCCAGGGCCGAAAGATCCGTCCTGCAAAACCTTCAAGGCCTGGGCCAACTACGCCATGGCCTACCGCAGCCGCCACGGCGCATGGCCGGTGTGGAACGCCAAGGCCGGCGGGCAGATTGGTCAATTGGTCGACCGCCTGGGTGTCGATGTCGCCCACCACGTCGCGGCGTACTTCGTCCGGATCAACGACAGCAAGCTGGTCAACCGCATGCACAGCCTTGGTGACCTGCTTCAGAACGCCGAGGCCTACCACACCCAGTGGGTGACCAATCGCCAGATGACTGGGACCACTGCCCGTCAGATCGAGAAAACCCAAGCCAACGTCAGCGCTGCCGAGCAGGCGCTGCAAGCGCAGCGAGCCAAGAGGGCTGCAAGCCATGCTGAGTGAAGACCAGCAAGACCAACTGCTGCTGTCCCTGTTCGCCACTGCCGAGGTGATGGGGCAGCAGCTCACCCAGGGCGCAGCACTGCTGATGGTCGAAGACCTACGCGAGTACAGCGAACCCGTTCTGAGCGGTGCGCTCCGCAACTGCCGCCGCGACGGTGGCCGGCTGACGGTAGCCGCGATCCTCAAGCACGCCCAGGCGGCTGACGGCCATCCGGGCAAAGACGAGGCCTGGGCCATTGCTCTATCGGCCAGCGACGAAAGCGAGACCGTGGTGATGACCGCCGAGATTCGCCAGGCAATGACTGCGTCCAGCCCGGTGCTTGAGGCTGGCGACAAGGTCGGCGCTCGGATGGCCTTCATGAGCGCCTACGAGCGCTTGGTCATCGCCGCAAGGGCTGACGCGACTCCAGCCAAGTGGGAAGTCTCCCTGGGTTACGACCCTGCACGTCGCGTAACCGCTATCGAATCCGCTGTGCGCTCGAAACTGATCAGCCATGAGGCTGGCGCGAAGCATCTGGCTCACCTGCAGATCGCGCCACCCAGCGAAGACGGATTAGCCATTGCCGGGCTGATCACTGGGCAGGTTCGGGCAAAGGCCAGCCCCGAATTACGGCAAAAGCTCGCCGAGGTCCGCTGCATCATCGAGGCCGCACAGGCGAAGAAAGACCGGGAGCGCGGCAAGGATGCACAGCGCCGTCGGGTCGACACCTATTTGCGGAAGCGTCAGACGCGTGCCGCCATCGCTCAGTTAAAAATCAAGCGCGGGCCTGTGGCCGGCAAGGAGTGCAAGTAATGCGCAAGTTCAATCCTCGCGGCATCAAGCCCTGGATGATCCGCCACCCAATGCTGGCCCGCATCTACCTGCTGGCGCTGCTGCCGGTGATGCCAATTCTGTTTGCCGCGGTTGTGCTCTGGCAGAACCGCAGTGACTTTTCTGAAATTTCCCGCGCCTGCGAAGCGATCTTCCTTCCTTGGGAGAAGCACTGATGGACACCAACAAGATGCGCGAGCAGTTCGAAGCGGCGTTCGTGGCCAAGTACGGTTTCGGGCGCCTGGCAGCCTCGGCCAACGCTGATGCGCACGCCATGTACGAGGCCGCGAAGTGGGCCTGGCAGGCCTCCCGCGCCGCTACCGGCTGGCAGCCGATGGATTCCTGCCCCAAGCATGTAGAGGTTCTGTTCTACCGCGAGGATTGCGGCGTGATCTGCGGGCAGCTCACCTGCGTCGACACGTTCATGACGGACAACGATCGAGAAAGCGGGGATTACAGCGAGGAGGAGCAGTACAGCGAAGACGCATGGTGCTACGGCCCAGATGGCGTTGAGCGACTGGATGGTGATCTTGTGCCAACGCATTGGATGCCTTACCCGACAGAGCCTGAGGTGACCCCATGAAGCGCGTATGGACCGTAATCGTAGGCCCCAAGGCATTCCAGATGGTGCTGATGGAGCAGAGCCTGGACCAGGCAGGTGCGCTGCGTGAGGCGCAGTTGATCTGGCCTGAGTGTGAGGTGCAGCCATGAGCATCGACAAAGCCAAAATCATTAAGGCGTTGACCGGCAAGGATCAGCCATACAAATCGCCATTTGCAGAGGGTCTTGAGGCCGCTTCATTCGGCACGGCATGGACCCAATGCCCGTACGCCGGCGCGAACCAGGGCTATGAGCGTGGCGAATGGCTGCGTGGGCATGGCGCTCACGGGAGGTTCGCATGAGCGAGAAGATCAGCGTCAACAGCCAGTCCAAGCTGTCCGAAGCCGTGACCATGCTCACCCGCATGTTCCGCGACAAGAAGTTCGTGGTGGTCAGCCTGCGCCCGGGCAAGGACCGCACCCTGGATCAGAACGCGCTGTGGTTTGCGTTTTACAAGCGCATCGCGGAGATGACCCAGATCGGCGATGCGGCCGACGCCCGGCGCTACTGCAAGCTGCACATCGGCGTGCAGATCCTGCTCAACGAAGACGCCGAGTTCCAGCAGGCCTGGTACCGGGTCATGCGCCACCTGCCATACGAGGAGAAGCTGGCGATGATGGGGGAGTGCAAGCTCTTCGGCCCGGATGGGTTCCCGGTGACCAGTCTGTTCAACCGCGCCCAGGGCGTGGCGTACACCGACCGCATCCTGGCCGAGTTCACGCCTAAGGGTGTTTTCTTTGGCGACCTGGTGGGCGAGGTGGCGGCATGAGGGTCGTGAGCAAGAAGGTTCGCGAAAGCGCCCGCGGCCAGGACTGCACAGTCCGCATCCCCGGCATCTGCAACTTCAACCCCGAAACTACCGTGCTGGCGCACCTGCCATGCGGCCAGAAGGGCATGGGCATGAAGGGCTTCGACACTGTGGCGGTCTACGCGTGCTCGGCCTGTCACGACGTGCTCGACGGGCGCGGGCGGGGCGAGGTGGATTGGTCGGACATGCCCAGGGCCATCGCGGAGACGCATGAGGCCCTGATCAGCGCCGGGCTGATGACAGTCAAGGGGGCGGCATGAGCGATCTGACGCTTCCATGGCCACCGGCCGCATGCAGTCCCAACGCGCGCGTGCACTGGTCGAAGAAGAGCAGGGCAGCCAAGGCCTACCGCGCGGCTTGCCATGCTCTCGCCAAGCAGGCCGGCCTACATCCGCCCGAAGGCCAGGCGCTGCTGGTGGTCGAGTTCGTGCCGCCCGACCGGCGCCGGCGAGACGACGACAACCTGCTGGCCATGTTCAAGGCTGGCCGCGACGGACTGGCAGACGCCCTAGGCATCGACGATAACGTCTTCACCACAATTTTCAGGGTGAGCAAGGAAACCACCAAGGGCGGCGCTGTGCGCGTCCGTATCGAGCCGATGGAGGCCGCAGCATGAAATTGAACAGTGCACGTCAGGCCTGGCACGACTGCTACTACTCGGCCTGGGACAGCCAGGGCGCCTTTATCGAAAACCTGGGCCTGCTGGGCGCCATGGTCCAGACCACGGAGAAGCAGCGCAAAGCGAGCCACGCAGTTCACCAGGCGCTGGCCGGGGGAGTGCAGGCCGCAATCTTCAAGCTGCCCGGCAGCCTTCGCGCCTTCGGCAATTTCATGTACGCCCCGCAGAGCAGTGATAACGAGCGCGAGATCGCGGAGGAATGCGTCTTCTCGCTGGCGGCGGCCAGGGCGGGACGCATGACTGCCGCCAAGCGTGAGCGGTGCGAGTACGTGGCCAAGGGCGTGATGTTCCGGTACCGCCGGATGCATCAAGGCGGGCAGTCGTCGGCGCAAGATCCGTTCGAGAGCCCCGAGTGGTTCAAGCGGTGGATCGATGAGGTTTATGGGGTGGCTCTGCCGTCCTGTGCCTGGGCCAGGGATTGGGAGCCTTTCGTGCAGATCTGTTTCGAGGTTTGCGAAGACCTGGACAAGCGAGCTTTGTCGCCAGTAGCGGGGGCGATCTACCGGATGAATGAGGCCGCTTGAGGGCCTATTGCGTTCCCGCACGCCTAGTGATACCGTATCGCCATTGTTAGAGTTTTGCCTACGGCAAACAACCACTAAACCCGGCCCTTGCGCCGGGTTTTTTCGTTACAGCAGGCGCAAGACTGATAGGCCCAACCTGCACAATCCAGAGGACCAATCATGTCGAACCGCATGCGCTGCAAAATGATCTGCCACGAGGTAACCGCTAACGAACACAGTCAGGGCAAGCTCTGCACTGTTGGTCTAGGTGCTGTGTATTCCAGCGAGCCAGATACTGAGGATTCGATCTACGGCAAGCACACGCCGTACGGCCACTTCCGTGCTGGAATCGTTACCGAGGTGGCCGAGAAGATGGTGGTAGGTAAGGCCTACTACGTCGACATCTTCCCGGCAGATTCAGAGGGCTAGTCAATTCAGCATGCCGGAGATCAGCACCGGCCATCTGCACCAGAGCATGGCGCGTCGAGCGTCTGCGAAGCCTGGCCCACTTGAGGGCCGCAGCGCTTCAAAAAGACTCGACCGAACTGGGGGAGGAGCCCGGTGCCAATTCCTGAGCCTCGGCACATGCCGGGGCTTTTTTCGTCCGGAGAAATCATGAAAACTTGGCCCGAACTTTTCCGCACCGTCGAAGAGCTCCGCGCTGAGCTGATGTCGGTCAGGGCGGCCACCGCCAAGCTCGAAGCCGCCCTCGCCGAACGCACTGACAGGATCAGTAAGCTGTTCAGCGGAAATGGCGCTTTGGAGGTGAATCTCAAGACTGGCGAGCTCAAGCTAGCCAGCGTCGAGGCCTCTGCTCCCGAAGCAGGCGAGCTATGCATTGATCCAGGCCAATCGGTTCCGCCACTGCGTATGGGCAAGGTCACCTTCTACGGTGAGACCGCCCGCCAGATCCGCGAGGCTCAGGAAGTTCTCCGGGTCGCTGGTGCTGGCCAGCTCGAAGTGGTGAAGCGGGCGAACGAGCGAGACGAGCCGTTCGTTGTGGTTGATGATCAGGTGTTCCTCGGCCAAGCGTCGATCAAGACCGCGACCATCGAATCCGGCAAGAAGGTCATGGCCGGGCTGATCGGCGAGAGCGACCTCGTCGATCAACTGCTCAAGGAGATCGAGGCCATCAGCGCGGGCCGTGACCATGCCGAATGCTGCCGCCAGGTCATCCGCGAAGAGCTCAAGCCTGGCGGCATGTTGCATCGCGGCTGACGCTGCGCACCCGCCCCGGCGGGTTTCTTTTTTCACTGGAGCACCCCCTATGGCCGAACCGAGTACCGGCGCCCTTGCAGTGACCGGCGTACTTGCCAGCGTCGGCCTGGGTGCTGCCTTCCCGCAGTTGGATCTGGCCACCCTGGTCGGGTCGTTCGGCGGGGCTTTCTTCTACGTTGTCTTCGCCAAGGACATGAGCACCTGGCGCCGCGTCAGCTACCTGCTGACGGGTTGGATTGGTGGCTACTTTGGCGCCGCCGAGTTGATGGGCTGGGCTTGGACGAAGACAGCAGGTTTCAGCGCCTTCGTGTGTGGCGCTCTGTGCGTAATCACATTCTCTGGCCTCATCGAGTGGATGCAGACCGGCCAGCCGCCTCGGTGGTGGGCCTGGTTCTTCCGCCTCCGGGCCAGGAAGGAGGGTTGAATGGCTGCTGTTATCCAGGCCGCATTGTGCGCCGTCATCTTCGTGTCGATCGGCCTTCGCTACCGGCCCTATCCCGACGCTCGATACAAGCTGGGAGTGTCCCTGATGGCCTGGGCCGCATGCGCGGTCACCGGCATGCAGTGCGTGAGCCTGATCGGACGCATGGTGCTACATGACGAGTTCGCCGACGTGTCCTGGTTCAACACCGCGTTCTACCTGCTGGCCGCCATGCTGGTGTGCCGGGCGAAGGGGAACGTGGCCAAGATCGTGCGGGTTGATTGATCCGCGCCACAAAATCGACATGCGCCGTTTCGTGGCGCGGGAGTGAGCATGAGCAGACCGACCCCTCCGGCTGATCTGCTCGACCACGTCTTCCTCACCTTGCGACCGGCACCAGAGGTCTGGGATTGGATCAACGCCGAGATCCTGGCCGACACCGGCAGCCTGCATAACCCCGACCATGCCCATCTGCTGGATGCCAACGTGCAGGTGCTGTGGGCATCCCAGTCATTCGCCAAGCAAGGGCGCACAGTGCTGGGTCAAGCCGAGCAGGTGATGTTCCGGGCCGGTGGATGGCAGAAGGCACGCCAGGAACAGCAGATGCGGGAGTGGTTCGGCGAAGAGCCTCAGTTCCTCATCACCCTGGCGGCGGACTACTGCGCCCAGTGCACCGATGCCGAGTTCTGCGCCCTGGTCGAGCATGAGCTCTACCACATCGCACACAAGACCGATAAGTACGGCGCACCGGCCTTCGGTGAAGACGGCATGCCGAAGCTGGAGATGCGCGGACACGACGTCGAGGAGTTCATCGGCGTGGTTCGCCGCTACGGTGCAAGCCACGACGTACAGCAGCTCATCGACGCTGCAAGCCGGCCGCCTGAGGTGGCCAAGATCAACATTTCGAGGGCCTGCGGAACCTGTCTGCTCAAGTCGGCCTGATGTGAGACAGGCATGAGACGGAATCCAACCTATGGCAGCCCTGAAAAGCGATGTGAAAGCCTTCATCGTTCAGGCTTTGGCGTGCTTTGACACGCCCACCCAGGTCTCACAAGCCGTTAAGCAAGAATTCAACATCGATGTGACCCGCCAACAGGTGGAGCAGCACGACCCAACAAAGCGAGCTGGCGCCAACCTGGCAGCCAAGTGGCGGACCCTGTTCGAGGACACCCGCAAGCGTTTCCGCGAGGAGACGGCAGAGATACCAATCGCCAATCGCGCCTACCGCCTCCGCACCTTGGGCAGGATGGCGGAGAAGGCTGAGAACATGCGCAACCTTGCCCTGACTGCCCAGCTGCTGGAGCAGGCAGCCAAGGAGGTCGGCGACGCCTACGTCAACCGCAAGGTCGAACCAGACAAGTCACTGGACGACGAGATCAAGCGGCTGAACATCCAAAAGCTTCAACGCGAACTGGCCGACCCCGACAAGGATGTGCCAGAGCCTAAGCAGGTAATCATTGGGGTTGAAGATGCAAGCGACCCTGAAGCTGAATAAGCCCCAGTTCGATTTCATTAGTCACCCGAAGAAGTTCTCTGCGTTCGTGGGTGGCTACCGTAGCGGCAAGACCTTTGTCGGCTGCGTGCGGCTGTGTATCAACGCTCTGGAACACCCGAGAATTCCTCAAGGCTACTTCGCGCCGACCTACCCGCACATCGCGGACATCTTCTACGACACCATTCCTGTCGTTGCTGAGGCGTTCGGGCTTGTGGCGGACATCGTGCCCAGCAACAAGCGCGTGCATCTGAGGGACCGTCGCGGCCGCTTACTGTCCACGATCATCTGCAAGAGCATGGAGCACCCGCACAAGATCGTGGGCTTCAACATCGCTCATGCCCTGGTCGACGAAATCGACTGCATGCCGATCAAGAAGGCTGACAGCGCGTGGAAAAAGATCATTGCGCGTATGTCGACGGTCTGGCCCAGCAGGACCGAGAACACCATCGACGTGACCACCACGCCGGAGGGTTTCAACTGGGTCTATCGCAAGTTCGTCAAGGAGTTGGCTGCTGACCCGGCACAGAAAGAGTTCTACGGCATCGTGCACGCTTCCACGCGGCAGAACGCCAAGAACCTTCCGAAGGACTACATCCCATCGCTGCGCAGGTCTTACCCGGCCAACTTGGTCGACGCCTACATCGACGGCCTGTTCGTCAACCTGACCTCGGGCAGCGTCTACCCGAACTTCTGCCGGCACAAGAATCACACCAACGCCACGATCCGGCCTGGTGAGCAGCTGCATGTGGGTATGGACTTCAACATCAATCGGATGGCGGCAACGATCCACGTTATCCGCGATGGCCTGCCCCTGCTGCTGGAGGAAGCCACAAGCCTATTCGACACCCCGACGATGATCGCCGAACTCAAGCGGCGCTTCCCCGGCCACAGCATCACGGTTTACCCCGATGCCAGCGGCAAGAACCGCAAGTCGGTCAACGGCAGTGAATCCGACCATGCGCTGCTGCGCGCGGCCGGCTTTCTGGTGATGGTGAACCCATCCAACCCGGCGGTCCGTGATCGCGTGCTGGCCGTTAATGCCATGCTCCTCAACGGGGAAGAGCAGCGCCGCTATCGGGTGAACACCGACAACTGCCCTGTCACCACCCAGGTGCTCGAGCAGCAGGCCTACACCGACAAAGGCGAGCCAAACAAAGACGGCACTGAAGACCCTGTAGATGCATTGGGCTACTTCATTGTCCAGCGCTTCCCGATTGCGGGCGGCTACACACTCGCCAACGTGAGCAACCAATGAGCGCATACACCTTCATCAAGGACAGCCTGCAGAACCTTGTCGCTGGACTGGGTACTGCGCGCGACAAGGCATCCCACTCGCACTATGCGATTCCGGAGATGGACGACCAGCAGTTGCTCAACGCCTTTCGCGGCTCGTGGACTGCGCAGAAGGGCGTCAGTATACCGGCCATTGATGCGTGCCGTAACTGGCGCAGCTGGCAGGCAAAGAACGAGCAGATTCAACTCATCGAGGCCGAGGAAGAGAGGCTGAACGTCAAGGGCAAGATCCTTGAGGCCATGCTCAAGGGTCGACTGTTTGGCGGCGCAGCGGTCTTTATTGGAACCGGTGACCGGAATACGGCCGACGAGCTCAAGCCGGACACCATCCGCAAAGGCGGAATCAAGTACCTAGCGGTGATGACTCGCCGGCAGCTGACCGCCACCGAGATCGAGCAGGACCCGCAGAGCCCGCGTTACGGCAAGCCGAAGGCCTACCGTCTACCGGGATCCACCGTCGAGATTCACCCGTCCCGCCTAGCGATCTTCATGGGCACCCCGCATCCAGACCCTGAACTGGCAATCGGCAATGGATTCGGCTGGAGTGATTCGGTGCTTCTGGCCGCACTTCCCGCCGTGCGCCGATACGACGAGACGGTTGCCAACGTGGTCAGCCTGGTCTACGAGGCGAAGATTGACGTCATCAACATCCCGAACCTGATGACGAGCTTGGCAGACAAGAACTACGAGCGAACCCTGCTTGAGCGTCTTCGCATGGCCGCTACTGCAAAGGGTATCAATGGCACGTTGATCTTGGATGGAGGCGAGACGCACAGCTCCAAATCGGCCAGTTTCAGCACCCTGCCGGACATCATCGCAAAGACAGAGCAGGGCGTTTCAGGCGCATTCGACGTGCCCATCACGCGGATGTTTGGCCAGCCGTCAAGCGGCCTTGGCGCTAACGGCGAAGAGAACACCCGCAACTACTACGACAACGTGGCTTCTCGGCAGAAGCTGGACATGAAGCCGGCCATGGGCGTGCTGGACGAGTGTCTGATCCGGTCCGCGCTGGGCGACCGCCCCAAGGAGATCCACTACACCTGGGCGCCCCTCTGGCAGCCAACCGCCAAGGAGCGAGCCGACATCGGCAAGACCACGGCGGACACCATCAAGGTGCTCAAGGACGCTGGCTTGTTCCCCGACGATGCGCTATCGCAAGCATCGGTAAACCTGCTGGTCGAGCAAAGCGTCATGCCTGGGCTGGAGGCGGCCATCAAGAAGTTTGGCGCCGAGCTGCCTGACGAGGAGGATGTCGATGACGAGGGTGGCGATGGCGAAAAGCTCTCGGCGCGCTCCACCAACATCGGCGATGCCGCACCTCGGCCGCTCTACGTGCAGCGCAAGGTCACCAACGGGGCCGACATCCTGGCATGGGCCAAGGACCAAGGTTTCGAGGCCACAGTTCCAGCAGATGAACTGCACGTCACCATCGCATACAGCCGGCAGCCGCTGGACTGGATGAAGGTTGGCGGCGACTGGAATAGTCGGCAGGACGGCGGGCTGACCGTTGCGCCTGGTGGTGCACGCCTGGTCGAACCGCTGGGCGGAGAGGGCGCGGTCGTTCTGCTGTTCAACTCGTCCGAACTGGCATGGCGTCACATGCAGATTCGTGAAGCAGGTGCCTCTTGGGATTACGAGGAGTACCAGCCGCACGTAACCATCACCTACGCCGCCGGCGACCTCGACCTGAGCAAGGTTGAGCCGTACCGGGGCAAGATCGAGTTCGGGCCGGAAATCTTCGAAGACCTGAACCCCTGAGGTAACCATGATCCTTCAAGACTCTGTCACCGCCTCCAATGTGCGGCGGACGGCTGACGGCTATCTTGTGGCCGAGGCCAGGGTCGCGCGCACCGGCATTCAGGACTACCTCGGCACCGAGATCGATCCTGACAACGAGCACGGCCTTCGCGACAAGCCCATCGTCAAGGTGTATCGGCCTGAAAGCTCGGTATTCCACAAGGACGCCATGCAGTCCTATGCCTACCGGCCAATGACCAACGGTCACCCTGGTGGTGAGGGCGTGAACTCCAAGAACTGGAAAGACCACGCCATCGGCCAGACCGGTGGCGAGGTGATTCGCGACGGCGAGTTCATCAAGGTCCCGCTGGTGTTGATGGATGCAAAGGCCATCGACGACTACGAGAAAGGCAAGCGCGAGCTCTCCATGGGCTACGGCGCCGAGGTCGTGTTCCAGGATGGCCAGACGCCCGAGGGCGAGCACTACGACGTGTACCTCGGCCCCATGAAGATGAATCACCTGAGCCTTGAGCATCGCGCTCGAGGCGGCGAGCAGCTACGCATCGGTGACAACCAAACCCAACCCCCACAAGGAGGCCATCAAATGGCTGATTCCCTGCGCACGGTCATTGTTGATGGCCTGTCCGTTCAAACCACCGACCAGGGCGCCCAGGCGATCGACAAGCTGACCCGTCAGCTGTCCGACTCGGCGACCACCATCCAGCAGCTTAAGGACGCCCACGCCACCGCCATGGCCGGCAAGGACAGCGAGTTGGCCAAGAAAGATGCCGAGATCACCAAGCTGAACGCTGCGGTTCTCAGCGATGCCGACATCGACAAGCGCGTCCAGGCGCGAGCCGATCTGGTGGGCAAGGCCAAGTCGATCCAGGACGCCGACTACTCCGGCAAAAGCGAGGACGAGATCCGCAAGTCGGTCGTCATCGCGAAGCTGGGCGATGCGGCCATTGCCGGCCAATCCGACGCCTACATCAAGGCTCGCTTCGACATCATGGTCGAGGACGCCGCCAAAGGCCCGACCAGCGATCCATTCCGCCAATACATGACCCAGCAGGACGCCAGCACCACCGGCAACCCTGCCGCCGAAGCCCGCGCCAAGATGCTGGCCGACTTCAACTCTACCCAGCCAGCCAAGTAAGGAGCCACCATGGCCACCTATCAAACGACCTACCCGGACCGCCCGGCCAAGGGCCTCCATGGCGCCTCTGCGAACGAAGAACTGAAGAACGACATCAGCCGCACCATCGAGAACGCGGCGGGCGTGCGCTTCGGTGAGCCTGTGCAGCGCGGCGCTGGCGACCATGGCGTCGTGCCATTCGCGGCTGGCGGCAAGTTCGTCGGCATCGCCAAGCTCACCCCTGCGGTGCCAGCGGTTAAGCAGGGCTCCACCCTGGTGGACGGCTATCCGCAGTACTTCACCGCCGCCATCCGTGAGCGCGGCCAGATGTACGTGCAGGTGAGCACCGCCGTGGCCGATGGCGATCCCGTCTACTACGTCACCGCCGCCAACAAATATACCAACGCCGCCGGCGACGGCATTGTCGGCCCGTTCCCCAATGTCTTCTTCGATACCAGCGGCGCCGCCGACTCGATCGTCGAAATCTCCATCAAGAACCGGAGCGCATAACATGCGACAAGCATTCCAAGACGCTCAAGCAGCGTTGCCGTTCGTTGTGGCTCAGGGCCGCAACATCGAGACCGCCATCTACGAGGCTCGCTACCCCGAGTACTCGTACCGCGATCTGATGCCCGTGGTAACCGAGGGCAACCAGTGGGCCATTGGCACCCAGTTCTACAGCATGCAACTGGCGGGCGAGGCGAAGTTCCTGTCCGGCGCCGCGAATGACATGCCGTTCAACAACGTGTCCTGGGGCGAAGGCTCGCACGACTTCGCCATGATCGGCTCGGGCTGGGAGTGGAACCTGGAGGAGGTGAACCAGGCCGCCCTCTACGGTCGCCCGCTCAACGACCTCAAGGCCATGTCCGCCAGCCGCTCGACCGAGCGCCTGCTGTACGACATCGCCACCGTGGGCAGCACCGAGAAGAACTGGCGCGGCTTCACCAACCAGTCGAACGTGCAGATCATCGTCGCATCGGCCAGCGGCACCGGCGGCTCCACCCTGTTCGCCAACAAGACCCCGCAGCAGATCCTTTTCGACCTGAACGCACTGTTGAAGCTGGTGCCCCAGGCGTCGAACAACGTGGAGCTGGCCGAAACCCTGGCCCTGCCGCTGGAGGTGATGGACTACATCTCCACCGTATTCGTCGGCACCGAGGCCAACAGCCCCACCATCCTCGAGCGCTTCCGCACCTCGAACGTCTACACCGCGCGCACCGGTCGGCCGCTGACCATCCTCACCAACAGCTCGCTGTCCACCGCAGCCGCTGACGGTGGTGGCCGCATCGTGGCTTACCGCAAGGCGCTGGACGTGATCCGCTTCCACCTGCCGATGCCGCGCATGGTCCTCCCGGTGCACCAGAAGACCATCATGGGCTTCGAGACCGGCATCATCGCGCGTACCGGTGGTGTTGAAGTTCGACTGCCCGGCGCCATGGCCTACATGGACGGCGTGTCCGAGCCTGCATAAGGGGAACAGCATGAAAGTCATCGTAACCAATGGCGGGCCGTGCCCGCGCGGCATCTGGGCCCTTGGCGTGATCAAGGTGGTGGGTGCCGGCGCCAAGCGTGAGCTGAGCCTGACCCAGGACGAGCTCGACGAAGCGAAGAAGATCGAAGCGCTCAGCTTCGAAGTGATCGAAGGTGCACCGGCTGACGAAAAGGCCGACCTGATCGCCAAGCTGAAAGCCCTCGGGATCGACGTGGGCGGCAATGCCAAGGTCGAGACCCTGCAAAAGCGCCTGGCGGAAGCCGAGGGCAAGGCCAAGGCCGACGCCATCGCCAAGCTCAAGGAAAAGGGCATCCAGGTCGGCGACGACGTGACCCTGGAAGAGCTGCAGGCCGAGTTGGCCAAGCACGCGTAACAACCTCGGGCGGTTCGCCGCCCACTCATTCGAGGATCAGGCTATGGCCCATATCAATGCACAGCGCGTAGGCGAGCTCGCCGTGGTCACCGGGCCAGGGTTCGAGTTCCACAAGGCCGGCGACCAAGCCGTATTCAAGCAGGTCGGCAAGGTTCCTTCGCTTCGAGCGGCCAAGGTCTTCTGCAAGATGTTCACCTCCTGATTCACGGCCTGCGGGCCACCCATTCGAGACATCCCGATGCCAGAATTCTACGGATCCGTCGCAGGTGCTGACGCCTACCACGCTGCGCGGGCAAATGCTGCCTGGGCTGGCAGCGATGAGGCGAAACAGGCCGCGCTCATCCGGGCATCGGCCTACATCGACGGAAAGTACCAGCGACTGGATAGCTGCGGTCGCTGGGTGTCGATGTTCTCCGGCGTGAAGGCCGGCGGCCGCACGCAGGAGCTGCAGTGGCCAAGGACCGGCGCTACTGACAACGAAGGCATGGCCATTCCGCCCGGCGAGGTGCCGGCCGAGATCGAGCGGGCCACCTACGAGGCGGCGCTTCGCGAGATCGTCGCTCCGGGCAGTCTCAGTCCCGACTACGTAGCCTCCGAGTCCATCAAGCGACAGAAGGTCGACGTGCTGGAGATTGAGTACCAGGCCCCGGCCACATCCGACGGCGTTCCTACTCGGCCCGTGCTGACCGTGGTCGATGAACTGGTGGCGCCGCTCCTGAGCAGCAACCGTGCGTGCGGCATCGCGGTGTTCGTCGTATGAAGGCCTCCGAGGTCGAGGCCGAAATCAAGCGGCTGGAGGGTGAGGCCAAGCAGGCCTATCTCGAGCAGGTAGCACAGACCGTTCGCTACATCAGCCTCGCGCAGCTTGAGCAGGCCGTGGCCGACAACGACGAGGACCGCACTGCCGATATCCTGTCGCTTGGCCTGCTGGCGGTGCTGCTGGAGCGCCTGCGCGCCGCCTATGCTCGCGGGGCCAGCAAGGAGCTGGTGGCGATCATCATCCCCGGCGTGCGCCGCGAGATCGACATGGGCGACCGCAGCGTGAACGACTTCCTGAGCGCCCAAGCAGCCGCACTGCGCGACCAAGTGGCTCGCGACCAAGCGGACGCGGTGCGTGTCGTGCTGTCGATGGGCCGTGACCGTGGCGACTCGGCCCGCACCGCTGCGCTGAACCTGGCGGGGCGCCTGAGCCGGCAGACCGGTCGACGCACTGGCGGTGTGGTGGGTCTCAATGGCGCATCGGCAGAAGCGATCGAGCGCGCCCGCGACCAGCTCGCCAGTGGCGACCCAGTCCAGATGCGTAGCTACCTGACCAGGGTGCGCCGCGATCCCTCGTTCGATGCCGCAGTTCGCGAGGCGATAGAGGCAGGCAAGCCGCTCGCCAAAGTCACAATCGAACGAGCCACAACGGCCTACGCCCAGCGCTTGCTCAGTACCTATGCCGAGGCCCTGGCACAGACCAGCACCGCCGAGGCGTACAACAAGGGCAGGGAGGAGGGCTGGCAGCAGCTCACCGCGCGCAGCAACGGCCAGTACACCTTCGCGAAGAAGTGGAAGACCACGATGGACGGCCGGGAGCGGCGCACCCACGGCGAGATGAACGGACAGACCGTCATGGCCGGGCAGGCGTTTACCTCCCCGACCGGGGCGATGCTGATGTTCCCCTGCGACACATCGCTGGGGGCGCCTCTCAACGAGCGAATCCGCTGCCGGTGCGTGGCTGAATACTCACTCAGGAAGATCCCTCAGGCGGTGTGACATGCCGATCAAGAGCACCATGCAGTCGTCCTTTGGCCGGCTGTTCGACATCGCGTTTGCCGAAGCGGTCAGGACGTTCAGCGGCAGCTATCCGGGCCCTGGCGTCTGGGATCCTGTGGAAGAGAAGACGACCGGCCAGCAGGTCACCTACACCGGCCGGGGCGTCCTCACGCGCTACAAGGCAGAGCAGATCGACGGCCTGCGCATCCAGGCCACGGATGTTCGACTCGTTGCGCTGGTGAACGAGGTCACAGACCGGCCTGAGGCCGGCCACCACATCACGGCGCCCGATCTGGTGACTGGCAAGCCAACACGTCACGAGGTCGTTGCAGCGACAACAGATCCTGTTGGCGTCCACTACCAGATCCAGTTGAGGGCGACCTGATGGCTGGATGGTCGCTTTCCCCGGCTCTGTTCGCTGACCAGATTGAGAAAGACCTGACCGAGATGCAGCGGCAGATCGTCGTAGAGCTGGTGGACGAGATCGTCATCAACTCGCCGATCGACAGCGGCAACTACATGGGCAACCACATCGTGTCCATTGGCGCCGAAGACTACAGCGTCAATGCCCGCTTGGATGTGCTCGGCACGGAAACCAAATCCTCCGCGCGCGCGGCGCTGGCCAACCTCAAACCGTTCAGCGCAGTGTTCATCCAGAACAACAGCGCCTACGGCGAGGTGATTGAGTTCGGCGGCTACCCTGGCGCGCCGAGCGTGAAGCTCACGCCTGACGGCTACAGCCGCATGTCGCCGAAAGGCGTGTACGGCATCTCATTCATTGCTGTCACCGAGAAGTGGATATGACCGTACCCTTCGAGACCGTCCGCAAGACGCTGACGGCCCGCATGGCCAGCTTCGGCGGCATTGATCAGGCTCGAATCGAGTATGCCAACAGTCCGAACCCTAGCGGCGGCACATTCCAGCCGCCGGCGGACGGGCTCTGGTGCGCATTCGAGATTCAGTATGCCACTGCTGTGTTCGCCGGGATGGCCGACCGACCGCACTTCAGGCGCCCAGGCCAGGTCGTGATCCAGTGCTTCTGCCGCAAGGGGGCCGGGCTGTCCGCCATCAATGTTCTGGCAGACAGCCTGTCCGACCACTTCCAGGCCTGGCAGCAGGGCGACATCGAGTGCTTGGAGGTATCCCCGCACGTCGTGGGCACCTTCAACAACTACTACCAGATCAACGTGAACATCCGGTTCCGCGCCGGCTGAACTCAATCCATTCACCGTGCCCGCCTTTGCGGGCTTTTTTATGCCCGCACAAAGGAGACATCCGCATGTCGTCTGGCGCCAAGCAAATCAGCTACCTCATCCCCGAGGTAACCCCCGGCATCACTCCCACCACAGGCAACTGGGACACCCTGCGCCTGACCAGCAACACGCTGTCGCCGACCGTGAACACCCAGGTCAGCGACGAAATCACCGAGTCGCGCATCAGCCAGGGCTCGGTGGCCACCAGCGCCGATATCCAGGGTGACCTGGTGGGCGAACTGTCCTATGGATCGTTCGACAAGCTGCTCGAGGCTGCCTTCTACGGCACTTGGGGCAACGACGGCGTGCTGACCGTGGGCGACACCCGCCGTACCTTCACCATCGCCAAGAACTTCAGCGACGTGGGCGTCTTCACCCTGTTCCTGGGCATGCACGTCTCGACGTTCGCCCTGGAAGTGCCGTCCGACGGCAAGATCACCGTCACCTTCGGCATGGCCGGCCTGGACTACGCCGATGGCGAGAGCAACACCGTCGCCGCGACCAATCCGCCGACCACCAGCCCGTTCATGTCGAACATCAATCTGGGCACCCTGACCATTGATGGTCAATCCCTGGAGGGCATCGCCTGCGTATCGGCGCTGACCATGAACCTGGACAACAACCTGCAGGTTCAACGCTGCCTTGGCACCAGTCGGCTGGGGCCTGGCGCTCAGATCGCCACCGAGGCGGCTATCACCGGCACCATCACGCTGGCCTGGTCCAAGCGCGCCTGGCAGATCTGGAAGAACACCTTCACCCGCCTGCCGATCGCTCTGTCGTTCCCGATCACCGACAGCCTGGGCAACCGCTACACCCTGAACTTCCCGGCGCTGGAAGTGGACGGCGAGCTGCCGAACGGTGGCAAGCGCGACCTGATCGAGGTGTCGTTGAACTACACCGTGGCCAAGGTGGCACCGACCATTACCCGCGTGCAGGCCGCGCCGGTCGCAAGCATCGATGTCACCCCGGCCACCGCCACCCTGGACGTGGGCGACACCCAGCAGATGAGCAAGACCGTTTCTCCGGCGGGCGCGCCGCAGAACGTGACGTGGTCCACCAGTGCCCCAGGCGTGGCCACCGTCAGCAGCAGCGGCCTGGTGACCGCCATCAGCTCCGGCACCGCGATCATCACCGCGACCAGCGCTGTAGACGGCACCAAGACCGACACCGCGACCATCACCGTTTCCTGATCCTTTTTGGCTGCCCCGGCTACAACGCCGGCCGGGGCGGTCCTTTTATGGCGTGGCGTGAGGAATACCCATGGCTCTCAAACGACAGAAGATCGACACCACCAAGAGCGCCGAGACGCGCTGGGAAGAGTTCGACAAAGACACCAAGGTACTGCTGCTCCCGCTGGACAACCAGCAGTACCAGATCGCCCTGGAGCGCATGCGCCGCCGACTGGCACGCAACGATGCCCAGTTCGGCGAAGGCGCCATCGGCGTGCTCGACGGCGAGAAGTCTGAGCACGACAACCATTGCCTGCTCCTGGCATCCTTCATCGTGAAGGACTGGGAGGGCGCCCAGGACGAACAAGGCAATCCTCTTGAGTACAGTGAGCCGGTCTGTGCCGAGATGCTCCAAGCCAGCCAGGAGTTCTTCTATTTCGTGCTGAGCCGAGCGTCCCGCATCGCCGCCGAGAACCGCGAGGAGCTCGAGGAAGTGAAGGGAAAGCCATCGCCCGCTTCGAATGGGAGCGGGAATGGGGCCAGGCGTCGGAAAAGCGGAGCCTGATCTACCAGAAGCTGGGCATTGCGGTCCCCGAGGAGCCCTCCCTGGACGCCATCACCGGTAGCCTGCTCAGCGCTTTCCGCAATGCGGCGCGCGGACGGCGCTACCTGGTGGGCGCGGCATCGGTACACCCGTTGCGCCTGTCCGTCAGGGAGATCAGCGACTGGCTGGAGGCTCACCCGCTGCCACTTCCTCGCCGGCTGGTGGATGAGGTGCTGTTTGCGCTGGATGAACTGGCGCTTGAGGAAGATGAGGATGATTAAAAAACGCGGCAGGCATGTCGATTGATCGACCTGAAACCGTGGTAAATTGCTCGAAATTCAGGTGATTTGGAGTCAGGGATGTTCTTCGTCAGGTTCGCCGTCTTGGCCTTTCTCAGCGCGTTCAGTATCTCCATGGGGCGCGAGCCTGCCCTCAATGCGATAGGCGTCGTGATTGCCATGAGCGCATTTATCTTCGTTCCAGCTCTCTATATGCTTCCGACCTACGAGGCATGGATACGCAAGAAACCGAACCTCCAATCCATCGCGGCCCTTAACTTTTTCCTGGGTTGGTCGGCTCTCGGCTGGGTCGCGGCCTTGGTGTGGGCTTTCAAAAAGCCTGAGAGCAGCATCCATCAAGAACCCGCTGGCGAGCCTTTGAAATCCGAGCAGCAAAGTTTCAAGCTGTGCCCATTCTGCGCAGAGAAAATTCAGTCTGCGGCGATCAAGTGCAAGCATTGCGGTAGCGACCTTTCCGCCGTTTAAAACCAGATTGTTTCCCATGCGCCCGCCTAGTGCGGGCTTTTTTGTGCCCGGAGAAAGCCATGGCTCTGAAATCCCGTCTTGAACTTGAAGTCGATGGCCGGAGCGCCGAGCAGCAGGTGAATGACATTCGCGCCGCACTGGAAGCGCTCGAGCAGGCCGGTGTCCGCGCCTCTTCGACGCTGCGCAAGTCAGGTGGAGAATTCACGAATCTGGCAATGTCACTGGCCAAGGTTCAGGCGGCCAACGACAGAACGGCAACCGCCACGGATACCGCAGCGAAGAGCGCCGATGCCGCAGCCAAGTCGGCCGCGAGCCAGCGCAAGGAGCTGGATGCGCTACTGGGCAAGATCGATCCGTTGACCAAGAAGCTCAACGAGCTCGCGGCACAAGAAGCTGCTCTCGCGCAGGCCCGCAACACGGGGCAGATCAATACTGCGACCTTTGATGCCTACAGCCTGAAGCTTCAGGACTCGTTGAATGCGTTGGCAGGTGTATCAAGGGCGCAAACTGCCGTGGGTGAGACCGCCGATCAGGCCCGGCAAAGAATCCTCGGCGTTGCAGACGCGGCTGTCAAAGCGGCCCAGGAGCAGCGCAACCTTGCCAATGTGGCCACCGGGCTCTCTGAGGCCGAGCAGGGGCTTCTGTCCGGGAACATGGTGCTCGCCGCGAACCAGGGAAAACTGGCTCAATCCAGCCAGAAGGTTGCTGAGGCAAACCGCCAGGCGCAAGCAGCCATTGGCGGCCAAGCAGATAGCCTGCAAGAGCTCCTGGCAAGTATCGATCCGACCACGCGAGCGCTGAACAGGCTTGATGAGCAGGAGCGAAAGCTGGCCCAGCAGAAGAAGATCGGCGCGCTCGGCGCCGAAACCTTCGCTCAGTATCAGGGGAAGATCAATCAGGCGCGCTCGGCGCTCTCAAGCTTCGATGACAGCCTGAACCGGACCGGTAACACCGCGAAGCAGAACGCCGCTGCGCTGAGGATGCTTCCGGCGCAGTTCTCCGACATTTTCATCAGCCTCCAGGGAGGTCAGGCCCCGCTCACCGTCTTCCTTCAGCAGGGCTCGCAGATCAAGGACTCGTTTGGCGGTATCGGAGCCGCTGCCAAGGCGATGGGCGGATACGTGCTCAGTCTGGTAACCCCATTCAGCTTGGCGGCTGCCGCAGGAGTCGCGCTGGGATATGCCTTCTACAAGGGCTCTCAGGAGGCCGACCGATTCAATGATTCACTGACCCTAACAGGCGGCGCAGCAGGCTTGACCTCCGATCAACTCGGGGCAATGGCCAAGCAGGTCAGCGCAGTTGTCGGCTCTACTGGTGCGGCGGCATCCGCGCTTGCCCAGATATCAGGTGGTGGCAAGATCGCTGGTGAAAGCTTCCAGCAGGTGGCGTTGGCCGCGGTGTCCATGAAAGAGGCAACCGGAAAAGCCGTATCGGATACGATCGCAGAGTTTGTCAAAATCGCTGACGAACCCGTCAAGGCTTCGGCCGCACTGAACTCCCAGTACCACTACCTCACAGGCTCGATCTACAGCCAGATTACAGCGCTTGAGGAGCAGGGGAAGCACGCAGATGCTGTGAAGCTTGCTACAGACGCCTTCGCGGATGCGATCAACAACAGAACTCCCAAGATCATTGAGAACCTCAGCTTCTGGGAGAGGGGATACAACGCTGTTGCAAAGGCTGCGGACCGCCTGAAGGATATAGGTCGGTCGAATGTCGATGACGACATTGCGCAAGCTGAAGCTGACCTCGCCAGGGCGCAGAAGGGCGATGTCGGGTTTTTCCAGGACAAAGACAAAATGGTCGAATTCTATACCGATCAGCTCAACTTCCTGAAAGACACCAAAGCGGCGCAAGAGGATCTTGCTCAATACGATAAAGACCAGGCCGAAGCGAATGAGCGGTCGGTCAAGGCCATGGAGTATGTGGATTCTGCAGAGAAGTCCGCTCGCACCAATGCCGAAAAGCGCGCTGACGCCCTGAAGAAATACGAGCAGGCCCTGGACCGTATCCGCGCGAAGAATCCTGAAGATCCTCGCCTTTCAGCGGATCGCGTGGCAAGGGTGAAGTCCAACATCGCAGAGCAGTACAAGGACCCCAAGACTCCAAAGGCGCCGAAGTACAGGGAAGACGCCGGCCAGAAGATGCTCGATAACGCCCGCCAGCGCTACGCCGTACTCCAGCAGCAGACCCTGGCTATCTCCGGCGAACTGGGCCAGACCCAGAAGCTCGGCGTCGAGGCGCGCAAGCTGGTTGAGCTGGAGACCGAGATCGCCAACCTCAAGGAGAAGAAGACCCTAACCACGTCGCAGAAGCAGATCTTGGCCATGGCCGAGATGAACCTGGCCCAGCAGAAGCAGAATGCGGAACTGGAGCGGGCGAACGAGCTGACCAAGGAGCGATACGAGACCGAGGCAAAGCTCAGGGCCTTCCGCGAGAACCTTCAATCTCAACTCAGCACCGCCCGCGAGGGCCAGGCCGTCGAGCTTGAGGGGTATGGCCAGGGCGACAAGCTGCGCCAGCGCCTGCAGGAAGACCTGAAGATTCGCCAGGAGTACCAGCGCGAGCTCGACAAGGTCACCCGCGACTACAACCGCATCAGCAACCCCACGGCAAGCGACACGGCGCTGTATCAGGGCCAGACTGAAGCGCTGCGTTCTGCGCTGTCCACTCGACTGTCCGACCAGCAGGCTTACTACGCCCAGGTCGACAAGCTGCAATCCGACTGGACTGTGGGCGCCACCCAGGCCATGAACACCTACGCCGAGCAGGCCGCTGACGTGGCTTCGCAGACGCGCAACCTGTTTTCGAGCGCCTTCGGCAACATGGAAGACGCGGTCGTCAACTTCGTGAAGACCGGGAAGCTGTCGTTCAAGGACTTCGCCGACCAGGTGGTCGCTGACCTCATCCGCATTCAGGTGCGGCAGGCGGCGGCGGGCTTCCTCAATATGGCGATCGGCGCAGGCATCAGCGCGTTCGGCGGCGGAGCTGGTGCAGCGTCGAGCGCGTTTGCGCCTGGCAGTGCTGGCGCCATCTCCTCGAAGCTTGGGGCCTCGGCCGCTGGGTACTCGGCCAAGTACGGGTTTTCCGAGGGCGGCTACACCGGCCCAGGCGGCATCAATGAGCCGGCAGGCATCGTTCACAAGGGCGAGGTGGTGTGGTCGCAAGACGACGTGCGCCGCTTTGGTGGCGTGCAGGCTGTCGAGGGGCTGCGCACCGGCAACGTGTCGCCGACCGGCAGCGGAAAAACCACAGCGTCAAGCCTGGCCGCCGGCGCATCAACTGGGGGGCAGTCCGGTGGACTGGTGATTAAGCAAGAGATCACCGTGCAGGGCACCGCCGACGAGGCAACCCTGGCTCGCATCCAGCAGGCTGCACAGAAAGGTGCCCAGGATGGCTACAACCTTGTCCTCCGGGACTTCAAACAGAACGGCCCAGCCCGTCAGCTCATCGCCCGTAGGTGATAGATCAAGGAGTCACTGCATGGCACTCGAATGGCCGGCATCCCTGTGCCCATCTGAAATGACGTGGGGCATCGTCAACAACAGCCGGGCTTTCACTTCCTCGCTGTCCAACGCCCAGCAGATCGTCGGCCAACCTGGCGCCTACTGGCAGTGCACCTTGACCTTCGGCCTGCTCACTCGGATGCAGGAGCGCGAGCTTTCGGCATTCCTGGGTGATCTCGACGGGATGTTCGGCACCTTCAACATGCCGGCGATCACCCGTAGGCGGGCGAACAGCGTGGGCAATCTCACCGTCGTGGCCGGGGTAGCCCAGTCACGGTCGCTGCAGGTGGCCGGGGCAGCGCCGGGATCCCAAGTGTTCGCGCCGGGCGACTACCTGACCGTGGCGGGCGAGATGTTTGAGGTGGTCCGGGCGGTCGCAGCGAATGCCCAGGGCCAGGCCGTGGTGCCGCTCAACAAACGGATCAGGCGCACGCTGGCGGCTGGCGCCGCGATCGAGTACCTCAACCCATATTCCGAGATGCGGATGACCCAGGACACCTGGGCCATGACCGTGCGCCAGGTCGTGTCCAGCGGCAGCTACCAGTTCAGGGAGGCTTTCTGATGCCCTCATCGTTCCCGTTTAGCCAGAGCGTGGTCGACATCATCGCCACCGGCCGATTCCTGACGGTGTATGCCTGCCAGCTCGACTTCGAGGATGGTCCGGTCTACGCCCATACGGGCACCGGGGATCTGGTGATCGACGGCATCACCTATCTGGGTGTCAGCCAGTTCGGCGAGGTCGGCCAGTCGCAAGAGAGCGACAACTCGAACTCGCCAATGTCGGTGGAGCTCAGCCTGAACGGCTTGGACAGCTACATCATCACCGAGACGAACATCCGGGGCTGTCGAGGCCGATCGGGAAAGCTGCTGTTCGTGGTGTTCGACGAAGACGGCAATTACGCCGTCGACATCCTGTTCAGCGGACGCATGGACGCGGCCACCTTCTCCTACGCCGGCAATGGCCAGGACGGCAATAAGATCACCGTGCCGATCGTGGATCGCATGGCCGAGTGGAGCCGCACCGGCACCGAGCGCTTCACCGACGAGAACCACCGGGCGCGCCATGACGGCGACCGCTTCTTCTACGCCGTCGCCCAGCTTTCCGAGTGGCCGATCTACTGGGGCTCCAGCAAGGACGCGCCGACCTTCAACTACGAGAAATAGCCATGCGAAACAGGGACTGGACGATACGTCTATGCGAAGTGATCAAGGCCGCCTCCGAGCGGCCTTTTTCGTGGGGCGAATTCGACTGCTGCCTGTTCGCTGCTGACTGCGCTGTGGCGGTGTGCGGCGTTGATCCAGCGGCAGTGTACCGGGGCACATACAAGACCGAGGCCGGGGCCAAGCGGGCGCTGAAGAAGAACCACGGCAGCCTGGAGGCGGCGTGGGATGCGTGCTTTGCCCGCGTGGCACCGGCGTTCATCCAGCGCGGCGACGTGGCCATGTACGACGGCCCGAACGGCCGAGCGGTCGCGGTGTTCTGGGCTGGCGAGTACTGGTCAACGACCGATGACGGCGTTGCGCGCGTGGATTGTCAGCCTTCGGCTGTTTGGAGAGTGGAATGAGCAACGGGGTCAGGAAGGTTGCACAAGTCGCCATCGGCGCCGTTATTGGCTTCGTGCAGGGCGGCCCGATTGGTGCCGCCATTGGCGCGGGCCTGGCGTTCTACGCATCCGAGCAACAGGAAAAGCTGAACACCAAGTCGCCGCTGCGCGACAACGAGCCATCTGCGCAGACTGTCCGCTCGTCAAAGGCCCCGGCGCGCTTCATCTTGGGAAAAGTCAGTACCGGCGGTGTGCTGGTGTGGGCGCAGGAGGAGGCTGGCGCCCAGCGAGATGGCGAGTGGCTGCACCTTGTGTACGTCCTCTGTGAAGGCGCGGTCGATGCGCTGGAGGAGATCTACCTGGGCGAAGAGGTCATCAACACATACGGCACCGATGCCTCCTACGAACTGGTGGTGAACCCTACCCAGGTGAACGCCTTCCTGAAGGCTAACTGCCCGGACTGGAAAGACAGCCAGATCGGCCGAGGCCTGTCCTTTGTGCGCCTGTCGCTGCGCTACAACGCCGAGAAATTCCCGTCCGGCATTCCCGACGCGCGCTTCGTCGTGCGCGGGCGCAACGATCTCTACGACCCGCGCACCGGCATGTCTGGCTACAGCGAGAACACCGCGCTGCACATCCTCTGGTTCCTGCGCAACCGCTGCAACGTGCCTGACGACGAGATCGTCTTCGAGACCTTCGCCAGCGGCGCCAACGTGTGCGACGAGTCGGTCGGCAACGCAGACGGCACAGTCAGCCCGCGCTACCGCAGCAGCTGTGTGATCGGCGCCGACGAGCAGCGCACAAACGTGCTGCAGAAGCTGGAGGCTGCGTGCGGCGGAAAGGTCATTCGGGTGGGCGGCCGCTGGATGTTCCAGGCCGGCGCATACTACGGCCCGTGGGACTTCGAAATCACCGAAGATATGGTGATCGGCACCATCACCGGCAGCACAGAACCCACGAACGACGCAGCCATCAACACGATTCGCGGCACCTTCATCGACAAGACCCAGTCGTGGACCGAGACCGACTATCCAGAGGTCAGTGTTGCGTCGTGGGTAGTGGCCGATGGCGGCGAGTCAGCGGAGACCCTGACCTTCTCCTACATCACGGACCCGTACCAGGCCCAGCGCCTGGCCAACATCGAACTGCGCCGCCGGCGCGCGGGCGGCGTGATCAACGTGCCGCTCAACCTGCTGGGCTACAACTGCCGGCCGGGCCGCGTGGTGCGCGCGAACCTACCTTCGCTCAACATCCTGGGCGAGTTCATCGTGACCAACTGGTCGATGGGCACCAGTGAAGGCTGCACGGCCTCGTTGCAGGTATACGATCCGGCGATCTACGACGACGCCGTGGGCCAGCCGTACAACCCTATCGGCTTCATCAGCTTGCCGGCCGGCGGCCTGGGCAGCCCTACGGGGCTTACCTGGGTGGCTGACGACACCGCCGAAGTGACCCAGGGAGTTCTAAGCTGGTCGGCGCCCACCGGCATTGTGTCCGGCTATGCCATCACCGTGCGCCAGGCTGGCGCCGCAGTGCAGGCCCTGCAGGTGCCGGAGACGACGCTGCAGGTGCCGCTGGCCGGCCTGACCGCAGGCAACTACACGATGAGCGTTGCGGCGCTCGGCCCGCAAGCGCGTTCTGGTGAAGCCACCATCACCGTCAACGTCGACGGACCGCCAGTGCCTGAAGGCTGCATCGTGCAGACCTCGCTCGACACGATCACCTTGACGCCCACGAACAACCAGCACCGCTTGAACGGGGGCACCTACGAGTATTTCTACACCCGCGACGGCACGGCCCCGGTCGGCCAGGCCGAGTACCTGGGCCAGGGCCTGACCTTCACGCACACTGGGCTGGCGTTCTTCGCCAACTACTTCTACTTCATCCGCGCTCGCAACGCGTACGGCGTGAGCGGGTACCTGAAAGTGCCGGTGGCCACATCCAACGACGTCACCACTTTCCTGAAGGGGCTGGCGGGGAAGATCGAGAAGAGCGAACTCGGACAGAACCTGCTGAAGGAAATCGAGCTTATCTCCGGAGATGGAGAGGGTTCAGTCAACGACCGGCTCGACAAAGCCAAGGAGGAGCTATACGAGCGCATCGACGAGCTGACCGATGCACTCGCTTACAAGTCAGATCAAGCCTATGCCACCGGGGACGTGGTCAGGCAGGGGCAGCGCTTGTACCAGGCGATCGGCGATGTGCCGGTTGGGGCCGCGCCGCCGGATGAACGCTACTGGCTGGATATCGGCACGATCCTAGAAACCGCCAATGCCCTGGCAAGCCAAGTGCAGCGCAACACCGCTGACATCACGAACCTCGATGGCAAGGTTACGGCTTCTGCCAGCCAGCTCACTGCACTCCAGGCCGCATACCGCGATGACAACGGCGAGGGCGAACTGGCCGACGCCATGAAAAGCTGGGATGCGACGGCAAAGTTTGCAGACGAAGTCCGCGTCCGCGCAACGCAGAACGAGGCAACAGTCACGCGACTTACGACCCTCGACGCGCAAGTCGCAGACAACAAGTCCAGCATCAGCCAACTCGATCAGGTGGTGGTCACAAACGAGCAGGCCACGGCACAGCGCTTCGGCCAGGTGTCGACCGCGCTCGGGGCGAACACGACGCGAATTCAGGAAGTCAGCGACTCGCTGTCCGAC
>NZ_JAUTXS020000021.1:0-91582 GCF_030658255.1 Pseudomonas sp. RAC1
CTTCCCAACGGATGAGGCCGCCACCAAGCTGATTTGGCTGGGGCTGCGGAACATCACGGCAAACTGGGGCTCAGCGGCCCATGATTGGAAAAATGCGATGAATCAATTCGCGATGCTGTACGGAGATCGATTTATCAGGCCGACCTGGTAAAAGCATGGCCAGCCTGACGGCAGGCCGTTATCGGCCCGCACACAAAAAATCTGACACTCTCCGAATCGACTTTATCCCAAACGTTACCCCTAAATCGGCCGACATCTGTCGAAATCCAACGGAACGCCATAACGAAGAAACCCGCCAAAAGGCGGGTTTTACCGGGGTTCCAGAGATTTGTGTAGCCTTCGCTGAAACCTGAACTGGTGCCGGAGACAGGAATCGAACCTGCGACCTTCGCGTTACGAGTGCGCTGCTCTACCGACTGAGCTACACCGGCGTGTGCGCAACGCTACCACTGCCGTGCGCGTTACGCAAACCTCTGTTTCGCCTCACTTATTCCCCTGCCCCTCGCCCTGCCCCGGCAACCCGGCGCAACCGCTGGGCGCGAGGTCGCTTTCCAGGTCCGTACTGCATGCCCAGCCCGTGGCCGAACGGGTCAGCGTCAGCCGTTTGCCCAGTACGTTGGCGGGTGCATCGAGCAGGGTGCAGACGAGGCTGCCGGTGCCCGCCGCCGCCGTGCCGCTGGCGAGGATGGCGCAGTGCGCGGTGCTGGCCTGTCCGCCGAGGCTGGCGGCGTCGGTCACGTCCTTGCCTTCGTTCAAGCGCAGATCCATCGGGGTCTTGAGGGCGGAGATTTCCAGCAACCCGGCGGCCGCTTTACCGCGTGCCTGGTGGTTGGTGTACATGGGGATTGCGATGGTGGCGAGGATGCCGATGATCGCTACGACGATCATCAGTTCGATGAGGGTGATGCCGCGTTGCCCTTTCATAACAGGTTCCTTGTCGATTCGATCTGGCCGCGACCTGGGGTCGGGGGCCGGCTGGCGCGCAGTAGAGCCCAATGGACACCTTTTGTCACCCCTGCGCGGTGGGACGTCATGTCCGCTGACCTACTCTAGTGAGCGTCTGCAATTTCTGCCCTGGGAAGGGCGTGGCGAGCTGTTACCGGGCTTGTCGGTGGCCAAGGAGGCTGTGATGGGGGCGATGCGGTGGTATGCGTGGGAAGGGGCGGATGCGCACGGGGCGCGGCTGACGGGTCGGGTGCAGGGGCGCAGTCCGGCGTATGTGCGGGCGGGGTTGCTGCGCCAGGGTATTCAGGCGGCGCGGGTGTGGCCGGCGAGCGAGGTGGGCTGGCGGTTGCCGGGGCGGCGCGAGGAGGTGGATGCGCCGGGGTTTTCGCGGCAGTTGGCGACGCTGCTGAAGGCGGGAGTGCCGTTGTTGCAGGCGTTCGAGGTGATGGGGCGCAGTGGCGCGGATGCGGCAATGGTGGCGCTGTTGGGGCGGGTGCAGCAGGAGGTGGCGGCGGGGTTGGGTTTGGCGGAAGCGTTGCAGCGTCAGCCGCGCGGCTTCGACGGGTTGTACTGCAACCTGGTGCGGGTGGGTGAGCAGTCGGGGACGCTGGATCGGCAACTGGAACAGTTGGCGGACATGCTCGAACGGCGTCAGGCGCTCAAGCGGCGGGTGCGCAAGGCGATGCTGTATCCGTTGATCCTGCTGCTGACCGGGCTGGCGGTGGCGGCCTTGTTGCTGCTGGAGGTGGTGCCGCGCTTCGAGGGGATGTTCACGGGGGTGGGCAAGGAGCTGCCGGTGTTCACGCAGTGGGTGATCGATGTGTCCGACGGGTTGGGTCGGCATCTGCTGATGATACTGACGGTGTTGGGGATAACCGGGGTGGGCTGGGTGCAACTGTACCGTGGGCATCTGCCGGCGCGGCTGTGGATGATTCGTCAGGCGCTGCGGCTGCCGGTGTTCGGGCGGCTGCTCAGCCATGCGGCGCTGGCGCGCTTCGCGCGCAGTCTGGCGACGGCCTATGGCGCGGGGGTGGCGTTGCTCGATGCACTGCACACGGTGGCGCCGGCGTGTGGCGATGCGCTGCACGAGCGAGCGGTCGGGCAGTTGCGTCAGGGCATGGCCAATGGTTTGGGGCTGCACCAGGCCATGGCGCTAGAGCCGCTGTTCGCGCCGCTGCTGGTGCAGTTGACGGCCATTGGCGAGTCCAGCGGCACGCTGGACGCGATGCTGGACAAGGCGGCCTGTCATTACGAGGAACAGGTGGGTCTGGTATTGGAACAGTTGACCAGCCTGCTGGAGCCGGCCATCGTGCTGATCCTCGGCGTGCTGGTGGGTGGCCTGGTGGTGGCCATGTACTTGCCGATCTTCCAGTTGGGTAGCCTGATCTGACATGAACCTGTGGATATTGCTTGTCGACCAGCCGGGACTGTTCTTGGCCGGAGCGGCGCTGCTTGGCCTGCTGGTGGGCAGTTTTCTCAATGTGCTGGTGCTGCGGTTGCCAGTGATGCTGGAGCGCCAGTGGCAGAAGGAGGCGCGTGAGGTGCTGGGCCTGGGCCAGGTGTCCTACCCGCGTTTCGACCTGTGCCTGCCTACGTCGCACTGCCCGGCGTGCCAGCATCGGATTCGGCCGTGGGAAAACATTCCGCTGCTCAGTTACCTGTTGTTGCGCGGGCGCTGCTCGGCGTGCCGGGGGCGGATCAGTCTGCGCTATCCGTTGGTGGAACTGAGTTGCGCGCTGTTGTCGTGGCTGGTGGCGTGGCATTTCGGCGTGAGCGAGCAGGCGCTGCTGGGCCTGCTGCTGACCTGGTGCCTGCTGGCCCTGAGCCTGATCGATGCGGACCATCAGTTGCTGCCGGACGTACTGGTGCTGCCAACCCTGTGGCTGGGCCTGGTGATCAATGCGTTCGGGGTGTTCGTGCCGTTGGCCGATGCGCTGTGGGGGGCGGTGCTCGGTTACCTGAGCCTGTGGTCGGTGTACTGGGTGTTCCGGCTGATCACCGGCAAGGAAGGCTTGGGCTACGGCGACTTCAAACTGCTGGCGCTGCTCGGGGCCTGGGGCGGCTGGCAGGTGCTGCCGCTGACCTTGCTGCTGGCCTCGTTGGTGGGGGCGCTGGTCGGTGTGTGTGTGCTGAAGATCAAGAGGGCGTCGTTGCAGACCACACTGCCGTTTGGACCTTATCTGGCCATCGCGGGGTGGATCGCCTGGCTCTGGGGTGATGAAATACACGCTTCCTACCTGCAACTGCTTGGATACTGATGACCACTGCAGCCTTCACCCCTTGGATTCTCGGCCTCACCGGCGGCATCGGCAGCGGCAAGAGTGCGGCGGCCGAACGCTTCGTCGAGCTCGGCGTGCACTTGGTGGACGCCGACCAGGCCGCGCGCTGGGTGGTGGAACCGGGCCGGCCGGCCCTGGCCAGCATCGTCGAGCGCTTCGGTGCAGGGGTCTTGCTGGAGGACGGCACGCTAAACCGCTCGGCGTTGCGCGAGCGCATCTTCAGCGACCCCACGCAGCGGCGCTGGCTCGAACAGTTGCTGCATCCGCTGATTGGCCAGGAGATCTTCAGCTACCTGGCCAAAGCGCAATCGCCCTACGCGGTGTATGTCTCGCCGCTGCTGATCGAATCCGGCCAGTACCAGAAAACCCAACGCATCCTGGTGATCGATGTGCCGCAAAGCGTGCAGATCGCTCGCACGCTGCAACGCGACGACACCAGCGAAGCCCAGGTGCAGGCGATCCTGGCAGCGCAGCTGTCGCGCGAGGAACGTCTGCGCCATGCCGACGATGTGGTGGTCAACGACCGCGACCTGCCGTGGCTGCATCAGCAGATCGATCAGTTGCATGCCTTTTACCTGACTTTACGAGGAGGCCAGCCTTGAGCCAGCCAATGACCGTCGATTGCCCCACCTGTGGCGCGCCCGTTGAATGGAGCGCGAACAGCCCGAACCGGCCGTTCTGCTCGGACCGCTGCAAGTTGATCGACCTGGGCGCCTGGGCGGCCGAAGAGCACAAGATTCCGGCGGCACCGGAGTCCGAAGACGAACTGTATTCGGGGGATCTTGAACCCCGGCATTGAGCGCGGCGAGCTGAACGCCGTCAGTCTTCCTTCCACGGCGCCTGCAAGTAGCGGGTGCGGTTGAAGGTTTCCAGCCACTCGGGACAGAACACCACCAACGCGCTGATGACGGTGCCGTTGATGAAGGCCTCGGGGAACATCGTCAGCCACAGGTAGCCGATGAAGTCGCCGAGCCATTCGGGCATGGCGAACAGGCCGTCCAGCCACAGCAGCGCCATGCCTGCCAGCAGGCACACCAGGGTTGCCAGGGCAGCGGCGAAGAAGCCGGAGCAGAAAATGTAGACGAACAGGTTGCGTGGCTGGGCCCGTTCGACCCGCGTGGCGCAGGCTTCGGTGGCCAGCACGGGCAAGGCCACGATCAGCAGGCCGTTGATGCCCAGGGCGGCGAGGTCCTGGCGCCCCAGGGCGAGCAGGCCGAGCTGCGCCAGGCAGCCGCCGAGCACGGCCAGCGGCCAATCCAGCAGCAGCGTCACGGCGGTCATGCCGAGGAAATGGTAGGACACGCCCGAGTCGAAATCGCGCCGCACCATCCACAGCGCAAACAGCGCGAGCACCGTGCCGAACAGCAGGTGCTGGCGGCGCGGGTCGCTGAACAGCTCGACCCAGCGGGTGCGGCTGGCGGCCCACAGCAGCAGCGGTGCGTAGGCCAGCCAACCGAGGGTCAGGCTGGTGCTGGACAGGACCTGGGCACTGATCATGACGACCTCGCATCGGTGGCGGATGCCGCCGAGTCTACACCCGAAGCCGGTTCGCGAATCTTGCGTGAAGACAAGACCTTAACCTTCACAATTGCAGACTAAGCTTGTTGCCATGGATGACTCAGATTACCTGCGCCTGCTTACCATCCAGGCCGAACAAGCCAATGCCTTCCTGTCCAATGCCCGCAAATGGGAGCGTGAGCGTTGGGTCTGCCAGCGCCTGCTGCAAGGGCTGAACATTCCCTACCGCAGCGAAGACTTCACCCCGGCCGGCCAGGAGCCACCGGACGTGCTGTTTCGCGATGCGGCCTTCGAAGTGTTCTTCGTGCTCGACCAGGGCCGCCGGCTCAACGACGAATGGCGCGAGGAACTGCAGCGTCGGCGCAGCGCCTTTTCGCTGGCGCAACTGGTGCGTCGCGAGGCGCGCCCACGGCGCATCAGCGCTCAGGAGCTGATCGGCCGCCTGGGGCCGACGCTGGGCAAGAAAGCGCGCAATTACCGCGAGCGCGGGCTGGACCTGGGCGAGCTGGACATCATCGCCTTCGCCAGCCTCAAGCGCGAAGTGCTCGACCTCAACAGCCACTTCCCGCCGCCCACCGAGTACTTGCGCCAGGGCTGGCGCTCGCTGTCGCTGGTGGGACCGACCTTCGCCCGGGTGCTGTTCGCTCATCCGGACGCGCCGGATTTCCTGCGCGCCAACCTGGGCCGCAGCATCGTGTTCGACGTCGGCATCAGCCTTTGATCGTGTGACGTTGCAATGACGTACACTCGGCGGCGCAGATGAAAGGTATGATCATTCGTTTCAACTTCTTTCCAAGGCTGTAGGAAACGTTGTACCGCGCCCGCACTCCAAGACGTCTACCCCACGACGCGCCGTCCTGCCCCGGACGCTGCCCGTCGAGCTGCCCGCCACGTGGACCGGTGCTATGAGCTGCCTTGCGCTCGCCCTCCCCTGTGTCGAAGCGGCCGGACCTGGTGTCCCCGAATTCCGTAAAACTTGTGAGATATCCCCATGACTCATCGCATCGTGATTGTCGGCGGCGGCGCCGGCGGCGTGGAACTGGCAACCCGCCTGGGCAAGAGCCTGGGCAAGGGCAAGCGCGCCGAGATCACCTTGGTCGACGCCAACCTGACGCACATCTGGAAACCGTTGCTGCACGAAGTGGCCGCCGGTTCGCTCAATTCCTCCGAAGACGAGCTCAACTACGTGGCCCAGGCCAAGTGGAATCACTTCAACTTCCAGCTCGGGCGCATGAGCGGCCTGGACCGTGAAGGCAAGCGCATCCAACTGGCCGCCACCCTCGACGAAGAAGGCCGCGAGTTGCTGCCGGCGCGCACCCTGGGCTATGACACGCTGGTGATCGCCGTAGGCAGCAACACCAACGACTTCGGCACCCTGGGCGCGGCGCAGCACTGCCTGTTCCTCGACAGCCGCAAGCAGGCCGAGCGCTTTCACCAGCAACTGCTCAACCATTATCTGCGCGCCCACGCCGGCGACACCGCCAGCGAGAAGATCAGCGTGGCCATCGTCGGCGCCGGTGCCACCGGCGTGGAACTGGCGGCCGAGCTGCACAACGCGGCCCACGAGCTGGCGGCCTATGGCCTGGACCGTATCCGTCCGGAAGATATGCACATCACCCTGATCGAGGCCGGCCCGCGCGTACTGCCGGCGCTGCCCGAGCGCATCAGCCAGCCGGTGCACAAGACCCTGGAAAAACTCGGGGTGACGGTGATGACCAACGCGGCCGTCAGCGAGGTGACCGAGGACGGCCTGAAGACCGCCAGCGGCGAGGTGATCCAGGCGAGCTTGAAGGTGTGGGCGGCGGGCATTCGCGCGCCGGGCTTCCTCAAGGACATCGATGGCCTGGAGACCAACCGCATCAACCAGTTGGTGGTGCGTCCGACTCTGCAGACCACCCGCGACGACGACATCTTCGCCTTCGGCGACTGCGCCGCCTGCCCGCAGCCGGGCAGCGACCGCAACGTGCCGCCGCGCGCCCAGGCGGCACACCAGCAGGCGTCGCTGCTGGCCAAGAGCCTGAAGGCTCGGCTGGAGAACAAGCCGTTGGCCACCTACACCTACAAGGACTACGGCTCGCTGGTCTCGCTGTCGCGGTTCTCGGCGGTGGGCAACCTGATGGGCAACCTCACCGGCAGCGTGATGCTCGAAGGTTGGCTGGCGCGGATGTTCTATGTGTCGTTGTACCGCATGCACCAGATGGCGTTGTACGGTGTGTTCCGCACGGCCATGCTGATGCTGGGCAGCAAGATCGGCCGCGGCACCGAGCCGCGCTTGAAGCTGCACTGAGTCGATCGGGGGAGCCATTGAGCCGCTCCCCCAACTCCTCGCCCACTATTGCTGCAGATGGGCGAGCAACCGCGCCACCGTCTCTGCCAGCGGCCCTGAGTTATCCAGCAGCAACAAACGGGGGTCGGCCTCGCGCGCTTCGCTGGCGAAACGGGCGTTGCGCGCCAGGCGCGCCTCCACTTCCTCCGGGGTTTCCCGACCGCGCGCCAGCAGCCGCTGACGCAACACGTCCTGCGCCACACTGAGCAACACCACCTGCAACTGTGGATAACGCAGCCGGGCCTGGGCCAGGTACCCGCGTGAGCCGTTCACCAGCACGTCGTGCCCTTGTTCGAGCCATTGGTCGATGATCCGTGGAATCCCGTACTGCAATCCGTTGGCCTGCCAATGCAAGGCAAAGGCGCCCTCCTCGCGCATCTGCTCGAACTGCGCCGCGCTGACCGCCATGGCGGCCTCGCCGTTGGCCTCGGCCGAGCGAGTGATGACGCGCCGGGCGATGCACGCGCCCTTGGCTGTCAACTGTTCGCGGGCCGCGTCCAGCAGGCTGTCCTTGCCTGAACCGGACGGCCCGATGAGGTAGATCAACCTGCCTGCCATCGCCTTCCCCTTTACCTTCGACCCACTGCGCCAGCGTGACAGGGCGTCATGACCGAATTGTCGCAATGTGCGCGGCAGATCGCGACCTGTACCCCGACATCGGGCTGCAACCCTTGATGTGCGCGGCATCACGTTCTGCAAGACGCTAGCACATGCGTACTATTTCCAGCGCGCCGAGCGCTCCGGATACTCCCCCTGTTGACACGTCGCACCTATGGAACGCCAAGGCCTTGATGGCCGGCAGCCACTAACGTGGCCTCTAATGGAGTATCTGGAGTCGCTATGAACCCCCTATTCAAACTCTCCCCGCTCGCGTTCGCGATCACGCTCAGCGTGCTCCCGAATGCCCAGGCGGCGGACTACAACATCAACAGTGGGCAGGAAACCTGGAGTAGCGATCGCGGCATCGATGGCTCGATTTCGCTTCGCCCCAGTAACGGCACCCCAGCCGGCCTGACCATCAACAACGGTGCCCAGGTCGTCAGCAAAGGCGGACGAATCGGCGGCTCATCGACCAACAGCGAAGCCAGCACGGCCATGGCCACCGTCGTGGTCGAAGGCGCCGGCACCCGCTGGGTCGTGCCACGCACCAACGCGGTGCTGGATAACGCCATCGTCATAGGCGGTGCGGGCCAGGGGACGCTGAACGTGCTCGACGGCGGCCAGGTGTCGGTGCGCGATCTCCAGCTCAGCGACAACGGTAACGCCGGCAACGGTTTGTCCCGGGCGAACCTGTTGGTCAGCGGCCAGAACGCCAAGGTGGATGCGGTCAATGTGACCTCCGGCGGCGTCTTCATCTACGACTCGCGCATCAACCTGCAGAACGGCGGCCAGCTCGCCAGCGAACGCGTGGACATCAACTCGATCAGTACTCTGACAGGCGCGGGCACCCGCTGGGACAATACCGGCACCTTCAGGAACCGTAACGACCTCAGCGTGAGCGACGGCGCCGTACTGACCAGCGACTCCATGACGCTGGGCGCGGCCAATATCAGCCGTAACACCGTGGTCAGCGTTTCCGGCGAAGGTACCCGTCTAGCCACCCGTGCAATGACCCTGGGCACCTCCACCAACAGCACCAACCTGATACTGGCCAATGGCGCCGAACTGAGCAGCACCGACGGCATCGACATCAGCGTGCTGACCAGCATCAACTCTGCGGCCCGTGGCGCCTTGAGCATCGGTGGCGCCGTGGTGCGCGACGACGACCGTACCGACATCGACTCGATCACCGCCAGCGCCGCCCAGGCCGCCGGTCGCCTCGACCCGCAGACGGCGATCCGCTTCGGTGCCGGCAGCGGCGCGCTGGCCTTCAACCATACCGACAGCGACCTGCAACTGAGCAACCGCATCAGCGGCGCGGGCCGGGTCTACTCGTTCAGCGGCAACACCACCCTGAGCGGCGACCTCACCGGGCTGTCCGGCAGCACCGTGGTACGTGGCGGTCGCTTGGTGCTGGCCGGCGACGTCGACCAGACCAACCCGCGCGGCACCTCGCTGCTGAGCGTGGGCAACGGCACCTTGGTGGTCAACGGCACCGTCGGCCACACCGACGCCTCCGGCAACTACAGCAACCGCGCCCAAGTGCTGGACGGCGGTGTGCTGGCCGGTCGCGGCCAGGTCGGCAACACCCAGGTGGCTTCCGGCGGTACCCTGTCGCCAGGTGAAGGCGCACTGGGCAACCTGTCGATCAAAGGCGATCTGGACATGGCGGCGGGCTCGCGTTACGCGGCGGACATCGCCGGCGATGGCGGCTCTGACCAAGTCAACGTCAGCGGCACCGCCACCCTGCGGGGCACCCGCGTGGACGTCACCACGCTCAACGAAGCGCAGAGCTACCAGAACGGCCAGACCTACACCTTGCTCACCGCCCAAGGCGGCGTGGTCGACGGTGCGGCGGCCGGCACGGCTTACGCGCAAGCCTTCAGCAACTCGGCCTTCCTCGACGTCAGCCTGCAGCGCACGGCCAACGCCCTGAACCTGACCATCGCGCAGAAGACCACCACGCCGCCGGTAGAGCCGCCCGTAGAGCCACCGGTTCAGCCGCCGGTCGAGCCACCCGTAGAGCCACCGGTTCAGCCTCCGGTCGAGCCACCCGTAGAGCCGCCGGTTCAGCCTCCGGTCGAACCACCCGTAGAGCCGCCGGTTCAGCCTCCGGTCGAGCCACCCGTAGAGCCGCCGGTTCAGCCCCCGGTCGAGCCACCCGTCCAACCGCCTGTGCAGCCTCCGGTCGAGCCACCGGCAACCGGCGGCACGCCAGGCATCTTCCAGACCGTGGCGCTCACCGAGAACCAGTGGAACACCGCCGGAGCCCTGAGCGTGCTGCAGCAGAGCGGTGATCCGCTGCGCCTGTACAACAACTTGCTGGTGCTCGATGCCGCCAGCGCGCGCAACGCCATCGATCAGCTCTCCGGCGACTACCACAGCAGCACCGGTACCGCGCTGATCGCCAACAGCCAGGTGGTGTCCGGCGTACTGGGCTCGCGCCTGCGCACGCTGCTCGACAGCAACACCGTGCGCATGCCGCTCGGCGCCTCGAGCTTCATGCCCGCCGCACCCGATTACCAGGGCGGCGCCTGGGCCCAGACCTTCGGCAACTGGTCGCGCCTGGACGGCAACAACGGCTCCAGCGGCCTGCGCCAGCGCACCGGCGGTGTGCTGATCGGTGCCGACGGCAGCATCACCCAGGACTGGCGCGCGGGCGTCTACGGGGGCTACAGCCGCTCGAAGTTCGATGCTGACGACCGCGACGCCAAGGGCAACAGCGACAACTACCACCTGGGTCTGTACACCGGTGCCCAGCTCGATGCCCTGCGTCTGAGTGCGGATGTCGGCTACACCTGGCACAAGCTCGACAGCGAGCGCAACGTGGGCTTCGCCGGGTTCAACGACCACCTCAAGGGCAAGCGCGACGCCAATACCCTGCAAGCCAGTGGCGAGGCGGCTTACCGCATCGGCCTGGGCGCAGTGGCCTTGGAGCCGTTCGTGGGCGTGTCCTACGTGAAGTACGACGCCGACAGCTTCCGCGAAAAAGGCGGTGCCGCGGCGCTGGACGTGTCCAGCGAGAAACAGGACACCTGGTTCTCGACCGTGGGCATGCGCGCCTCCACCCATACCCGCGTGGCCAACCGCGACACCCAGGTGTATGGCTCGCTCGGCTGGCGCCGCGCTTATGGCGACCTGGACCCACGCAACGAGCAGTCCTTCGCGGGCGGTCCTGACTTCGAAGTGCAGGGCATCGCCCAGACACGCAACGTGGCACTGACCGAAGTGGGCGCGAAGATGCGTCTGACCCGCCAGACCGACCTGGACCTGTCGTACCAGGGCCAGTTCGGTTCGGACACCCGCTTCCATTCGGTGAATGCGGGCATCACGGTTCGCTTCTAAACGTACTGCGGTGGCCTGCACCGGCCACCGTTCACCCGCGCGGACCTGCTGCTGGACGACAGCAGCAGGTCCGCGCGCCTTCAAGAGAATCTTCATGAAAACAGCATGCTCGACAGCCCTGGCGCTGGTCATCGGCCTGGGCCTGATCGCCGGTGGTCCAGCCCACGCCAGCACTGACGCCCAGGCAACCGCCAAAACCCAGGCGTTCGATGTCTCGCAGTTGCCGGTCTCGACCGTGTCCCCGGGGGCTTTCCCCTACATCGCCCTGCCTGACGGCTACACCACCGGCAGCACACCGGAAGTGTCCGAGTTCGATCAGATTCCGTTCTGGACCGGCGATCGGCTGGAACCGGTGGAAGGTCGCGTCTGGTCAGCGAACATCACCAATACCGAAGGCAAGACCTTCTCCGACCTCGAACTGGCACGCAATATCGAAGCCGTGGTGAAGGCACTGGGCGGCCAGAAGATTTTCGACGGCACCCTGACGCGAGAAACCACTGACGCACTGCAAAACTGGCCACGCCATTTCGCCGAGAAATACAACAGCGGCCTGGGCGATGTCTGGAACAACCCTGCGCACGTGTTCGTCATCCATCGGGAAGATCGAGACATCTGGGTGCACCTGTGCGCTTACGCCTTCGGCGCCGGACTGTTGATCGTCGAGAGCAAACCGCTGGCGATCACTGCACGGCCGCAGCCGGCAACCCCGTGAAGAGCCTGCTGAGAACCCTCGTCTAGCACACCTGTACTAGCCCACGTGCGCTATTTCTAATGCGGTATGAGTTCGACATGATCATGCCTCTTCATACTTGTGCTGAACGGATTCCACGTCCTCAAATGACTTGCCAAATAATTGTGGCAGATGAACATCCGCTATACCGCGAGGGGATGATTGGGCTACTGAAATGCTTGCTACCGGATGCACACATCAGCCAGGCCGGAAACGTCGAACAGGTTCGGTTACTGCTCGGCAATCTGCCTTCGGCCGACATGTTGATGATCGAACTACGCCTGCCCGGCCTGGCGTCCATCGCCGAACTCGCGAAGTTGCGCGAGACCACGGAAAGTTCGCTGATCATTATTGTGATGTCGGCTTTGGAAGATCCTGAACTGGTCGAACTGGTTCTGCAAACCGGAGTGAATGGATTCATCGGCAAAAGTTGCTGCGCCGAACAAGTGCGCAAGACACTCGGGGAAATCCGCAAAGGCAAGGTGGTGGTCAGTTGCCAGGCGATTGAAGCGGCCGCCTTCGACAGCGATGACCCGGTGTGCCGCCTGACCGCCCGGCAACGTGAAGTCTGGCATCTGGTCGCCCAGGGCAAGACCAACAAGGAAATTGCCGCCGCCCTGGACATCTCCCCCTACACCGTGCGCGTGCACGTATCGTCGTTGATACGCGCGTTGAACGTGCCCAATCGCGCCGTGGCCGCAGCCCGCTTCGCCGGCCTCTACGCCGGACAGCCGTTGTAAAGGCGCCTATACGGCGCAGCGCTCGGCAGCCATCACCTTCACCTGTTCGAGCAGCACCGCGCGCAACTCCGGCGGCCGCACCGGCTTGGCCAGCACCGAGATGTTCTGGTCCTGCACCAGGGCGCGGATGCGCGCCATCTCATGGCCAGTCATGATCATCGCCGGCACCTCCCAGCCCCGTCGCTCACGGATGGCGGCGATGCACTCGGCGCCGGAAATCTTCGTGCCCAAGTCATAGTCGGCGATGATGATGTCGCAGTCAGTGATCACGTTCAGGCCGTCGCTGTGGCCTTCCACCTCGCAGCCCCATTTCTCGAGCAAGGCCGAAGTCGCCATCAAGACACTGGCGTCGTCCTCCACCAGGCACACGCGCAGGCCTTGAAGGCGGCTCTGCACCGGCGCCGGACGGGCGACATCGATACGCGGCGCAATGGCTTTCAAACCTCGGACGCTGGCACAGGTACCGCGCTCGACACGCGAGTGCAAGTGGACTTGCAGGCCGATCAAGCGACCGATGCGCTGGACGATGGACAGCCCGAGTCCCAATCCCTCGACGTCTTTGTCACGCTCGTGGCGCACCCGGTAGAACTCCTTGAACACCTCAGGCAGATGCTCGGCGGCGATACCTCGGCCTTTGTCATAGATGACGATGACCAGTTCACTGCCGCGCCGCCGAACACCGATGAGCACCGGCTGACCGGCCGCATACTTCAGCGCGTTGGACACCAGGTTCTGCACCAGGGTCGTCAGCAGTCCCGGATTGACCTCGACCCAGTACCGGCAAGGCCGCAAGCGCAACTCGACCCCCGCCCAGCGCGCCGCCTCCTGGTTCTGCTTGACCACATCCTGCAACAGCGCGTCGAGGTTCACAGGCTCGGACTGAGGCTCGAGTTGGCCGTTGTCCAAGGTATAGATGTCCAGGATCGAGCGGAACAACTGCGAAACCGTGTGCAGTGAGCGGTCGATGTTATCCACCAGCCGCAACTCTTCGCGTGGCAGGTTGGCGTCGCGCAGGCAAGCGGTGAACAACCCGATGGAGTGGATCGGCTGACGCAGGTCGTGACTGGCCTGGGCCAGGAAGCGGGATTTTTCCTGGTTGGCAACCATGGCCTCCTGGGACGCCTGGCGCGTGCGCTTGAGCAGGACATCGGCGTAGGCTGGCACCACGATGGTGGTCACCATCAACGTCAGGAACATATAAGGCTGCGAATGCCAGTAAGGGTCGAACCAGAACACCAGGACCAACGTGGCCAGCGCGATCCCGGTGGCCCAGGCCAGATAGCGCGAACCAAAGCGCATTCCGTTGCCCAGGGTGACCCACAACAGCGCGACGTAGATCGGCAACGCCGCCTCTCCGCCCAATGCCAGGGCGAAGGCGATGCCGGCGTAATCGTGGAACATGGACAGTAGCCGGCGCCAGAAGAAATGCCCGGGCCAGCGCTTGATCGCCAGGCGCAGGAACACCGAGACAAAAATGAAGGTGGTGATGTAGGTGATGATCGGCAAGTAGGTCATCGCGCGGTCCGCGTTGAATACCGCCAGTGCCAGCATGTAGACGAGCGCGATACTGCTGACGATCAGCCTCAACGTGGCCTGATCGACCTCGCTTTTCACCTCGCTCATGTACAACGCGCGCGAACCCGAAACTGTGCTGTTCAAATCGATACTCCTGTTGGGTCGTCAGACCGGCAGGCGGGCGTCTTCCATGGCCTTGACCTGTTCGAGCAATACGGCGCGCAGCTCCGGCGGGCGCACCGGCTTGGCCAGCACCGAGATGTCCTGGTCAGCCACCAAGGCGCGGATACGCGCCATTTCATGGCCAGTCATGATCATCGCCGGCACGTCCCAGCCGCGGCGCTCACGAATGGCAGCAATGCACTCGGCGCCGGAAATCTGGGTGCCCAGATCATAGTCGGCAATGATGATGTCGCACTCGGTGATCACGTTCAGGCCATCGCTATGGCCCTCCACCTCGCAGCCCCACTTCTCCAGCAGCGCCGAGGTGGCCATCAGGACACTCGCGTCGTCTTCCACCAGGCACACGCGCAGACCTTGCAGGCGGCTCTGCACGGGGGCCTGGCGTACGATCTCCTGACCGGGGGCGATGGCCTGCAAGCCATGAATGGTTGCGCAGGTGCCATGGTCGACCCGCGAATCCAAGCGAACCTGCAGGTCGATCAACTCGCCGATACGCCTGACGATGGACAAGCCCAGGCCCAAGCCTTCCACGTCCTTGTCGCGCGCATGACGCACCCGGTAGAACTCCTTGAACACCTCGGGCAAGTGTTCGGCGGCGATCCCACGGCCTTTGTCGTAGATGACGATGGACAGGCCCTTGCCGTGGCGGCGCACCCCCACCAGTACCGGCTGACCGGCGGCGTACTTGAGGGCGTTGGAGACCAGATTCTGCACCATGGTGCTCAGCAGCCCCGGATTGACGTTCACCCAGTGCTGGCAGGGCCGCAGGCGCAGCTCGACCCCCGCCCAGCGCGCCGCCTCCTGGTTCTGCTTGATCACATCCTGCAGCAGCGCGTTGAGGTTGACCGGCTCCGATTGCGGTTCGAGCTGGCCGTTGTCGAGGGTATAGATGTCCAGGATCGAGCGGAACAGCTGCGAAACGGTGTGCAGCGAGCGGTCGATGTTGTCCACCAGGCGCAGTTCCTCGCGCCCCAGGTGGGCGTCGCGCAGGCAGGCGGTAAACAGGCCGATGGAGTGGATCGGCTGGCGCAGGTCGTGACTGGCCTGGGCCAGGAAGCGCGACTTTTCCTGGTTGGCGGCGATGGCTTCTTCGGAGGCGATGCGCGTGCGTTTGAGCAGAATGTGCGCGTAGGCCGGCACCACGATGGTGGTCACCATCAGCATCAGGAACATGTAAGGCTGCGAGTACCAGAAGGGGTTGATCCAGAACACCACGACCAGCATCGACAGCGCGATCATGGTCGCCCAGGCCAGGTACTGCGAGCCGAAGCGCATGCCGTTGCCCAACGTCACCCAGAGCAGTGCCGCGTAGACCGGCAGTGCGCCCTCGCCGCCGACGCACAAGGCGAAGGAGATGCCGGCATAGTCATGGAACATGGCGAAAATCCGCCGCCAGAAGAAGTGCCCCGGCCGCCGTTTGATCAGCATGCGCAGAGGCACTGCCACGCTGATGAAGAACGCCATGTACCAGAGGATCGGCGCATAAGTGGCGAAGTTGCTCGATGGCAGGCAGGCCACGATGAAGATGTACAGCGATGCGCAGGTACTGACCGTCAGGCGCAACGTGGCCTGGTCGAGTTCGCTGTTCTTCTCGGTCATGTTATCTGCACCTCTGCGCGCGTCTGGGCGCTGTTGAATTTGAACCCTGGGTCAAGGTTTGCGTTACTATGCGCCCACTCGGGCGTCGGATGGGTCTGAAACATGTCGTGCAGAATCATAGTGGCGGATGACCACCCGCTGTTTCGCGAGGGCATGCTGCGGACGTTGGAACGGCTCCTGCCGGGCGCGCAGATCGAACAGGCCGGCAACCTGGATGAAGTACTGACTCTGGCCCGCCACGGCGGCGAAATCGATTCGTTAGTGCTCGACCTGCGGTTTCCGGGCCTCACGTCACTGTCGGTCATCGGTCAACTGCGCCAGGAATTCAAGCGCACCTCCATCATCGTGGTGTCCATGGTCGATGACCTGGACGTCATTTCCCAGGTCATCGGCCAAGGCGCCGATGGCTTCATCGGCAAGAATGTCGACCCTGCCGGTATCGCCGAGGCCATCATGGCCATTCGCGAGGGCGAAGTGGTGGTCCGCTACAACCCGGAAAACCCGATCCTGGACCCCAGTCTTTCCAACCTCACCGCCCGGCAAAAACAGGTGCTTGGCCTGATCGCCGCCGGTAAGACCAACAAAGAGATCGCCAAGGACCTGGGCATTTCGCCGTTCACCGTGCGCATTCATGTCTCTACGCTGCTGAAGACACTGGGCGTGCCCACTCGGGCGGCAGCGGCGGCTCAATTCAGCAACTTTCCGGTGACCGGTAGTTGGACGCTGGAGCGCTGAAATTTTTAAGTTGGTGAGCTGACTCAGCGGCGGCTAGTACAGTTACCTGGCAATGAATAGCCACCCGTCGCCAGTATAAACACTCCACTTCTGCGCGCCGTTAGTACAGGTGTGCTATAGCCGAGAAAGAGCAGCAGGCATACCCTCTGCCGGCACTTTCACTCATTGAAAAGGCTGCTCTAGTTCACACTTCGGCGTCGCGTTGTGGGCACCTGTGTGTCTCGATTCGATAGCCGTCAACTTCCACTGGAACAGCCTCGACCTTTTACAGGTGACGCTATGGCTCGCACACATAAACAATTCATGCACATCGGATTGGCTGTATGCCTGATGACCGGTGCTCTCACCGGCTGCAGCAGCTCAGGCAACTTCGTCAACCCACTCGATTCGGGTTCACAGAAGTACAACGTGGCCTACCTGAAGCAGACGTTGATCCCCGGCAAGACCACCAAGTCCCAGGTGCAACAACTGTTCGGCACGCCCGCAGAGGAAGCGCTGGACGCCTCCAGCCGCAGCAATGGTTCTAACTGGACGTATAGCAAGAGCGAAGAAGGTCTGGACAAGTACATGGCCTTGGCCCACAAGTATGTGTCCACCGAAAACAGCCTGAAGATGTACAACGCTTCTGCGCAGGTTTCCAAGGCGCAGGGCGTGATGAGCGACGTGGGTAGCGTCACCGGGATGAACAAGCCCTCCAGCCAAGCCCAAGGCTCTCGGCTGGTCATCTATTTTGTGGATGACGTGATGGATCACTACCAGTTGTACTGATCAAGGTAGGGCGCGGTGGCGCGCCCGCTGGAGGCAGGTCGAGCACATCGCCGGGCAGGGACGCCCGACATAGCCTCTGGAAGCGCCATCGGGCAAGCAATGGCAAAAACGAAAAAGCCCGCCATATAGGCGGGCTGTTTCTTGTCCTCATCACACTGAAGCAGAACTTCTTCTCGCTTCATTCAGCTCCCACTACCTCAGGAACCTCTGTGAATATGGTGGGTCGTGTAGGATTCGAACCTACGACCAATTGGTTAAAAGCCAACTGCTCTACCAACTGAGCTAACGACCCGGAAAATGGTCGGGGTGAGGGGATTCGAACTCCTGACATCCTGCTCCCAAAGCAGGCGCGCTACCGGACTGCGCTACACCCCGAAATTGGCTCCGCGACCTGGACTCGAACCAGGGACCCAATGATTAACAGTCATTTGCTCTACCGACTGAGCTATCGCGGAACTGCACTTCGTACAACCTTACAACTGCGAAGCTTGTGTTAGCTTCGATCTCTTTAGCGTTGTCGCTGCTGAGGCCGGCTATTCTACATTCTTCGTTTTGCTTGTCAACCACTTTTTTTCACCCAACTTACTGATTTGTAAGTTGTTTTCAGATCACCTGTACCGCCGTTGATCTGGGTAGTGCCTGACAGCGGTGCGAATATTAGGCGTACCGTTTTCATTGTGCAAGCATTTTTTTCAAAATTTTCAGCGAGTTAGCACGGAGCGAGAAAAATCAGGGATTTGCGCACCTCGCCCCTGCACGGTGACAAGAAAAAGCCCCGCGGATGCGGGGCTTCTCTGCCACGTGACGACTCAGGCGAAGACGATCTCGTCGCCCTCCACCTGCGCCGTGATCGCCGCACCTGGCACGAACTGGCCCGCGAGGATCAATTGCGCCAGCGGGTTCTCGATCCAGCGCTGGATCGCCCGTTTCAACGGGCGCGCGCCATACACCGGGTCGTAACCCACTGCGATCAACTTGTCCAAGGCCTCGGGGCTGAGGTTCAAGGCCAGCTCGCGTTCGGCCAGACGACCGCGCAGACGACCAAGCTGGATCTCGGTGATACCGGCGATCTGCTCGCGGCCCAGCGGCTCGAACACTACCACTTCGTCGATACGGTTGATGAACTCCGGCCGGAAGTGTGCGCCCACGGCATCCATCACGGCTGCACGCTGGGCCTCGCGGTCGCCGACCAGTTCCTGGATCTGCGCCGAGCCCAGGTTCGAGGTCATCACGATCACCGTGTTGCGGAAATCCACGGTACGGCCGTGACTGTCGGTCAGACGGCCATCTTCCAGCACCTGCAGCAACACGTTGAACACGTCCGGGTGGGCCTTCTCCACTTCGTCGAGCAGCACCACCGAGTAGGGTTTGCGCCGCACCGCCTCGGTCAGGTAACCGCCCTCTTCATAACCCACGTAGCCCGGCGGAGCACCGATCAGCCGCGCGACCGAATGCTTCTCCATGAACTCGGACATGTCGATGCGCACCATGGCCTCTTCGGTGTCGAACAGGAACTCGGCCAGCGCCTTGCACAGCTCGGTCTTGCCCACACCGGTGGGGCCGAGGAACAGGAACGAACCGCTGGGCCGGTTGGGGTCGGACAAACCGGCGCGCGAGCGGCGCACCGCATTGGCCACGGCGGTCACCGCCTCGTTCTGGCCGATCACCCGCTCGTGCAGCAGGCTTTCCATCTTCAGCAGCTTGTCGCGCTCGCCTTCGAGCATTTTCGACACCGGAATGCCGGTCCACTTGGAGACCACCTCGGCGATTTCCTCCTCGGTGACCTTGTTGCGCAGCAGTTGGTTATCGGTCTTGCCATGCTGGTCGACCATCTGCAGGCTGCGCTCCAGGTCCGGGATCACCCCGTACTGCAGTTCGGCCATGCGGCTCAGGTCGCCCTTGCGCCGGGCCGCTTCGAGTTCCTGGCGGGCCTGTTCGATCTTCTGCTGGATCTGCGCCGAACCCTGCACCTCGGCCTTCTCCGACGCCCAGATCTCTTCCAGGTCGGAGTACTCACGCTCCAGACGGGCGATTTCCTCGGTGAGCTTCTCCAGACGCTTCTTCGCCGCGTCGTCCTCTTCCTTCTTCAGCGCCTGGGATTCCACCTTGAGCTGGATCAGGCGACGGTCGAGACGGTCGAGCACTTCGGGTTTGGAGTCGATCTCCATGCGAATGCGGCTGGCGGCTTCGTCGATCAGGTCGATGGCTTTGTCGGGCAGTTGACGATCAGTGATGTAGCGGTGGCTGAGCTTGGCCGCCGCGATGATCGCGCCGTCGGTGATCGCTACCTTGTGGTGCACCTCGTAGCGCTCCTTGAGGCCACGCAGGATGGCAATGGTGTCTTCCTCGCTCGGCTCCTCGACCAGCACCTTCTGGAAGCGTCGCTCCAGCGCCGCGTCCTTCTCGATGAACTGGCGATACTCGTTGAGGGTGGTCGCGCCCACGCAGTGCAGCTCGCCGCGCGCCAGCGCCGGCTTGAGCATGTTGCCAGCGTCCATGGCGCCCTCGCCCTTGCCAGCGCCGACCATGGTGTGCAGTTCGTCGATGAACAGGATGACCTGGCCGTCCTGCTTGGACAGCTCGTTGAGCAGCCCCTTGAGGCGTTCCTCGAACTCGCCGCGGTACTTGGCGCCGGCGATCAGCGCGCCCATGTCCAGAGCCAGCAGGCGCTTGCCCTTGAGCCCATCGGGCACTTCACCATTGATGATGCGCTGGGCCAGGCCCTCGGCGATGGCGGTCTTGCCCACGCCGGGTTCGCCGATCAGCACCGGGTTGTTCTTGGTGCGGCGCTGCAGCACCTGCACGGTGCGGCGGATTTCGTCGTCGCGGCCGATCACCGGGTCGAGCTTGCCTTCCTCGGCGCGCTTGGTCAGGTCGACGGTGTACTTGTCCAGCGCCTGGCGCGATTCCTCGACGTTGGCGTCGTTGACCGCCGCGCCGCCGCGCAGGTTGTTGATGGCGTTTTCCAGGGCCTTCTTGCTCACGCCCTGGCCGAGCAGCAACTTGCCGACCTTGCTGTTCTCGTCCATGGCAGCGAGCAGCACCAGTTCGCTGGAAATGAACTGGTCGCCCTTCTGCTGGGCCAGGCGGTCGGCCTGGTTGAGCAGGCGCGCCAGGTCCTGGGACATGTTCACGTCGCCGGTGGGATTCTGGATCTTGGGCAGTTGGTCGAGCTCTTTGGTCAACGCCTTGCGCAGGCTGTTGACGTCGAAGCCAACCTGCATCAGCAGCGGCTTGATCGAGCCGCCCTGCTGCTCGATCAGGGCCTGCAGCAGGTGCACAGGTTCGATGGCCGGGTGGTCCATGCCCACGGCCAGGGATTGGGAGTCGGATAACGCCAGTTGCAGCTTGCTGGTCAGTCGGTCTATTCGCATGGGGGATACCTTCCTTAAAAAGGGCAGGCGGAGCGATAAACAGCACCCGTTAAGAAGAACCTGCCGGAGATGACCAATACATAGGGCCAATTCTGGAAGATTCAAGCTTAGCGGGGTTGACCAGGATCAGTGTGGGCAAGGTGCGGAACGTGACAGGAGGGGCGCTTGGCCGCCCCTCCCGAAGACTTCAGCGCACCCCGCTCTGACGCAGGGCGGCCGGCTGGAAGTCAGCCTTGTTGGCAGTGAAGGTGAAGTCGTAGGACTTCTTCTCTTCGTTCTTCATGCCCAGGGCCAGGTAGCGCCCCGACTGCAGGTCGTAGATGGCTTCGAGGGTGTACCACGGTACCTGGTTGTTGTAGTACGGCTGGGCGAAGGCTTCCGATACGCGCCACAGTTGCCCACGACCGTCGTACTGGTCGATCACCGCCGCCTGCCAGGTGTCCTCGTCGATATAGAAGTCACGCTTGGCGTAGATGTGCTTCTGACCCGGCTTCAAGGTCGCGACCACGTGCCACACCCGACGCAGCTCGTAACGCGCCAGGTCTTGGTTGATATGACCGGCCTTGATGATGTCCGCGTACTTGAGCTTGGGATCGTCGAGCTTGAACGCGTTGGAGGCGATGTACATCTCTTTCTTGCCTTCGAGCTTCCAGTCGTAGCGATCGGGCGCGCCGTTGTACATGTCCAGGTTATCGGAGGTGCGCAGGCCGTCGGCGGCGGTACCCGGTCCGTCGTAGGACACTTGCGGCGCCATGCGCACGCGACGCTGGCCGGCGTTGTAGATCCACGCCTTGCGCGGCTCCTTGACCTGGTCGAGGGTCTCGTGCACCAGCAGCACGGTCCCGGCCAGACGCGCGGGCGCGGTCACTTCCTGCTTGAAATAGAACAGCACGTTGCCCGGGTTGTTCGGGTCGTAGTCCTTCATCTTGTCGCGGAACACGAACTGGTCGCTGAAGTACACCAGGCTGTAGGAGCCGTTCTGCTGCGGCGTGGCCTGGGTCACCAGGCGTGCCACGCTGCCACCGCGATAACGGGTGATGTGGTTCCACACCACCTCGACACCGCTCTTGGGAATCGGGAACGGCACCGCGCCGCGGAAGTTGTTCAGGCCGTTGCCACCCTCCACCAGGGTGGCGTTGGTGGCGTTGGCCTTGATGTCGGCGAACACCGAATCCGGCACGGTGGCACCGCGATGGGTCTTGTACACCGGCAGCTTGTAGGTATCCGGGTAGCGCTTGAGCATCGCCAACTGGCCAGGGGCGAGCTTGTCCTTGTACTGCTCGGCATTGGCAGCGGTGATGGTGAACAGCGGCTTCTCGCTGCCGTACGGGTCGGCCAGGAAGCCGCGCCCATCGACGCTGCCGGCATTCTTGGCCAGTGGCTCCCAGGGGCCGATGGAACCATCGGCGTTGCCGGCCTTCTCGGCGCCCATGGGGGTGAGCGTGGACCCGAGCTTGGCCGCTTCGTCGGCGGACACCGCCGCCATGACACTGCCCGCCAGCAGGGACACACCCAGCACACCGGCCTTGAGCAGACTTGTGGTCATCGTCATCGTCGTCATCCTGAATCTGAGTGCTTAGAAATTCACGCCGAAGCTGAGGGCGACGAAGTCGCGGTCATCCACGGTGCTGTACTTGCCGTCGAAGAAGTTGGTGTAGGACAGGCTCGCCGTGTAGGTGTTCTGGTACTCGGCGTCCACGCCCAGGCTGATCGCCTTGCGCCCTTCCTCGAAGCTGCCGCCCGGACCCGGCGAGTAGCCGGACACGTCGTGGGACCAGGCCACGTTGGGCTTGAGGTTGACCCCGGCGAACACGTCGTTGTAGTCCCAGATCACCCGGGCGCGGTAGCCCCAGGACGTGCTGGTGGTGTAGCCGTCGTTCTCGCACTTGCGGTTCAGGTTGGCGGTGGAGGCCCCGGCACCGGCGCCGGCGATGGTGCTGGCGTTGAGCGCCTGGCAGGTATTGGCGCCGCCGGTGGCCGGCAGCGGCCCTGGGCCGAACACCGGGTCGCGACCGTAGCGGGTGTCGTAGGCACTCTCCAGGCCGCCCACATGGGTCACGCCCAACTCGCCGACCACGGTCATGCGGCTGGCGCCCATCACCTGATCGAAGAAGTGCGTCAGGGTGGTCTGGAACTGGGTGATCTCCTTGCGCTGGTAGCCGTGCAGGTCCTGGCCAGGCGTGCCGTTGAGCAGCGAGGCGTTGGCCAGCGCGCCGCCCAGCGGGCGCACGCCGGCGAACAGGATGTCGGTGGTGTTCAACTGCACCGGGGCGTTGGGCCGGTAGCTGATCTCGCCGCTCCAGGCCGTGCCGGTGGGCAAGGTGGTGGAGAAGCTCAGGCCGTACAGGCGAATGTCCTCGGGGTACTCGACGAAGTACTTCGAGTTGCCGGCGACGATCAACGGCGCCAGCGGACGCAGGCTGGCCGGCAGCGACGGGATGCCGGCGAACACGCCCGGCGGTGCGCCGGTGGCGCTGAAGATCGGCGCGCGGCTGTGGTAGTTCATGAAGTAGGCGCCGAACTCGGTGTCCAACGGCTCGAACATGTAGCGCATGGCCACGCCGAACTGGCCGCTGTCGCGCGCGTCGCGGTCACCGCCACGGCGCACCATCACCCCTTCCTGGTTGATGTTCACGCCGCGGGTGGCGAGGAACTGCTGGGCGGCGGCCGGCACCGTGCGGCTGCTGTTGAGCACGCGCAGGTTGTCGTTGCAGCCGTCGGAGATGATGTCCGGCTGGGAGAAGAAGGTGCCGCAGTTATCGGTGACGGTCTGGTCCCATTCGAGCTGGTAGAAGGCTTCGGCCGACAGGTTGTCGGTCAGGCTCTGGGACACGTAGAACATGTTGACCGGGATCAGGCCTTCCTTGATCTCGGCGCCAGGTCGGCGGAAGGCAGCGACGTCGATCGGGTTGATCGAGTTGATGCCACCGCCGATGAAGGTGCTCTCGCCCCAGCTCACCACTTGCTTGCCCAGGCGCACGGAGCCGGGCATGTCGCCGATGGAGTAGTTGTGATAGACGAACGCGTCGAGCAGTTGCGCACCCGAGGACTTGGCCCCGGACTTGCGCCCTGAATCGCTGATGTTCTTGAACTCGCGGTTTTCGTCCTTGAGCTCGAAGTCGTACCAGTACTTGCCGCGCACGAACACGCCGGTGTCGCCGTACTTGAGCTCGAGGTCGTGGATGCCCTTGAAGATCTTGGAGAAGGTCTCGCCCTTCTTGAAGTTCAAGTGACCGTCGTCGGAGGTCTGCGACAGCCCCTTGCCGCCATTGTTGACGCCGATCAGGTTGCGGTTGGGGTTGGCCGTGGACCAACTGGCCCCAACGGAGAGCGACGAATCGAACTGACCTTCGATTTCCCCGATGTTGAAACTCACAGCGAAAGCAGGACTGGCCAGCGTGGAAGCGAGACTGACGGCCAAGGGCAGCTTGGCCCGACGCCAGAGCGGGTTTGCAGATGTCATCGACGCTACTCCATGTACATTTTTGTTATGGCAACGAGTGCTTGCAGAAACGACCCCGGCACCTGAACGGCAGATGCACCGGCAGGCGGCGCGCAGGGCGTGCCCCTCCCCATTCCTGACAATCCCCTGAACCGACTATAGCCAGCGCCCGACAACGCTTGATCCCTCTAAAGTGTGATTTGCGTCGTGTCGCCGGCGGCAATTGCAATTTGCCACCGTGTTCGCTGGCCGTGCTGAAGCATGGCTGAAATTCCGCGTTTGACAAGCCGCGATGGCTCTAACTCGCCGATCGGACTGTCTGGCGCGGTCGTTACAAGGTCGACAGGAAGGCGCTGTTGCTGGCCTGCCACTGACCGATCTCCACGCGGATGCGCTTCTTGTCCAGTTTGCCGACGCTGGTCTTGGGAATTTCAGTAACAACGGCGATCTGGCTGGGAATGGCCCACTTGTTGATGTGCCCAAGCTCGACGAACGGCTTGAGGTGTTCCTTGAGCGCTTTGGCGTCCAGTTGCCGATCCGGGTGCACCACCAGCAGCGCGAACGGCCGCTCGCCCCACTGCGGGTCGGGCACGCCGACCACCGCCACCTCGCGCACCGCCTCGTGACGGCTGATCAGGTCTTCCAGGTCCAGGGACGAGAGCCATTCGCCGCCGGTCTTGATCACGTCCTTGATACGGTCGCGGATGTCGATGAAGCCCATGCTGTCGAGGGTGGCCACGTCGCCGGTGTGCAGCCAACCGCCGCGCCACAGCTCGGCGCTCTTGTCCGCCTCTTGGTAATAGCCCTGGGTCAGCCACGGCGCGCGCAGCACCAGCTCGCCCTGGGACTCGCCGTCGTTGGGCAGGAAGCGGCCGTGTTCGTCAATGATCGCCGCCTCCACCATCGGCACCGGCACCCCCGCCTTGATGCGGTAGCTGACGCGCTCGTCCTCGCTGCCAGCCAGCAGTTCGTCGTTCAGGTGCGCACAGGAAATCAGCGGGCAGGTCTCGGACATGCCATAGGCCGCCGTGAGCTGAATACCACGGGCCTGCGCGGCCTGGTACAGGGCGCGGTTGAGCGCGCTGCCGCCGATGATGATTTTCCAGCCGCCGAAGTCCTGGCCTTTGGCCGTGGGGCAGTTGAGCAGCATCTGCAGGATGGTCGGCACGCAGTGGGAGAACGTGACCTGTTCCTCGCGCCACAGCCGAATCAGCATGTCCGGCTCGTAGCGTCCGGGATACACCTGCTTGATGCCCATCAGCGTGGCCACGTAGGGAATGCCCCAGGCGTGCACGTGGAACATCGGCGTGATCGGCATGTACACATCGCTGCTGCTGAGCAGGCGCACGCTGTCGTCGCCGCCGAGCACCGCCGCTTCGGCCAGGGTGTGCAGCACCAGTTGGCGGTGGGTGAAGTACACGCCCTTGGGGTTGCCCGTGGTGCCGGTGGTGTAGAAGGTGGTGGCCACCGAGTTTTCGTCGAAGTCGGGGAAGTCGTAGCGAGGGCTGGCGCCGGCGAGCAGCTGTTCGTATTCGCCGACCAGGTTCGGCAGCTCGGCGCTGCGCTCGGGGCCGTCGGTGATCAGCAGGGTCTTGTCGACCGTGGTCAATTGCCCGGCGATGCCCTGGTAGAGCGCGACGAAATCGCTGTTGACCAGCACGAAGCGGTCTTCGGCGTGGTTCATGGTGTAGAGGATCTGCTCCGGCGACAGGCGCACGTTGATGGTATGCACCACCGCGCCGATCATCGGGATGGCGAACATGCATTCGAGGTAGCGATGGCTGTCCCAGTCCATCACCGCCACGGTGTCGCCGGCCTTGACCCCAGCCTCGGTGAGCACATTGGCCAGCCGCGCGATGCGCTCGCCCAGCTCGCGGTAGCTCAGGCGGACCTGGTCGCGGTAGACGATCTCGCGGGTTTTCTCGTAGCGCCCGCCCGACAGCAGCAAGCGCTTGATCAACAACGGATAGGCGTAGGCGCCCTCGGTGGGTTCGAGAATTCGGGTCTGCAGCATGATTGTCCCTTTTCTGAAAATGCGTGCCGAAGTGTCAAGGCGCTACTGTAGAGCGGCCAGGCGCCGGTCAAATCAGCCGAAGGAATGATTCGCGCCTGGCGCGCGGTGCCTGCGGGTAACACCGGTCGGAGCATCAAGCGCTTGACTCGACCACCTGTGAACCAACGACGAAGAATGACCAGCCATTAGGCATAGCGCATAGGGCAGCGTTTGCTGCATATTTTCGTCACGAGGCCGTGCAGTCGCGGCCTTGTCTCGTTTTCCACAGGAGTCGCAATGACCATCCGCCGACACGCCGTTTTTCTCGACCACGACTCGCTCGACCTGGGCGACCTGGACCTCGCCGTCCTGCGCGAATGCTTCGATGAGCTGACCTTGCACGGCTCGACGTCGGCCGATCAGGTGAACGAACGCCTGCGCGGCGCCAGCGTGGCGATCAGCAACAAGGTGCTGCTCGACGCCGAGGTGCTGGCTGCCAATCCACAGCTGAAGTTGATTCTCGTGGCCGCCACCGGCACCAACAACGTCGACCTCGCGGCGGCACGCGCCCAGGGCATCACCGTGTGCAACTGCCAGGGCTACGGCACGCCGTCGGTGGCCCAGCACACCCTGGCGCTGTTGCTGGCCCTGGCGACTCGCTTGTGCGATTACCACCGGGCGGTGCAGGACGGCGCCTGGGCCAAGGCCAGCCAGTTCTGCCTACTGGATTTCCCCATCGTCGAATTGCAGGGCAAGACCCTCGGCCTGCTCGGCCATGGCGAGCTGGGCGGCGCCGTGGCCAAGCTGGCCGAAGCGTTCGGCATGCGCGTGCTCAGCGGGCAGATTCCCGGACGCCCGGCGCGCGCCGAGCGCCTGGCACTGGACGAACTGCTGCCGCAGGTCGACGCCCTGACCCTGCACTGCCCGCTGAACGAGCAGACTCGCCATATGCTCGGCGCCCGCGAATTGGCATTGCTCAAGCCGGGGGCGCTGGTGGTCAATACCGCACGTGGCGGGTTGATCGACGAGCAGGCGCTGGCCGACGCGCTGCGCAACGGGCATCTGGGCGGCGCGGCGACCGATGTGCTCAGCGTGGAACCGCCGGTGCACGGCAATCCGCTGCTGGCAGCGGACATCCCGCGCTTGATCGTCACCCCGCACAGCGCCTGGGGCGCGGTGGAATCACGCCAGCGCATCGTTGGGCAATTGGCCGAGAACGCCCAGGCGTACTTCGCGGGACAACCACGGCGGGTGGTGGGTTGACGGGGCCGGTAGCAGCGGCCATGCACGGCTCCGGTTGTTGCGCCAATGGCCGCGGCGAAGCTGATCACCTGGGGGCGCGACGCGGTCCGCTCGCGGCGCCGCGCTTGCCAAGTGATACACTTCGCGCTTTTTTCAGGAGACGTCCGACATGGACCCGCGCAGTGAAGTGTTGCTCCGCCAGGCGGACCTGTTCCAAGGCCCGCTGCTGATCGCCGGAGCCGCCGCCGATGGCCTGCTGGGGCAACTGCCGCAGGCCCAGGCCTGGACCTGGCATGCGGGGGACCACGGGTGGCTGCAACAGCGCTTCGCCGGTCGCAGCCACTTCGGCGTGGACGTTCCCGAAGTGGCCTTCGACGCCGCCGTGCTGTGCCTGCCCAAGTCGCGCGAGCTGGCCGCCTATCTGCTCAACGCACTGGCCGCGCGCCTGGCCGGACGCAGCCTGTACCTGGTGGGGGAAAAGCGCGGTGGCATCGAGGGCGCGGCCAAGCTGTTGCAGGCGTTCGGCAAGCCGCGCAAGCTCGACAGCGCCCGCCACTGCCAACTGTGGCAGGTGACGGTGGACCACGCCCCCGAGGCTACGCCGCTGGACAGCCTGGCCCAGCGCTTCGAGCTGGCGCTGGACGATGGCCCACTGCAGGTGATCAGCCTGCCTGGCGTGTTCAGCCATGGGCGCCTGGATCGCGGCACCGCCCTGCTGCTGCAGCACCTGGAGCACCTACCAGTGGGCCATGTGCTGGACTTCGGCTGCGGTGCCGGAGTGCTGGGCGCCACCCTCAAGCGCCGCTACCCGAAAAGCCAGGTGACCCTGCTCGACGTCGATGCCTTCGCCGTCGCGGCCAGTCGCCTGACCTTGGCCGCAAACGGCCTGCAGGGCGAGGTCATCAGCGGCGACGGCATCGACGCTGCCCCCGATGAACTGAGCGCGATCGTCAGCAATCCGCCGTTCCACACCGGGGTTCACACCGACTATCAGGCCTCGGAAAACCTGCTGCTAAAATCGGCTAAAAAGCTGGTAAAAGGCGCAGAAATGCGGATAGTCGCCAACAGTTTCCTGCGCTATCAACCGCTCATCCAACAGGCTTTGGGCAACTGCGAAACGCGCGCCGAACGGGACGGATTCCGAATTTATCGGGCCATTCGCGGCTAGAAAAAAAGCGCTTGCCGAAACCGAATCGGCTAGGCAGAATCCGCTCCGTCCTAGGGGAGTAGTCTCCCGCAAGCGTCCTCAGCTTGCCCGGCACGCGTCAACACACTTGGCCCACAGGCCATGGCGCGTGCGACCTCACGGCTCACACAGATGAGCCCAGGGTTTGACAAGACCTATGACACGCACACCTTACCCGGGGCGGGAAGGTTGTACGTGTCATAGCCGTGTCGACCCGCCCCCGTAGGAAGCCTGATGCTCGAATCCCTGCTGGTCCCCACCGCCATCGTTGCGCTCGCCGAAATTGGCGACAAGACGCAACTGCTCGCGCTCATTCTCGCCGCCCGTTTCCGCAAGCCCTGGCCGATCATCGCCGGTATCGTCGCCGCGACCCTGGCCAACCATGCGGCCGCCGGTGCGGTTGGCGCCTGGGTCAGCGGTTTCTTCACCGAAAGCGTGCTGCACTGGATCCTCGCCGCAAGCTTCACCGCCACGGCCCTGTGGACCCTGGTGCCGGACAAGATGGACGACGACGAGAGCAGCAACGCGCGGCGCTTCGGACCGTTCCTGACCACGTTGATCGCGTTTTTCCTGGCCGAGATCGGCGACAAGACCCAGGTCGCCACGGTGATGCTGGCCGCGCAGTACCCGCATCTGATCCTGGTGATCGTGGGCACCACGCTGGGCATGCTGATCGCCAACGTGCCGGTGGTACTGGCCGGCAACTTCGCCGCCGACAAACTGCCCCTGACCCTGATCCGCCGCCTGGCCGCCGCCGCCTTCTTCGTACTGGCCGCCGTCGCCGTCTACTCGGCCATGAAAACCAGCGGTTGGGTGTAGGGCAGCGGCAAGCTGCAAGGGGGTGAAGCAGCCGCAAGTTTCAAGCTTCAAGCGGCAAGAAGGCGCGGCGCGGCTTGACTTGCCGCTTGCAGCTTGCAGCTTGCAGCTGCTACTTAGCCGCCTGTTGATACAAGGGCATGACTTTGGGAATGGCTGCTTGCAGGGAGGCGATGCGGCTGCTCGAGGCGGGGTGAGTGCTCATGAACTCGGGCGGGGCGCCTTCGGAGGCCTTGCTCATCTTGTTCCACAAGGTGATCGCCGCGTTCGGGTCATAACCGGCGCGGGCCGACAGCTCGAGACCGATCAGGTCGGCTTCGTTCTCGTTGGCGCGGCTGTTGGGCAAGGTCATGGCGTAGTTCACCACGGTGTCGGCCAGCGCCATGCTGTCCTGGCCCAGGCCGAAGATGGCACCGGCGCCCTGGCGCGCCATGTTGATGCCGTAGGCCTTGGACATGGCTTCACGGCCGTGCTCGCGCAGGGCGTGGGCGATTTCATGGCCCATCACCGCCGCCAGTTCGGCATCGGTGAGCTTGAGCTGATCGATCAGACCGGTGTAGACGATGATCTTGCCGCCAGGGCCGCAGTTGGCGTTGAGCTCATCGCTCTTGATCACGTTGACTTCCCACTTCCATTGCGCCGCATCCGGGCGGAACTTGGGCGCCTGGGCGATCAGGCGGTCGGCGATCAACTGCACGCGCCGCGCGTCATTGCTGGTCTTGTCCAGCACGCCTTTGCTCGAGGCTTCGCCGAGGGTCTGCTGGTACGACTGGGCGTACATCTGGTTCACCTCGTCGGTGGACAGCATGCTGAACATGTACTGCTTGCGCTCCACGCCCACCGCGCCGCCGCTGGTGGTGTTGACCGCCTGGCAGCCGCCCAGCAGGATGCTGGCACTCAACAGGCTGACCACGAATGATTTACGCATGAAAAGACTCCCTCTTTTTACATGCCGCGTATCCTAGGCCCAGTCGTGCGCCCCTGCCAGAGGTGCGTCGAAGATTTCTGACAACCGTCCTCATGCTTTGCCCAGCCCACGCCGATAATCCAGGACAACGACCTCCTGGCGTGGAGCTTTTCGATCATGAAGTTCAAGTCGATCCAGTTTTCCGTGGCGGCGCTGGCCGGTGCCATCGTGTTGAGCATCGTCGCTGCCCTGGTGCTCTACGCCGTGTACGCCGGAGCGCGCACCCAGGCTCTAGTACAGCAGCGCACCCAGCAGCAGTTCGAGACGGTCATCGAACAGCGCCTGTCGGCGCTGGCGCGCACCCAGGTCAGCGAAATCCAGCGCGGCCTGGAAGCGCCGCTGCTGATCAGCCGCAGCCTGGCCACGCTCAACGGCCTGCTCGGCGCACAGGATGCAGATGGCAAACCGCTGATGCAGATCGACCGCGCCTACCTGAGCAACCTGCTCAAGCGCACCGTCGAGGACAACCCCAGCGTGCTCGGCGCCTACCTGGGCTGGGAACCCAACGCCCTGGACCACGCCGACGTCAACGGCGAGCGCTTCCTGCCCTGGTGGTTCCGCAACGCCGACGGCAGCCTCGGCCAGGATCGCCTGGTCGACGTCAACGATCAGACCATCCTGGCCACCGGCGTGCGCGCCAGCGAGTACTACCTGTGCCCCAAGGAAACCAAGAAGGCCTGCGTGATCGATCCCGCGCCTTACAAGGTGGGCGACAAGACAGTGATGCTCGCCTCGTTCGTCGAACCGATCATGCTCAACGGCCAATTCCAGGGCATCGCCGGGGCCGACCTGTCGGTGGACTTCATCCAGGACTTGCTCAACGCCGCCGACCGCCAACTCTATGATGGCGCCGGCGAACTGGCCCTGGTGTCGAGCAACGGTCGCCTGGTGGCCTACACCAAAGACCCGTCCAAGTTCGGCGAAAAAGCCAGTGACGTGCTGGATTCGGCCGAGTCGGCCGCACTGGCCAGCAGCAATGGCGATGCGCTGCACTATCAACTCGACCGAGACAAGGACCGTATCGAGCTGTACCTGCCGTTCAAAGTGGCCAACACCGATGCGCGCTGGGTGCTGCTGCTACAACTGCCGCTGAGCACGGTGATGGCCGAAGTCACGCAATTGCAGAAAGACCTCGGCGAGCAGCGCCGCACCGATATCTTCGGCATGACTGCGGTCGGCCTGAGCATCGCCGTGCTCGGCCTGCTGGTGATCGGGCTGCTGGCCCACGGCATCGCCCGTCCGCTGAAGCAGATGGTGGCCATGCTCGACGACATCGCCCAGGGCGAAGGCGACCTCACCCGCCGCCTGCACAGCGACCGCGCCGACGAACTGGGCGCCATCGCCAGCGGCTTCAACACCTTCCTGGCCAAGCTCCAGGCGATGATCAGCCAAGTGGTGAGTTCGGTGCAGAAGGTCAGCGACTCCTCGGAGCACACCGCCGACATCGCCATTCGCACCAACCAGGGCGTGCACAAGCAGATGGCCGAAATCGACCAGGTGGCCACTGCCGTGCAGGAAATGACCGCCACCGCCCAGGACGTGGCGCGCAACGCCACCCAAGCTGCCCAGGCCGCCAGCAACGCCGACCAGGCCGCCAACCAGGGCATGCAGATCGTGCATGACGCCTCGCAGTCCATCAGCAGCCTGGCCAGCGAAATCGGCCGCGCGGTGACCGTGGTGCAGACCTTGGCCCGTGACAGCGAGAACATCAACACCATCCTGGTGACCATCCGCGCCATCGCTGAGCAGACCAACCTGCTGGCGCTCAACGCCGCCATCGAGGCCGCCCGTGCCGGCGAGCAGGGTCGAGGCTTCGCGGTGGTCGCCGACGAGGTGCGCAACCTGGCGCAGAAGACCCAACAGGCGACCCAGGAAATTCAGCAGATGATCCAGCAACTGCAGCAGGGCACCCGCGACGTGGTCAAGGTCATGGAAGACAGCCAGGGCAAGACCGACGACAGCGTGCAGCAGGCCAATCGTGCGGCGCTGGCGCTGGAGAGCATCACCCAGGCGGTGTCGGTGATCAACGACATGAATACGCAGATCGCCAGTGCTGCCGAGCAGCAGAGCGCGGTGGCCGAGGACATCAACCGCAACGTCACCAACATCGGCCAGGTGGCCAGCGAGGTGGCCGGCGGCGCCGACGAGTCGAGCCAGGCCAGCGCCGAGTTGACCCAACTGGCCGAACAGCAGCGGCGCCTGATCAATCAGTTCAGGGTGTGACCGGCCAAGCGCGCTGGGCTCAGGCCGGCGTCAAGCACTGCGGTCCATCGAGCTGCGGGTCGTTGACCAGAGGCGCCAGCGCCCGCTCGCGCAAGCTCGCCGGCGGGCTGGCCAGCAGTTCATGCAGGCGCGCCTGCGGCGTCTGCGGATCCAGCCAGGCGGCCTGGCCTGCCTCGTCGAGAATCAATGGCCGACGCTGGTTCATGGCCGCCTGGGTGACCACGGCACAACTGAGCCAGACCTGCTCCTGCACCGGATACGCCTCCCACACCGCCGCGTAGAACAGCGAGGCGCCCTCCCCGGGCGTCACCCAGTACGGCCGCTTGCGCGCCGTGCCGCGCCATTCGTAGAAACCGTTGGCTGGCATCAGGCAACGGCGCAGGCGAAAGGCGTCGCGAAACATCGGCTGTTCGGCCAGGGTTTCGGCGCGGGCATGGGCGGGGGTGCGCGAGAGGTCGGTGAGCCACGGCGGCGTCAGCCCCCAGCGCGCCCTGGCCAGCTGCAACTGGTCGTCGATCTGGCGCTGGATCAACACCGAGGCACCGGGCGAGATGTTCCATTGCGCCTGCTGGTCGACGGGAAACCCCGGCAGGGCGGCGAAGGCCTGGGACCAGCGAAACAGGGCGTAGCGTCCACACATAAGACAGGCAAACCTAGCAGATCAAGGTGCCGGGACAGGCGTCGGGCTCGTCACCGGCAAGGGGCTGAGCGGCATTGTACGCATCGATCAACTGCCGTGCGTACCCCGCTTGCTCGTCGTCCACCGCCAGGGCCAACAGCCCCTGCAGCGGCAGGTCACCCATCGCGCCGACCAGATCGGCGCCAATCAGGTGCACGTCGATGCCCTCGCTGGCCAGCATGCCCACCAGCATCTGCGCCTCGATCAGGCTTTCCGGCTCGTAGATTCTGCGCATCAGGCATCGTCCTCGCGGCGCACCTCGAGCAACCATTCGTCATCGTGCACCTGCAAAATGCACACGATCGGCCGGCAACAGACCTGGCAGTCCTCGGTGTAGTGCTGATCGCCGGCAGAAATGTCGACGGTGGTTTCGACGCGTTCGCCGCAGTAGGGACAGTCATAGAAGTCGATTTCGAGCATCGGGGGCCTGCGCGGTGACTTATGCGTATAATTGCCGGTCTGTTTACGGGGTCCGTGTGTGTCCGAGCCGTTTTCTCGGCCCCGCCCCTACTTTATTACTCTAGCCGTTTCCAACAAGAGAGCATGATGGGCGCATTCGATGCCATCCGACCCTACGACGACGCTGAAGTCCCTGCCGTTCTGGCACGCCTGCTCAGCGACCCGGCATTTCTCGATATCCTCACCCACTTTCGCTTCCCGCGCCTGGCCGGCGCCTTCGGCTGGCTGCTCAAGCCGCTGATCGCGCGCCGCCTGCGCAAGGAATTCGCCGGCGTGAGCAGCGTCGCGACGCTGCAGGACAAGGTCGAGTACTACGTCGACCGCACCATCGACCGCGCCACCGACGGGGTCACCTACACCGGCGTCGAGCAGCTCAAGGCCGGCAGCGCCTACCTGTTCCTGGCCAATCACCGCGACATCGTCATGGACCCGGCGTTCGTCAACTACGCGGTCTATCACGCCGGCCTGCCCACCCCGCGCATCGCCATCGGCGACAACCTGCTGCAGAAGCCTTTCGTCAGCGACATGATGCGCCTGAACAAGAGCTTCATCGTGCACCGCTCCATCAGCGGTCGCCGCGAGAAGCTGGCGGCCTACCAACTGCTCTCGGCCTACATCAACCACTCGATCCGCGACGACGGCACCTCGATCTGGATCGCCCAGGCCGAAGGCCGCGCCAAGGACGGTGACGATCGCACCGATTCGGCGATCCTCAAGATGTTCCACATGAGCCGCAAGGACGAAGCCTTCGGCGCGGTGATCCAGAGCCTGAACCTGATTCCGGTGTCGATCAGCTACGAATACGACCCCTGCGACCAGGCCAAGGCCCGCGAGCTGTACATCCGCGCCAGCACCGGCAGCTACAGCAAGGTGCCAGGCGAAGACGACAACAGCATCGCCCTGGGCATCACCGGCTACAAAGGCCGGGTGCACATCAATTTCGCGCCGCCGGTGACCGAGTACCACGAAGACACCAAGCAACTGGCCCAGGCCATCGACCGACAGATTCTCGCCGGCTATCGCCTATTCCCGGTGCACTACCTGGCCTATGCCATGTGGGATCAACAGGACACGGCGCTGGCGGTGCCCACCGCCGACAAGCTGTTTCCGGCCGATGAGCTGGCGCGGGCGCAGGAAGAATGGCAGCGCCGCCTGGAGGCCTGCCCGGTCGAGCATCGGCCTTACCTGGTGCAGCAGTACGCCACGCCGGTGCGCAATCAGTATCAGGTCAAGCGCCAGGCAGAAGTGGCCTGAGTGCAGGCTCTTGTGGCGCTCCTGGCACACTGTGCGGCCGGAGCGCCATTGGTCAGCGCCAAGACATCGCCCCCTAAATTTCGCCTGTCATACGCTCGTCATCCGAAGAGGCCACCCTGTCGGCCTTCTCGATACCGGAGCTAGACATGCTGCATGCCGAAAACCAGGACCGTCTCTACCTCGTCGCGCCCAGCGACGAGCAGCAGGCATTGATCGACGGCTTCGCGATCAACGTCCACGACCGTGGCTGGCTGGTGTACTGCGCCCTCGGCGGCCATGCGCACCATGACCTGCCGGAAGTGGACCTGGGCACCGGCTTCAGCGTGCTGGATTTTGCCATCGAGGCCGCCTGATCCACGGTGCATCACCCACGAAAAAGCCCGCTGCCTGGTCCCAGGCAGCGGGCTTTTTCAGGGCATCGAAAGGATTACTCAGCCAGCATCTGACCGATCGACGGATCCTTGAACAGACGGGTCAGGGCGTCGCTGAGCACATCGCTGACCAGCTTGGTGTTGGTTTCCTGGTTCGGTGCCATGCCGAAACGCTGGTCCAGCGAGGCGCCGTAGCGACCGCTGTAGCGACGGTTGGCGTTGGACACGTCGGCGCGGAACGTGGCGCCGATGGTCGCTTCGGTGACGTACATCTTGTCCTTGGGCGACTGGTACTTGAGTTCGGCCAGGGTCACGGTCAACTGCGGCGCGTTGCCACCGCCGCGGGTCGGGGTGAAGCCCAGCAGACGCACGGCAGCCTCGGCCTGGGCTTGCAGCTTGGGCACCACATCGCTGCCACTGACGCTGATGGTGCTGGTCTCGGGGTACATGCCGCCGCGGGTACCCAGCGACTGCGAAGCACGGCCATCGACCACCTTGACCTCCACCGGCTGGCCGCGGCCGACCGCGTTGAGCTGCGTGGTGAGCTTGGGTTGCGGGCTCAACTGCTGCGGGCTGTGGGCACAGCCGACCAGGCTCAGGGTAGCCACCGCCATCAAACCGAACAACAGACGTTGCAGCATGCGCATTTCTCCAGAAAAAAGCGGCAAAGGCCGACAGTATAACGAGAGGCACGCTACCCGCGGCAAGCTTCGCGAGATGAAGCCTCGGCGCCGTCTGGGCACGCGATTGTCATGCCGGGAACACGCCGCTGTCACGAGGGTTTAATGGTGCTGCGGGTAAGCTTGCCGCACGTCCGAATCAGACAGGATTTTCCGCCATGGCCTCGCTCTGGACCCTGCTCCTGCAACGCCCGCGTCACACCACCTATGCCCGCCTCGCCGAAGACGGCACGTGCCTGGCCTTCAAGCACTGCGCCCAGGCCCCGGCCGGCAGTGGCTGGGTCCAGGTCAGCGAAGCCCACCTGGGCTGGCTGGGCCAGGCGCTGCCGGCCAGCGCCCGGGTTAGCCCGCCGGCACGGCGCCGCTGGCAGCAACGCCTGCTCGCGGCCTGACAAACGCGGCAATAAAAACCCAAGAAGTACGACCTTTCTGCCCGCGACCTCGTTATAATCTCCCCCCGATTATAAGGACGTCTCCTGATCGGGCCCCGCATTCGCCGCTTGACCCCGGCACCTTCACCGCTTCGCCCACAGAGAGCCTTCCACTCAGGTCTTGCATCGGCTGTCGTGCCTGCTGTCTCTGGCCGTCTGCTGCACATGAACCTGCGGGTTGCCCTCGCGCAGTCCACTTTTGAGGTTCACGACTCCAAAAGAGCGTGAAAAAACGGTTTTTCACAACTTCACGAGAGTGTGGCGAGCAAATGAACAGTCTGGCATGTGCAGGTGCGACAAAGACGTTTTCTACAGCCCTGAGCAGACGGCCCAGGCGCTCATCCTGGATGGGAGCCTGAGGCCGGTCCATAACCCACGACGGACCACCTGACCATAAGTCGAATTGCCGCAGTGGTGGCAAATGGCGTTCAATGACCGAACACCCAAAGACCGATTGGCGGTGTCCGCTGGAGTTGCAACAACTGCGAAGAGTCGGACATGGCGATCCTGGCCAACCCAGGGGTCCTATGCTGTCAATTAGGTGCTGTAGATTGTGGAGACGCGTTAAATGGCGCAGAACGAATCGGTTGATGTAGTACTGGTAGGCGCGGGCATCATGAGTGCCACCCTGGCCGTACTGCTCAAGGAGCTGGACCCTGCGATCACGCTGGAAGTCGTCGAGGCGATGGACTCCGGGGCCGCAGAAAGCTCCAACCCCTGGAACAACGCGGGCACCGGCCACGCCGGGCTGTGCGAACTGAACTACACGCCGCAGGCCGCCGATGGCAGCATCGACATCAAGAAGGCGGTGCACATCAATACCCAGTTCGAGGTTTCGCGCCAGTTCTGGGCCTACCTCAGCCGCCAGGGCGGCTTGGGCGATCCCCGCGCCTTCATCAACCCGGTACCGCACCTGAGCTACGTCGAAGGTGACAAAGGCGTCGCGTTCCTGAAAAAGCGCTTCGACATGCTCAAGCAGCATCACGCCTTCGCCGAGATGGAGTACACCGAAGACAAGGCCGTGATGAACCAGTGGATGCCGCTGATGATGCCGGGCCGCCCGGCCGACCAGCACATCGCCGCCACCCGCGTGCTCAAGGGCACCGATGTCAACTTTGGCGCACTGACCAACCAGTTGCTCAAGCGCCTGGGCGACAGCCCCGACGCCCAGGTCAAGTACAGCAAGAAGGTCACCGGCCTGCGCCGCAAAGGCGATGGCTGGACGGTGACGGTCAAGGACGTCAACAGCGGCAGCAGCCGCGACGTCGACGCCCGCTTCGTCTTCCTCGGCGCCGGCGGCGCGGCGCTGCCGCTGCTGCAAGCCTCGGGAATTCCGGAAAGCAAGGGCTTCGGCGGCTTCCCGGTCAGCGGCCAGTGGCTGCGCTGCGACAATCCGGAGATCGTCAGCCAGCACCAGGCCAAGGTCTACAGCCAGGCAGCGGTGGGCGCCCCGCCCATGTCGGTGCCGCACCTGGACACGCGCGTGGTCGATGGCAAGAAGTCGCTGCTGTTCGGGCCTTACGCCGGCTTCACCACCAAGTTCCTCAAGCACGGTTCGCTGATGGACCTGCCGCTGTCGGTGCGCATGGGCAACATCGGTCCGATGCTGGCCGTGGCCCGCGACAACATGGACCTGACCAAGTACCTGGTCAGCGAAGTGATGCAGTCGATGGAGCAGCGCCTGGAATCGTTGCGCCGCTTCTACCCCCAGGCCAAGGCCGAGGACTGGCGCCTGGAAGTGGCGGGTCAGCGCGTGCAGATCATCAAGAAGGATCCAAAGAAAGGCGGCATCCTGCAGTTCGGCACCGAGCTGGTCTCGGCCGCCGACGGCAGCCTGGCCGCCCTGCTCGGCGCTTCGCCGGGTGCGTCGGTCACCGTCTCGATCATGCTCGAGCTGCTCGAGCGCTGCTTCCCCGAGCAGACCAAAGGCGCATGGGCAACCAAGCTCAAGGACATCTTCCCGGCCCGCGAGAAGACCCTGGCCACCGATGCCGCGTTGTATCGCCAGATCAGCGCGGACAACGATGCCGCCCTGGGCCTGGCCCAGGAAAACCCGGCCAAGCACTACGCCTGAGGCGCAGGCGCACGTAATGGAGGAGCGGCGCTCGCCGCTCCTCTGGCCTCATCCCCGCGCCTTGCCGATTACCTCGATGTACTCCGGCGCATTGCGCTGGTCGGCGATGGCCTCGACGAAGGTCTTGCCGTGCTCGTCCTTGCCGTCGACGTCATACCCGGCCTCCACGAAGAACCCCACGAAACGCTCGAAGTCGTCGATGCGCAAGCCGCGATAGGCCTTGATCAGCTTGTGGTGCGAGGGCGAGGTCTGGCCATCGGCCGGCTCGAACTGCAGGAACGTCTTGATGTAGTCGTCGCTGATCTCGTCACCGATAACCTGCTTCTTGTCTTTACGCATTTGCCGACTCCAACGGTGCCATCACGGGCGTTTCAAAGGCGGGCAGTGTACCCGGCGTGCGCCACGGCGCTCAACGCGTACGTACAGTGCCGGTGTGCAGATCGGCCCAGACATGGCCGTTGGCATAGCTGAGGAATTGCACGTAGAGCGTTTCGTTGCGCAGCAGGTCCATGATCACCCGGTAGTCGGCCTGGGGATAATTCAGGGTCAGGGTGCGTGTGGCCTCGTCGTAAGCGGGACGCTTGAGGCTCTTGCCGCCCTCGCCGTCGAAGGTCACCAGCACTTGGCTGATGGTCGCGCCCTTGCTCATCGGCTTGCCCTTCAGGCGCAGGGTCAGCGACGAGGTGATGGGAATCGGCTGTTGATTGGACTGGCGCTGGGCGCCGACCACCACCGAGTAATCGGTGACCTGCAGCAGTTGCTGGGACTCGGGCGCCTGCTGGCGCAGGGAAAGGTCGTCAGGTGGCAGGAACTGGCTGTGCAGCGGTGCAGCAGACAGCGGCAGGCTCAGCGCCAGCAGCAGAGGGATAACGGCACGCATGAGAGGCTCCTTGGCGGGCAGGAGCACTCGAGTGTCCTGTCCTGGAAATAGGCTGTTCACTGTTGGTGGCGCCTTGCCCGAACCCCCAAGTCACTCGCCAAACGTGAACGTATTACCGAGACAGAACCCTAGCATGGCAGGGTCACACGCGATCAGTCGAACTGAGCGCGCATCCAGGCCAGGTACTCGGGCATGCCGTCCTCGCCTTCGCGCGGCGCCCAGGCCGCCATCTCGCCATCGCTGACCGGACGATAAGGCCCGGCCTTGCATTCGAACAGAATACTGTCTTCTTCCAGCACCACCAGCCCGTGGTAGGTGCCCGGCGGCACATCGACGCCCAGGCAGTCGCCCCCGGCCTGCAGCACGCGCGTGTCGGTCACCGCCCCCTGCTCATCGAAGATCAGCAGGCCCAGGCGCCCCTTGAGCACGATCAGCGCCTCGGCCTTGTCTGCGCTCAGGTGGCGATGCGGCGGAATGTAGGTGTGAGTCTGCAGGCCCACCGCCATGCGATGGCAGGGCTCTTCCATGTCATGGAAGTTGTGGTGCTGGCGGCCGCGTGGATTGCTGGCGGCCTTGGCGGCCAGCCCGTCGAACAACGTCTTGTCGATGAAAGCAGGCTGGCGCATGGCTTACATCCCCTTCACGGCGAAGATGCCATTGGCGTTGCGCCAGTAGCCCTTGTAGTCCATGCCGTAACCGAAAATGTAGCGGTCCACGCACGGCAGGCCGACATAGTTGGCCTTCAGGTCCGGGCTGGCCTTGCGGTCATGGTCCTTGTCGATCAGCACGGCGGTGTACACCGAACGCGCGCCGGCATGTTTGCAGAAGTCGATGATCGCGCTGAGGGTGTGGCCCTCGTCGAGGATGTCGTCGACGATCAGCACGTCGCGGTCGATGAACGACACTTCCGGCTTGGCCTTCCAGAACAGCTCACCGCCGCTGGTCTGGTTGCGGTAGCGGGTGGCGTGCAGGTAGGACGCTTCCAGCGGGAACTGCAGGTGGGTGAGCAGCTTGCCGGCGAAGATCAATCCGCCGTTCATCACGCAGAACACCACCGGGTTCTTGTCGTGCAGGTCCTTGCAGATCCGCTCGCCGACTTGGGCGATGGCCGCTTCGACCTGGGCTTCGGTGTACAGGCAATCGGCCTCGCTCATCACTTGGCGGATATGCTCTAGATCGGCGGACATGGCGCTCTCCAGCAGGTGCATTTTGGAAAAGCGGGCAAAGGTACGCACCCGCTCGCCGCAGATCAAGCCTTTATGGACTAACGTGCACAATGACTGCACGACAGCACGGACTGAATAGATTAATCTTACGCGGTTTTTTTGCCCGCCTTCCGGAGCCCTCCCCTATGCCCACTCGTGAGATCCGCCATCCGCTGATCCGCCACAAGCTCGGCCTGATGCGCCGTGCCGATATCAGCACCAAGAATTTTCGCGAACTCGCCCAGGAAGTCGGCGCACTGCTGACCTATGAAGCCACCCAGGACCTGCCCCTGGAAACCTACGAGATCGACGGCTGGTGCGGCAAGGTCCAGGTCGAGAAGATCGCCGGCAAGAAGATCACCGTCGTGCCGATCCTGCGCGCCGGTATCGGCATGCTCGATGGCGTGCTCAGCCTGGTGCCGGGCGCCAAGGTCAGCGCCGTGGGCGTGGCGCGCAACGAGGAAACCCTCGAAGCGCATACCTACCTGGAGAAGCTCGCGCCGGACATCAACCAGCGCCTGGCGCTGATCATCGACCCGATGCTGGCCACCGGCAACTCGATGGTCGCCACCATCGACCTGCTGAAGAAAGCCGGCTGCAAGGAAATCCGCGCCATGGTGCTGGTGGCCGCGCCCGAAGGCATCGAGGTGGTCAACAAGGCGCACCCGGATGTGCAGATCTACACCGCCTCGATCGACCAGCGCCTGAACGAGCACGGCTACATCGTGCCGGGCCTGGGCGATGCCGGCGACAAGATCTTCGGCACCAAGCAGAAGGACGCCTGACCATGCAGGACGGCTACAACGACCCGCTCTGGCGTCAGGTCGTTTCGGGCGCACAGATGCTCTTCGTGGCATTCGGTGCGCTGGTGCTCATGCCGCTGATCACCGGCCTGGACCCCAACGTGGCGCTGTTCACCGCGGGCCTGGGCACGCTGTTGTTCCAATTGGTCACGGGGCGCCAGGTGCCGGTGTTCCTGGCCTCCAGCTTCGCGTTCATCACACCGATCATCCTCGCCAAGGGCCAGTTCGGCCTTGCTGCGACCATGGGCGGGGTAATGGCCGCCGGCTTCGTCTACACCTTCATGGGCCTGATGGTGAAGGTCAAAGGCACCGGTTTCATCGACCGCATGCTGCCGCCGGTCGTCATCGGCCCGGTGATCATCTCCATTGGCCTGGCCATGGCGCCGATCGCCGCCAACATGGCCATGGGCAAGGGCGGCGACGGCAGCGCGTTGATGCCCTACCAGACCGCCATGCTGATCTCCATGCCGGCGCTGCTGACCACCTTGATCGTCGCGGTGTTCGGCAAAGGCATTTTCCGCCTGGTGCCGATCATCGCCGGCGTGCTGGTCGGCTTCGCCTTGTCCTTCGCCTTCGGTGTGGTGGACACGGCGAAGATCGCCGCCGCGCCATGGCTGGAACTGCCCAACTTCACCGCGCCGGAGTTCAACTGGCAGGCGATCCTGTTCATCGTGCCAGTGGCCCTGGCCCCGGCCATCGAGCATATCGGTGGGGTGATCGCCGTGGGCAGCGTGACCGGGCGCGACTACCTGAAAAAGCCCGGTTTGCACCGCACGCTGCTCGGTGACGGCCTAGCCACCACCGCGGCCGGCCTGTTCGGCGGCCCGCCCAACACCACCTATGCCGAAGTGACCGGCGCGGTGATGCTGACCAAGAACTACAACCCGAAGATCATGACCTGGGCGGCGGTGTTCGCCATCACCCTGGCCTTCATCGGCAAGTTCGGCGCGCTGCTGCAAAGCATCCCGGTGCCGGTGATGGGCGGCATTCTGTGCCTGTTGTTCGGCTCGATCGCGGCGGTAGGCATGAACACCCTGATCCGCCACAAGATCGACCTGGCCGAAGCGCGCAACCTGGTGATCGTCTCGGTGACCCTGGTGTTCGGTATCGGCGGCGTATTGATCGGCAGCGGCGACGGCCCCGACGATTGGGGCCTGAAGGGCATCGCGCTGTGCGCGGTAGTGGCCATCGCCCTGAACTTGATTCTGCCGGGCAACGATGGCTGGAAGAACAAGACGCTGGACGATCAGTTGCCTTGAGCCTGCGTTGAACTCACGGGGGCTGCACTGCAGCCCCTGCTGTTTTCACGCCTTCTCGCACATCCCCGCCAGCACCTGCGCCCACTGCGGGTGATCGTTCAGGCACGGCACCAGCACCAACGCTTCGCCGCCGGCCTCGATGAACTGCTCCTTGCCGCGGTCACCGATCTCTTCCAGCGTCTCGATGCAATCAGCGACGAACGCCGGGCACATCACCAACAGCTTCTTCACCCCGGCCGCCGCCAGTTCGTCCAGGCGCGTCTCGGTGTAGGGCTCGATCCATTTGGCCCGCCCCAGACGCGACTGGAACGAGGCCGACCACTTGCCGTCGGGAATGCCTGCCGCCTTGGCGAAGGCGGCCGCACTGGCCAGGCACTGCGAGCGATAGCAGACCTTGCGCACTTGGGGGCAGGCGGTTTCACAGCAATTGGCGCTCTGCAGGCAGTGCGAACCGGTCGGATCGAGCTTCTTCAGATGGCGCTCCGGCAGACCGTGGAAGCTCAGCAGCAGGTGGTCGTACTCCTGCTGCAGATAAGGCTGGGCACTGGCCACCAGCGCGTCGATATAGTCGGGTTCGTCGTAGAAGGGCTGCAGCACTCGCAACTCCATCGCCAGCTTCTGCTCGGCCAGGGTCTTGCGCGCCTGCTCCACCACGGTGGTCACGGTGCTGTCGGCGAACTGTGGGTACAACGGTGCCAGGGTCACCTTGCGCACACCTTGCGCGGCGAGCCGCTCCAGGACCTGGGGCAGCGCCGGCTGGCCGTAGCGCATGGCGACCTCCACCGGACCGTGGGGCCAGTGCGGGGTGATGGCCGCTTGCAGACGGCGGGTCAGCACCACCAGCGGCGAGCCCTCGTCCCACCAGATCGACGCGTAGGCGTGGGCCGACTGTTCCGGGCGCTTGATCAGGATCAGCGACACCAGCAGCCGACGCACCGGCCAGGGCAGGTCGATGACGTAGGGGTCCATGAGGAACTGGTTGAGGTAACGGCGCACGTCGGCAACCGAAGTGGAAGCCGGTGAACCCAGGTTGACCAGCAGCAGGGCGTGATCGGTCATGCAGCGTCCTATGTCAGAGGCGTTCGGACAGATCGTCCAACGCCGATTGCAGATCGTCGAAGCGGAACGTGAAGCCTTCTTCCAGCAACCGTGCCGGGCGGGCCCGCTGTCCACCCAGCAACAAGGTGGACAGCTCGCCCAACCCCGCCTTGAGCAGCAGGGCGGGCACCGGCAGTACGGCCGGTCGATGCAGCGCGCGACCCAGTGCCCTGGCGAACGCCCGGTTGCGCACCGGCTCCGGCGCGCAGGCATTATAGGGACCGCTGGCGTCGGTGCGCTGCAAGAGAAAATCAATCAGGGCGATGTGATCCTCGATATGAACCCACGGCATCCATTGCCGTCCATCGCCCAGCGGCCCGCCCAGGCCGAGTTTGAACGGCAGCCGCAGGCGCGACAAAAAGCCGCCGTCGCCAGCCAGCACCAGCCCGGTTCGCACCAGTACGACTCGCAGTCCCAGCGCTTGGGCGCGTTGGGCGGTTTCTTCCCAGGCGATGCACAACTGGCTGGCGAAATCCTCCTTGACCGGCGGCGACGCCTCGGTCAACTCACGCTCGCCGCCATCGCCATACCAGCCCACTGCAGAGCCGGACACCAGCACCTCGGGGCGCTGCTCACGCGTTTCGAGCCACGCCAGCAGTTGCTCGGTGAGGGTGATACGGCTGGCCCATAGCAGGTGACGGCGCGAAGCCGTCCACGGTCGATCGGCGATGGGCGCACCGGCCAGGTTGACCACCGCATCGACCTGATCGCTCGACGCAATATCCTCCAGCCGAGCGATGCCGCGCACGCCTTCGCCGCAGCGCCGAGGCACCTGGGCGGGATCGCGACTCCAGACGGTCAAGCGATGTCCCTGGCTCAACCAGCGTCGGCACAGATGCCGTCCGATCAAGCCTGTACCCCCTGTCAGCACGATGTGCATGGCTGTGTCCTCGCATGCTGTGGCTATGGTCTATTTTTAACTTCAAGGCACTTTTTCAACCCGACGCTCTCGGATAAACATAGGCCAACCTGTTCCACCGGGTGGAATAACCTTATACAAAACTTCTGCATTGTACAGGTTTGTCTGACAGCGTAGTCTGCTTCCAGCACGGTTCGAAGAGGCCATCATGACAGTACCTATCGCGATCATCGGGGCCGGCATCGCCGGCCTGTCCGCCGCCCAGGCCCTGCAGAAGGCCGGGCAGACCGTGCATGTGTTCGACAAGGGCCATGGCAGTGGCGGGCGCATGGCCGGCAAGCGCAGCGAGGCGGGCGCCCTCGATCTGGGCGCACAGTACTTCACCGCCCGTGATCGACGCTTCGTCGAACACGTGCAGAGCTGGGTCGCCGCCGGTTGGGCGGCGCAATGGAAGCCGCAGCTCTACAACTATCGCGACGGCCAACTCACCCCCTCCCCCGACGAGCAGACCCGCTGGGTCGGTGTACCGCGCATGAGCGCCATCACCCGAGGCCTGCTCGAAGACGTCACCGTGCACTTCGGCTGCCGCATCGCCGAAGTGTTTCGCGGCAAGCAGTTCTGGCACCTGCAGGACACCGAAGGTTGCAGCCACGGCCCCTATAGCCGCGTAGTGATCGCCGTGCCGGCACCGCAGGCCACGCCGCTGCTGGCAGCCACACCCAAGCTGGCGGCGGTTGCCGCGAGCGTGCAGATGGAACCCACCTGGGCGGTCGCGCTGGGCTTCAACGCGGCCTTGAGCACCCCGATGCAAGGCTGCTTCGTGCAGGACAGTCCACTCGACTGGCTGGCGCGCAACCGCAGCAAGCCCGGCCGTGACGAGCACCTCGATACGTGGGTGCTGCATGCGACTTCCGCCTGGAGCCGGCAGCACATCGACCTGCCCAAGGACGAGGTGATCGATACGCTGCATGGTGAGTTCGCCGAACTGGTCGGGTGCGTCGTGCCCGCACCCACCTTTGCCTTGGCCCACCGCTGGCTCTACGCCCGGCCCGCCGGCAGCCATGAGTGGGGCGCGCTCGCCGATGCAGACCAGGGGCTCTACGCGTGTGGCGACTGGTGCCTGTCCGGGCGGGTCGAAGGCGCCTGGCTGAGCGGCCAGGAGGCGGCGCGCCGTCTGCTGGAGCACCTCGAATAGCGTTGTACAAGAAATTCTTCTTGCATAAGTTTTTCGATGTGCTGGAATAGACCTGTACAAGAAATCAACCTTGTACAAGTTTAGGGAGCGGCAGCATGGACCCCCAGCACTCGACAGGTAAACCCCGCATCGCCATCAGCGCCTGCCTCGCCGGCCAGGACGTGCGTTACAACGGCGGTCACAAGGCCTCGGACTTGTGTCAGTCGCTCGACGAGCACTTCGACTGGGTGCCGTTGTGCCCTGAAGTAGCCATTGGCCTGGGCATTCCCCGCGAGGCGATCCGCCTGGTGGGCGACCCTCAGTCGCCGGAAGTGATCAATCCGCGCAATCCCGGCACCGACCTGGCGCCGCCGCTGCGTGCCTATGGCCAGCAGATGGCCGAGGCGCTCGACGATATCTGCGGTTATGTGTTCATGCAGAAATCGCCGTCCTGCGGCCTGGAACGGGTCAAGGTCTATCAAGACAACGGCCGCCCATCGCTGCAAGGCGGCCGCGGTGCCTATGCCCAGGCGTTCTGCGAACGTCGACCGGATCTGCCGGTGGAGGAAGAAGGCCGCCTGCACGACCCGGTGCTGCGCGAGAACTTCATCAGCCGCGTCTATGCCTACGCCGACTGGCAGAATCTGCTGTCGCAGGGCTTGAGCCGCGCGGCCTTGCAGGGTTTCCACGCCCGCTACAAGTACCTGTTGATGGCGCACAATCCCCAGGCCTATCGGCAACTGGGCCACCTGCTCGGCAGCATGACCCGCAACGATGATCCCGACGAGCTCGGTCCGCGTTACTTCACGCAGTTGATGCAGGCCCTGCGCCGCTGTGCCAGCCGCGGCACTCACAGCAATGTGCTGCAGCACTTGTGCGGCTACCTGCGCGATGCCCTGGACGGCAGCGACAAGGCCGAGCTGCAGCATCTGATCGGCCAGTACCAGGAGGGCATCGTCCCGCTCGTGGTACCGCTGACCCTGCTCAAGCATCACCTGCGCAATCACCCCGATCCCTATCTGCTGCAGCAGGCCTACCTGCAACCGCATCCGGAAAGCATGGGGCTGCGCAATGCACTCTGAAGACGACCTGCCCATCGGCGAGCTGGCCCGGCGTACCGGCGTCAACCCAGTGACCCTGCGCGCCTGGGAGCGCCGCTACGGCCTGCTGGTGCCCGACCGCACGCCCAAAGGACATCGCCTGTACCGCGAAGCGCATGTCCAGAAGGTGCAAGAGATTCTGCAATGGCTGGAACGTGGCGCCTCGGTCAGCCAGGTGCGCGACCTGCTGGAGAACAGCGGCAGCGCGACGCCTGTGCTCAACAGCGACTGGCAAGCGCGTTGCGAGAAGCTCATCGACGCCATCGCCAACCTCGCCCAGCGCTCGCTGGACCAGCAGTTGAACCAGGCCATGGCGCTGTACCCGGCCTCGACCCTGTGTGACCAACTGCTGCTGCCCTTGCTCGAGCAACTGGAGCAACGCTGGCGCCATCACTTCGACGCACGGCTGGAACAGGCTTTCTTCCACACCTGGCTGCGCAGCAAGCTGGGAGCGCGGGTCTATCACGACAATCACTCGCTCGAAGGCCCACCGGTGCTGCTGGCCACCACCGCCGAGCAACCGTTCAACGAACGCCTGTGGCTCACCGCTTGGCTGCTGAGCAGCAGTGGCATGGCGGTGGAGATTCTCGAACAGCCGGTGACCGGCAAACAGCTACTGCACGCCATCGACCGCTTGCAACCCAGGGCGTTGGTGCTGCACTTGGGCGCACGACTGGACGTTCCGTCATTGATGCCACTGGCCACTGTCACGCTGGTGAAACTCCTGGGGGGTGCCAGCGCTCCCATACATGAAGAGCGGCTGCGCGCGTTGGGCCTTCCCGCCTCGCAACTGTTCGACACACCCCAGCAAGCCTTGCGTCTGCTCCAGCAGTCGACCTCGAGCTTCAGTGCGAGACCCTGACATGCAATTGATCTGGCTGCGCAGCGATCTGCGCATCGACGACAACACCGCACTGAGCGCTGCCACCCAGCAGGGGCCGACCATTGCCTTGTGGATCGCCAGCCCCGAGCAATGGCAAGCGCACGACGACGCACCGGCCAAGGTCGATTTCTGGCTGCGCAACCTGCGTGACCTGCGCCATGCACTGGACGCCTTGAACATTCCGCTGCTCATCGGCCACACGGACACCTGGCAACAGGTGCCGCAAACAGTGCTAGCGGTCTGTCAGAAGCACAAGGTGCAGACCGTCCATTGGAACGACGAATACGGCCTCAACGAAGCGCAGCGCGATCAGCAGACGCGCCAATGCCTGGAACACGCCGGCATGGCCGTGAAAACGCACCTCGATCAACTGTTCTTCAAGCCCGGCACGCTGCTGACCAAGGCCGGCAACTACTTCCAGGTGTTCGGCCAGTTCCGCAAGGCCTGTCTCGAGCACTTGCACCGCAGCCTGCCCGCCCAGGCCCACCGCGTGAAAGCCCAGGCGCCACTGTCCATCGCCCACGACCCGATCCCGCAGCATATAACCGGTTTCGACAAGCCCGCGCAGAGCATTCGCGACCACTGGCCGGCGGGCGAGCAGGAAGCCCAGGCCCGGCTCGGCCGCTTCGTCGATGAGCTGATCGACGATTACCACGTAGCGCGCGATCTGCCGGCCACGCCCGGCACCAGTCAACTGTCGGCCTACCTGGCCGCTGGCGTGATCTCGCCCCGGCAATGCCTGCATGCCGCCCTGACCAGCAATCGGGGTGAGCTGGACAGTGGCAGTCAGGGTGCACGCACCTGGATCGAAGAGTTGCTGTGGCGCGAGTTCTACAAACACATCCTGGTGGGTTATCCACAGGTGTCGCAGCACAAGGCATTTCGTGCCCATACCGAAGCACTGCCCTGGCGCACTGCGCCGGACGACTTCGAAGCCTGGCAACAGGGTCGCACCGGCATTCCCCTGATCGATGCGGCCATGCGCCAGCTGCTGCACACCGGCTGGATGCACAACCGGCTTCGAATGGTGGTGGCCATGTTCCTGAGCAAGAACCTCTTGATCGATTGGCGCAAAGGCGAGCAACATTTCATGCGTCACCTGATCGACGGTGATCTGGCCGCCAACAACGGCGGCTGGCAGTGGAGCGCTTCGACCGGAACCGATTCAGTGCCCTATTTCCGGATCTTCAACCCTGTAACCCAGTCGCAGCGGTTCGATCCAGACGGGCGATTCATTCGCCACTGGTTACCCGAACTCACGCAACTGGATAACAAGACCATTCATTTGCCAGTGAAATCCTCTGATTTATTTGATACAAGTTGCTACGTCAGCCCGATCGTTGACCTAGGGAAAAGTCGACAAAGAGCACTTGCGGCGTTCAAGGGGCTGTCCGCCGCCTCCAGTTAGGGACGCAGAATTGAGCAGTACTCGTAGTTTCTGGATTACCGGAGCCACCCGTGGGCTCGGAATGGCAATGGCCGAGCAACTGCTCGCCGACGGGCATCGAGTCGCGGTCAGTGGCAGGCACAGTCACGAACTCGAAGCCCTCATCGAGCTTCACGGCGCACGCCTGCTGCACCTGCCGGCCAACCTGCACGAACTCGCCGAGGCCCAATCGGCCGGTCAACGCCTGCAATCGCAGTGGGGCACGCTGGATACCTTGATCATCAATGCAGGCACCTGTGACTACCTGGCCCCGAACCTCCCTGCAGCAGAGATCTTCGAGCAGATCCTGCAGAGCAACTGGCACGCCACCGAACAGGCGTTGGCCAGCGCCCTGCCCTTGCTGGCACGGGGCGAAAATCCCCGAGTGATGGCGATTTTCAGTCGCTACTCGGCCTTGCAGCGCTACTCTCCAGCGCAAAGTCCCGCCGGGCATAACAGTCTGCCGCACTGGCTGCGTGAACAACGCAAGGCATTGGGCGATCTGGGCGTGAAGCTGACGATAGCCGCACCGCAGTCGACCAAATCGCCCGTGAGCAATGCCCTGGCGTTGCCGGAGCAGTGGACGGCCGACAGCGCGGCGCAGCAATTGCTGAGCAAGCTGGACAGCGAGCACCGCGAACTGGTGCTGGAAGTGCTGGATCCGACCTTGCTATGGCCGCTGCCCAGCGAAGACTGAGCGCAACGCGGGCTGAAGCTCAGAGCCGGCTGCGCCTCAGCCGCTGAACGCCATGACCTGCGCCACCGGCGCATCCCACAACGCCGGTAACACCTCGCGCAGCCGCTGCGGCTCGGCACTGCTGAAGAACTCGGCGTCGCGCGCCGGCCCTTCGGCGAGCAGATTCCGGCCCTGCAGCAGACGCTGCAACTGCCTGGCCACGGCAGCGCCGGTATCGATGATCGCCACGTCTTCGGGCACCATCTGCGCCAGCAGCGGGCGCAGGAAAGGGTAATGCGTGCAGCCCAGAATCAGCGTGTCGCAGCCGGCCACCAGCAATGGCTGGACATAGCCCTCCAGCAAGACACGCAGTGGCGGGCTGCTCAAGTCGCCCCGTTCGATCAATTCCACCAATCCCGGACACGGCTGAGTGACGACGCGCACATCGCCTGCGAAGCGATCGAGCAAGGCCGCGAATTTGGCGCTCTGCAAGGTGCCAGTGGTCGCCAGCACGCCGACCACGCCAGAGCGGGTCGCCGCCGCCGCCGGCTTGACCGCAGGCTCCATGCCAACCAATGGCCATTCGGGGTAGCGCTGACGAAGATCGGCTACCGCCGCCACCGTTGCCGTATTGCACGCCAGCACCATGGCCTTGGCGCCACGCGCCCGGAAAAACGCGGCAATGCGCCGGCAGCGCTCGCGGATGTAGTCCGGCGACTTCTCGCCGTAGGGCACATGGCCGCAGTCAGCCACATAGAGCAGCGATTCGGCCGGCAACAGGCGGTGGATATCGGCCAGCACCGACAGACCGCCCACCCCCGAATCCATGACGCCGACCGGCGCCGAGCGCTCAGCCATGGCGGCTGCCGCACACGGCGCACTCTGGGTCGCGCTTGACCCGCAGCTCGCGAAAGCGTGTACCCAGGGCATCGATGAGCAACAGACGTCCCACCAGCGGTTCGCCGAAACCGGCCAACAATTTGAGCGCCTCCAGCGCTTGCAGGCTGCCAACCAGGCCCACCAGCGGGCCGATCACCCCGGCTTCGCTGCAGGTCAATTCGGCTTCGCTGCCATGGCCATACAGGCAGTGGTAACAGGGGCTGTGCGCCTGCCGTGGATCGAACACCGACAACTGCCCTTCCAGGCGAATGGCCGCACCGCTGACCAACGGTTTGCCGGCTGCCACGCACGCCGCGTTGACCGCCTCGCGGGTGGCGAAGTTGTCGCAGCAGTCCAGCACCAGGTTCACGTTGGCCACTGCCGCCGCGAGGGAATCCTCATCCAGGGCCTGGCGATGGGCGACCAGGCGGATCTGCGGATTGATCGCCTGCAAGCGCCGCAGCGCCGAGTCGACCTTGCTCAGCCCGAGGCTGTCGGTGTCATGCAGCACCTGGCGCTGCAGGTTGGTCAGCTCGACCGTGTCGAAATCGGCCAGATGCAGCTCGCCCACGCCTGCGGCCGCCAAGTACAGCGCCACAGGCGAGCCCAGACCACCCAGTCCGACCACCAGCGCCCTGCTCTGCTTGAGCCGCGACTGACCGTCGATATCCACCTGCGCCAGCAGGATCTGGCGACTGTAGCGCAGCAGCTCGTCGTCGCTCAGCACGGCAGGCGGCCCAGACTGATGCGCTCATGACCGCCGAGATCGCGGCGACTGCCGACATCGCTGAAGCCGCTGGCCGTGAGCAATTCACGCACTGCGCTGGCCTGGTCGTAGCCGTGTTCGAGCAGCAGCCAGCCGCCGGCCACCAGGTGCTGGGGCGCCCGGGCAATGATCAGGCGCAGGTCGTCCAGGCCATCGACGCCCGCCACCAGTGCGCTGCTCGGCTCGAAACGCACGTCACCGGCACTCAGGTGCGGGTCTTCGCTGGCGATGTAGGGCGGGTTGCTGATGATCAGGTCGAAGCGCTCACCGGCGAGTGCCTCGAACCAATGGCTGGCGCGCACCTGCACGTTGGCCAGGTGCAGACGCTGGCGGTTACGCTCGGCCAAGGCCACGGCCTCCTCGACACGGTCCACGGCCGTCACCTGCCAGGCCGGACATTCGCTGGCCAGGGCCAAGGCGATGGCCCCGGTGCCGGTGCCCAGGTCCAGTACCTGCGCAACGCTTGCCGGCAGCAACTCCAGCGCTGCCTCCACCAACAGCTCGGTGTCAGGCCGAGGAATCAGGGTGTGGGGCGCCACTTCCAGATCGAGTTTCCAGAAACCCTGGTGCCCCAGAATGTAGGCCACCGGCTCGCCGGCGCGGCGGCGCTCCAGCCAGGCGGCGTAGGTGTCGGCCGCCTCGCTGCTGACGATGCGCTCGGGCCAGGTGTGCAGGTAGCTGCGCGACTTGCCCAGGGCCGCAGACAACAGCAGCTCGGCGTCCAGACGCGCGCTGGAGGAGTCGGGCAACTGCGCATTGCGCAACAGGCTGGCGATGATGGTCATCAGTCCCCCAGGGCGGCCAGTTGATCGGCCTGGTATTCGGCGAGCAAGGGCTCGATCACGGCATCGACGCCGCCGGCGAGCACATCGTCCAGCGAATACAGCGTCAGGTTGATGCGGTGGTCGGTCACCCGGCCCTGTGGATAATTGTAGGTGCGGATACGCTCGGAACGATCGCCCGAGCCGACCAGCAACTTGCGTTCGCTGGCGATGGCGTTCTGCGCGGCGCTGGTCTGCAGGTCATTGAGCTTGGCCGACAGCCAGGACAGGGCACGGGCACGGTTCTTGTGCTGGGATCGCTCTTCCTGGCACTCGACCACGATGCCGGTCGGCAGGTGCGTGATGCGAATGGCCGAGTCGGTCTTGTTGACGTGCTGACCGCCCGCGCCCGAGGCACGGTAGGTGTCCACGCGCAGGTCGGCCGGGTTGATCTCGATCGCCGCCTGCTCGTCGGGCTCGGCGAGTACCGCCACGGTGCATGCCGAGGTGTGGATACGGCCCTGCGACTCGGTTTCCGGCACACGTTGCACGCGGTGCGCGCCGGACTCGAACTTGAGCTTGGCGTAAACGTTGTCGCCCTCGACGCGGGCGATGATCTCCTTGTAACCGCCGTGCTCGCCTTCGTTCTCCGACAGGATTTCCAGGCGCCAGCCGCGCTTTTCGGCGTAACGCGAGTACATGCGGAACAGGTCGCCGGAGAAGATGGCGGCCTCGTCACCGCCGGTCCCGGCGCGGATTTCCAGAAATACGTTGCGCCCGTCATTGGGGTCTTTGGGCAGCAGCATGCGCTGCAGTTGCGCCTCCAGGGCCAGCAGTTGTTCCTTGGCCTCGCGCACTTCCTCCACGGCCATTTCGCGCAGGTCAGGGTCGCTGTCCTTGAGCAGCGCCTGGGCGCCCTCCAGGTCGTCCTGCACCTTGCGCCAGGCGCTGTAGGCGACGAACACCGGCTCGACTTCGGCGTACTCACGGGAATAGGCGCGAAAGCGACTCTGGTCGGAAATGACCTCGGCATCGCCCAGCAGGGCGGTGAGTTCTTCGAAGCGGTCCTGGAGAATCTCCAGTTTTTTCAGCAGCGACGCTTTCATTGCGGGGTCTTGTCCGTGGCGCCTTCGTGAAGGGCAAAGAGTTCCTGGGCCATGGCCAGCGCATCGACGCGGCCTTCGGCGGAGAGCTTCTTCAGTTGCACGCTGGGGGCGTGCAGAAGCTTGTTGGTCAGACCGCGAGCCAACTGGGCGAGCACCTCTTCGGGGTTGCCGCCGTTGGCCAGCAGGCGCTGGGCCTTGTGCAGTTCTTCGTCGCGCAGGCGCTCGCTCTGCTGGCGATAGGCCTTGAGCACGTCCACCGCCGCCAGCTCGCGCAGGCGCCCCATGAAATCCTCGGCGCCGACACTCACCAGCTCTTCGGCAGCCTGGGCCGCGCCCTGGCGACTCTTGAGGTTTTCCGCGACCACTTCGTGCAAGTCGTCGACGGTGTACAGGTAGACGTCGTCCAGATCGCCCACCTGCGCCTCGATGTCGCGCGGCACGGCGATGTCGACCATGAAGATCGGCTTGTGGCGGCGCTGCTTGAGCGCACTTTCCACCGCGCCTTTGCCGAGGATCGGCAACTGGCTGGCCGTGGAGCTGATGACGATGTCGCTGTGGGCCAACTCCTGTGGAATGTCGGCCAGCAGCACCGCATGGGCGCCGAACTGTTCGGCCAGCAGGCTGGCGCGCTCCAGGGTGCGGTTGGCCACCACGATGCGCTTGACCCCCTGCTCGTGCAGGTGACGGGCGACCAGGGTGATGGTCTCGCCGGCGCCGATCAGCAGCGCCTGGCTGCGTCCGAGGTCGGCGAAGATCTGCTTGGCCAGGCTGACCGCCGCAAAGGCCACCGACACCGGGTTTTCGCCGATGGCGGTGTCGGTGCGCACCTGTTTGGCGGCGCTGAAGGTGGCCTGGAACAAACGCCCTAGCAGCGGACCGATGGTGCCGGCCTCGCGCGCCACGGCATAGGCCGACTTCATCTGGCCGAGGATCTGCGGCTCGCCCAGCACCAACGAGTCGAGCCCGGACGCCACACGCATCATGTGCCGGACCGCGTCGTGCTCCTCGTGGATGTAGGCGCTGGCGCGCAGTTCGTCCAGGCTCAAGCGATGGTAGTGGGCCAGCCACTGCAACACGTCGTCGGCGCTGAGCTGATCCTGTTCTATATAGAGTTCGCTGCGGTTGCAGGTGGAGAGGATCGCCGCCTCGCGGCTGGCGGTCATTCGGCAGAGCTGCTGCAGGGCGTCGACCAGCTGCTCGGGCGTAAACGCCACGCGCTCGCGTACGTCGACCGAGGCAGTCTTATGGTTGATACCGAGGGCAAGAAAGGCCATGCAAGATCGCTGGTGGGGACGGGAAGCCGATAATTGTCCTACTTCGCAGGATTCAGGACAACCACCGTTCGCTATCGCGACCATGACCATCGTCTATAGACAGCGCACCCGATGACAGCCGCGTACGAGACCGGTCGCCGAACGTCCCGGGCCCGGCACGGTCACACACTACGCAGGTGGGTTTGCCCCCACGCTTGTGTCATCATGCTCCGACCGCCGGTTAGTCCTCCAAAGCCCCTATGAACAGATCCTACGCATTGCTGCTTGCCTTCGCCCTGCTCCAGGGCTGCCAGAGCCTGGTCCCGCACAAGAGCGAGGAACAGCCGGCCGTTGCCAAGGCCGACAAGCCCGAAGCCAAACCGCCGGTGGTCTATGGATCGTTCAAGCCCGACACCCTCTATAGCCTGTTGGTGGCCGAGCTCGCTGGCCAGCGCAACCGCTTCGACATCGCCCTGGCCAACTATGTCGACCAGGCGCAGAAGACCCAGGACCCCGGTGTTTCCGAACGCGCCTACCGCATCGCCGAGTACCTCGGCGCCGACGAGCCGGCCCTGGACACCGCGCTGATCTGGGCACGCAACGACCCACAGAACCTCGACGCGCAGCGTGCCGCGGCCATTCAACTGGCCCGCGCCGGACGCTACGACGATTCCATGGCCTACATGGAGAAGGTGCTTCAGGGCCAGGGCGACACCCATTTCGATTTCCTCGCGCTCTCGGCCGCCGAAACCGACCAGGCGACCCGCGACGGTCTGCTCAAGAGCTTCGATCGTCTGCTGGTGAAGTACCCGGACAACGGTCAACTGGTGTTCGGCAAGGCCTTGCTGCTCAACCAGGACGACAAGACCGAACAGGCGCTCGACCTGCTGGAACAGCACCCGCCGCGCAACGGCGAAATCGCGCCGATCCTGCTGCGCGCACGCCTGCTGCAAACCCTCGAGCGCGGCGACGAAGCGCTGCCGCTGCTGCGCACGGCGATCCGCGACAACCCCGAGGACAAGCGCCTGCGCATCACCTACGCGCGCACGCTGGTCGAGCAGAACCACATCAGCGAAGCCAAGGCCGAGTTCGAGAACCTGCTGCAGCAGTACCCCGATGACGACGAACTGCGTTATTCGCTGGCACTGGTGAGCATGGAGAACAAAGACTGGGATGAAGCCGAAGGCTATTTGCAGGAAATGGTCGAACGCGACAGCAACGTTGACGCCGCGCACCTGAACCTGGGACGCATCCGCGAAGAGCGCAACCTGCCAGCCGCCGCCCTGCGCGAATATGCGCTGGTAGGTCCTGGCCCGGATTACCTGCCCGCGCAATTGCGCCAGGCCGACATCCTCATCGCCAACGGCCGCAGCGCCGAGGCCTCGCGTCACCTGGCCGAAGCCCGTGAAGCACAGCCCGACTACGCGATCCAGTTGTACCTGATCGAAGCCGAGACCCTGGGCAACAATGGCAAGGAAGACCAGGCCGACCAGGTGCTGCAGCAGGCGATCAAGCGTTACCCCGATGACCTCAACCTGCTCTACACCCGCGCCATGCTGGCGGAAAAGCGCGACGACATCGTGCAGATGGAGCAGGACTTGCGCGCCATCATCACCCGCGAGCCGGAAAACGCCATGGCCCTCAATGCCCTGGGCTACACCCTCGCCGACCGCACCACCCGCTACGGCGAAGCCAAGGCGCTGATCGAGAAAGCCAGCCAGATCACCCCCGATGACCCCGCCGTGCTCGACAGTTTGGGCTGGGTCAATTATCGCCTGGGCCATCTGGACGAGGCCGAGCGCCTGCTGCGCCAGGCCCTCGAGCGCCTGCCCGACCCCGAAGTGGCCGCCCACCTGGGCGAAGTGCTGTGGGCCAATGGCAAGCGCCGCGAGGCCCGCCAGGTGTGGGCCAAGGCCTTCGCCGAGCAGCCCGACAACCCCATTCTGCGCAAGACCGTCCTGCGCCTGACCGGATCCGAGACCCTCTGAACCATGCCTGTGCGTCATCTTCTTACCTTCGCCCTCATCGCCCTGCTGGCCGGCTGTGCCGGCATGGGCGCCCGTGAAGCCGTGCAGGGCAAGGGCAGCCCGCAACTGTGGCGCGAGCACAAGCAGCAGTTGAGCAGCCTCGACGGCTGGCAGATCAACGGCAAGGTCGGCATCCGCGCCCCGCGCGACTCTGGCAGCGGCACGCTGTTCTGGCTGCAGCGCCAGGACTACTACGACATTCGCCTGGCCGGCCCGCTCGGCCGCGGTGCCGCGCGCCTGACCGGGAGACCCGGCGGCGTGGTGCTGGAAGTGGCCAACCAGGGCCGCTACGAGGCCACCAGTCCCGAGGCCCTGCTCGAAGAACAACTCGGCTGGCGCCTGCCGGTGTCGCACCTGGTGTGGTGGGTACGTGGCCTGCCGGCCCCCGATAGCAAAAGCCAGCTCACCCTCGATGGCGACAGCCGCCTGGCGCGTCTGACCCAGGATGGCTGGGAGGTGGAGTACCTGAGCTACAGCGAGCAGAACGGCTACTGGCTGCCCGAGCGCCTCAAGCTGCACGGCGAGAACATCGATGTGACCTTGGTGATCAAGGACTGGCAGCCGCGTCAGTTGGGGCACTGAACCGATGTCCCGACTCACCCTGCCCGCCCCGGCCAAGCTCAACCTGTGGCTGCACATCACCGGGCGTCGCGCCGATGGCTATCACGAACTGGAAACCGTATTCCAGTTCCTCGACCACGCTGACGAATTGACCTTCGAGCGGCGTGACGACGGCCAGATCCGCCTGCACACCGCCATCGACCACGTACCCCACGACAGCAACCTGATCGTGCGCGCCGCCCGCGCGCTGCAAGCGCAGTCCGGCTGCGGCCTGGGCGCCGATATCTGGCTGGACAAGGTTCTGCCCATGGGCGGCGGCATCGGTGGCGGCAGTTCCGATGCCGCCACTACCCTTCTAGCCCTGCACCATCTCTGGCAGCTCGACTGGAGCGTCGATCGTCTGGCTGCGCTCGGCCTGACCCTGGGCGCCGATGTGCCGGTGTTCGTCCGTGGGCACGCGGCCTTCGCCCAGGGCGTGGGCGAGCAGCTCACGCCGGTCGATCCACCCGAGCCTTGGTATGTGGTGTTGGTGCCGCAAGTGTCTGTCAGCACAGCGGAAATTTTTTCGCATCCAGAGTTGACACGTGATTCCCTCCCCCTTAAGATGCGCCCCGTTCCCGAGGGAAACAGTCGAAATGACTGCCAACCGGTGGTAGAGCAACGGTATCCAGAAGTTCGCAATGCGCTGAATTCACTGGGTAAATTCACCGAAGCTCGAATGACCGGCACTGGAAGTTGTGTGTTTGGGGCCTTCCCAAGCAAAGCCGAAGCTGGTAGAGTTCTGGCCCTTCTTTCAGCGACCCAAGCAGGGTTTGTGGCAAAGGGAAGCAACGTTTCGATGTTGCATCGCAAGCTGCAGAGTCTGATCAAGAAGTCGAGCGCATAAGCGTTCGCAGCAACAGATACAGGGGCGTCGCCAAGCGGTAAGGCAGCAGGTTTTGATCCTGCCATGCGTTGGTTCGAATCCAGCCGCCCCTGCCATTTTCCTTATACTCATCCAGGTTACCCTCAGCCTTCAGGTACTGCGCGTGTCCAAGATGATGGTCTTCACGGGGAATGCCAACCCCGATCTGGCTCGGCGTGTCGTACGTCAGCTGCATATCCCACTGGGTGATGTTTCTGTCGGCAAGTTCTCCGACGGCGAAATCAGCACTGAGATTAATGAGAACGTCCGCGGTAAGGACGTGTTTATCATTCAGCCGACCTGCGCCCCGACCAACGATAATCTGATGGAACTGGTAGTGATGGCCGACGCCTTCCGCCGCTCCTCAGCTTCGCGAATCACCGCCGTGATTCCCTACTTCGGATACGCCCGCCAGGACCGTCGTCCGCGTTCGGCACGTGTAGCCATCAGCGCCAAAGTGGTCGCTGACATGCTCACTGTCGTGGGTATCGACCGTGTACTCACCGTCGACCTGCACGCAGACCAGATCCAGGGGTTCTTCGATATCCCCGTCGACAACATCTACGGCTCGCCCGTACTGGTCGACGACATCGAAGACCAGCGTTTCGATAACCTCATGATCGTTTCCCCCGACATCGGTGGCGTGGTGCGTGCGCGCGCCGTGGCCAAGTCGCTGGGCGTCGATCTGGGGATCATCGACAAACGCCGCGAGAAAGCGAACCACTCCGAGGTGATGCATATCATCGGCGACGTCGAAGGACGCACCTGCATCCTGGTAGACGACATGGTCGACACCGCCGGCACCCTGTGCCACGCGGCCAAGGCCCTGAAAGACCACGGCGCTGCCAAGGTCTACGCCTATTGCACTCACCCGGTACTGTCGGGTCGTGCGATCGAGAACATCGAGAAGTCGGTACTCGACGAGCTGGTGGTGACCAACACCATCCCGCTGTCTGCCGCTGCTCAGGCCTGTGACCGTATCCGCCAGTTGGATATCGCACCGGTCGTCGCTGAAGCGGTCCGCCGCATCAGCAACGAAGAATCGATCAGCGCGATGTTCCGCTAAGCGGAACGCACGCTGACGAAAAGCGCCCCGCCCCAACACCCGTTGTTGGGGCGGGGCTTTTTTGCCATCCCCGTTGACGCTGGTCGCAAACGTCCTCGGGGGGCTATTTTGGAGAAACACAATGAACGAATTCACCCTGAACGCCCAAGCGCGTACTGACCTGGGGAAAGGTGCGAGCCGCCGCCTGCGTCACTCGCTGAGCATCCCTGCCGTTGTCTACGGTGGTAACAAGGACGCCGAGTCCCTGACCATCCTGACCAAGGAAATCACCAAGCTGTTCGAAAACGAGGCTGCCTTCAGCCACGTTCTGGAACTGAACGTCGACGGCAAGAAGCAGAACGTCCTGGTCAAGGCACTGCAGCGTCACCCAGCCAAAGGCTTCATCATGCACGCCGACTTCGTCCGCGTCGTGGCTGGCCAGAAGCTGACCGCCAAGGTCCCGGTTCACTTCATCGGCGAAGAAGCGCCGGTCAAGAAAGGCGGTGAAGTCTCCCACGTAGAAAACGAAATCGAAGTTTCCTGCGAAGCGAAAGACCTGCCTGAGTTCATCGAAGTCGACCTGGCAAACGCTGAAATCGGCACCATCATCCACCTGTCCGATCTGAAAGCGCCGAAAGGCGTTGAATTCGTCGCACTGGCCCACGGTGATGACAAGGCTATCGCCAACGTTCACGCACCACGCGTGTCCGCTGAAGCCGAAGAAGAAGGCGCTGCCGAGTAATCCACTCGCGCGCCGGTGTCGGTCGGGTTACAGTGCCGCGCGCCCTGTAACCCCGCCACTCCAAGGAAGAGTCCCTGACGTGACCGCCATCCAGTTGATCGTCGGCCTGGGTAACCCCGGCCCCGAATACGAACAGACCCGGCATAACGCAGGGGCTCTTTTCGTTGAACGCCTTGCCAACGCCCAGCGCGTGTCGCTGACCGTCGACAAGAAGTATTTCGGCCTGACGGCTAAGTTCAGCCATCAAGGCCAAGACGTTCGTCTGCTCATCCCCACCACCTACATGAATCGCAGCGGCCAGTCCGTGGCGGCTCTGGCGAATTTCTTCCGCATCAAGCCGGAAGCGATCCTGGTGGCGCATGACGAACTCGACCTGCCCCCAGGCGTCGCCAAGCTCAAGCGCGGCGGTGGACACGGCGGGCATAACGGCCTGCGCGACATCATCGCGCAGCTCGGCAACCAGAACGACTTCCACCGCCTGCGGCTTGGCATCGGCCACCCGGGCGATGCAAAACTGGTCTCCAACTTCGTCCTGGGCCGCGCGCCGCGCGCCGAGCAGGACAAGCTCGACACCAGCATCGATTTTGCCCTCGGCGTGCTGCCGGACGTCCTGGCCGGCGACTTCGCCAAGGCCATGCGCGAGCTGCACAGCCAGAAGGCCTGACTCTCTAGAAAGGGGAATTCCCATGGGTTTCAATTGCGGCATCGTCGGCCTGCCCAACGTCGGCAAGTCCACCCTGTTCAACGCCCTGACCAAATCTGGTATCGCGGCGGAGAACTTCCCTTTCTGCACCATCGAGCCGAACAGCGGCATCGTGCCCATGCCCGACGCCCGCCTGGCGGCGCTGGCCGAGATCGTCAAGCCCAACCGCATCCTGCCGACCACCATGGAGTTCGTCGACATCGCCGGTCTGGTCGCCGGCGCCTCGAAGGGTGAAGGCCTGGGCAACAAGTTCCTGGCCAACATCCGCGAGACCGACGCCATCGCTCACGTGGTGCGCTGCTTCGAAGACGAGAACGTGATTCACGTTTCCAACAGCGTCGACCCCAAGCGCGACATCGAGATCATCGACCTGGAACTGATCTTCGCCGACCTCGACAGCTGCGAGAAACAGTTGCAGAAAGTCGCGCGCAACGCCAAGGGCGGCGACAAGGAAGCCCTGGCGCAGAAAGCCATCCTCGAGCAATTGATCCCGCACTTCACCGAAGGCAAGCCCGCGCGCAGCCTGATGAAGCACATGAGCGCCGATGAAAAGGCCGTGGTGCGTGGCTTCCACCTGCTGACCAGCAAGCCGGTGATGTACATCGCCAACGTGGCCGAAGACGGCTTCGACAACAACCCGCACCTGGACGTGGTCAAGGCCATCGCCGAGGAAGAAGGCGCGGTGGTGGTGCCGGTGTGCAACAAGATCGAAGCCGAGATCGCCGAGCTCGACGACGGCGAAGAGAAGGACATGTTCCTCGAAGCCCTGGGCCTGGAAGAGCCCGGCCTGAACCGGGTGATCCGCGCGGGTTACGAGCTACTCAACCTGCAGACCTACTTCACCGCTGGCGTGCAGGAAGTTCGCGCCTGGACCGTGCGCGTCGGCGCTACCGCCCCGCAGGCTGCCGGCGTGATCCACACCGACTTCGAGAAAGGCTTCATCCGCGCCGAAGTGGTTGCCTATGACGACTTCATCCAGTTCAAGGGTGAAGCCGGTGCCAAGGAAGCCGGTAAATGGCGCCTGGAAGGCAAGGACTACATCGTCAAAGATGGCGACGTGATGCACTTCCGTTTCAACGTCTGAGCCAGCGTTCCGGTCCTGTCGGATCGCACCACGAACCCCTGTCGGGCTGACGCCTGACAGGGGTTTTTCTTTGTCTGAAAGTTTTTGCGTGCACTGCTGAATGTCACTGCGGATGGCGCTGATTCAACCTGGAACGTCCTCTTCCTGCACCGTGCTTTTACCCTGCAACGCCGCCCGACACCGCTCCTCGGCGATATCCAGCTCCAACTGCATCTGTTGAATGTCCAACAGCTGCTGATCGAGTTGCATCCGCCGCTCGGTGATCTTGCCCAGCATGTTGGTGAGCTGGTTGCTGTTGTCGCCTTGCGGGTCGTACAGCTCGATCAGCGCCTTGCATTCGGCAAGAGAAAAGCCGATGCGCTTACCGCGCATGATCAGCTTGAGGGTGACGCGGTCCTTGGGGGTGTAGATGCGCTCCTGGCCACGCCGACTCGGCGCCAGCATGCCCTGCTCTTCGTAGAAACGAATGGTCCGGGTGGTCACGTCCAGCTCGCGTGCCAGCTCGGAAATGCTGTAGGTCTTGGCAGCCACGTTGAATCCTTTTAAGAAAGAGCACGAGCTCCAGGCGCAGCGACTTGGGCTCGCAAAAGCGGTAGACCGACGCTAGCAACTCATTACGTTAACGTCAACGCATGATGCCACCACCACCCAATCCCTCAATTCACCGAGGTGCGGTAAGCACATCGACCTGTTGACACATTTCCGCTGCAAGTTTACGTTAACGTAAAGTGAAAATCGAACGACGTATGTCCCTCCCTCATCCGAACAATAATCAAGGTGAGCCATGACCTACCCCAGCCTGAACTTCGCCTTGGGCGAAACCCTCGACATGCTCCGCGAGCAAGTGCAGAGCTTCGTCGCCGCCGAACTGGCGCCACGCGCCAGCGCCATCGATGCTGAAAACCAGTTCCCTGCGGACCTGTGGCGCAAGTTCGGTGACATGGGGCTGCTCGGCATCACCGTCGACGAGCAATACGGCGGCTCCGGCATGGGCTACCTGGCGCACGTCATCGCCATGGAAGAAATCAGCCGCGGCTCGGCTTCGGTGGCCTTGTCCTACGGGGCCCACTCCAACCTGTGCGTCAACCAGATCAAGCGCAACGGCAATGCCGACCAGAAAGCCCGCTACCTGCCAAAGCTGGTCAGCGGCGAGCACGTCGGTGCCCTGGCCATGAGCGAGCCGAATGCCGGTTCCGATGTGGTCAGCATGAAACTGCGCGCCGAAAAGCGCGGTGAGCGCTATGTGCTCAATGGCTCCAAGACCTGGATCACCAATGGCCCGGATGCCAACACCTACGTGATCTACGCCAAGACCGACCTGGACAAGGGCGCCCATGGCATCACCGCGTTCATCGTCGAGCGCGACTGGAAAGGCTTCACCCGCAGCCAGAAGTTCGACAAGTTGGGCATGCGCGGCTCCAACACCTGCGAACTGTTCTTCGACGACGTCGAGGTGCCCGAGGAAAACATCCTCGGCCAGGAGAATGGCGGCGTGCGCGTGCTGATGAGCGGCCTGGACTACGAACGCGTGGTGCTCTCCGGTGGGCCGGTCGGCATCATGCAGGCCGCGATGGACGTGGTGGTGCCGTACATCCACGACCGCAAGCAGTTCGGCCAGAGCATCGGCGAGTTCCAGCTCATCCAGGGCAAGATCGCCGACATGTACACCCAGCTCAATGCCAGCCGCGCCTACCTCTACGCCGTCGCCCAGGCCTGCGACCGTGGCGAGACCACGCGCAAGGATGCCGCCGGGGTGATCCTCTACACCGCCGAGCGCGCCACGCAGATCGCCCTGGAAGCGATCCAGATCCTCGGCGGCAATGGCTACATCAACGAGTTCCCCACCGGGCGCCTGCTGCGCGATGCCAAGCTCTACGAGATCGGTGCCGGCACCAGCGAAATCCGCCGCATGCTGATCGGTCGCGAGCTGTTCAACGAGACCCGTTGAAATCGCCGCACGCTCAAGCATCACTGGCGCACCGCTATCGAGGCTCACATGGCTATCCTGACGTCCCAGATCAACGTTCGCAGTCCCGACTTCGCCGCCAACCGCGCGGCCATGCTCGATCAACTGGACGAGCTGCATCGACTGCTCGCCCGCATCCACCAGGGCGGTGGCGAGAAAGCCCAGGTGCGGCATACCTCGCGTGGCAAGCTGCTGCCCAGGGAGCGGATCAATCGCTTGCTCGATCCCGGCTCACCGTTCCTCGAGATCGGCCCGCTCGCCGCCCATGAGGTCTACGGCGAAGAGGTGGCTGCAGCCGGGGTGATCACCGGCATCGGCCGCGTCGAAGGCGTGGAGTGCATGATCGTCGCCAACGACGCCACGGTGAAAGGCGGCAGCTACTACCCACTGACCGTGAAAAAACACCTGCGCGCCCAGGCCATCGCCCGCGAGAACCGTTTGCCGTGTATCTACCTGGTGGACTCCGGCGGCGCCAACCTGCCGCGCCAGGACGAGGTGTTCCCCGACCGCGAGCATTTCGGGCGGATCTTCTTCAATCAGGCCCACCTCAGTGCCCTGGGCATCGCACAGATCGCCGTGGTCATGGGCTCGTGCACCGCCGGCGGCGCCTATGTGCCGGCCATGAGCGACGAGACCATCATGGTGCGCCAGCAGGCGACCATCTTTCTCGCCGGCCCGCCGCTGGTCAAAGCCGCCACGGGGGAAGTGGTCAGCGCCGAGGAACTGGGCGGTGCCGACGTGCACTGCAAGACCAGCGGCGTGGCCGACCACTATGCCGAAAACGACGAGCACGCCCTGGCCCTGGCCCGACGCTGTGTCGCCAACCTGAACTGGCGCAAGCTCGGCCAGCTCGATGTGCACGCCCCCATCGCACCGCGCCATGCCGCCGATGAGCTGTACGGGGTGATTCCCAAAGACCCCAGGCAGCCCTTCGACGTGCGCGAGGTGATCGCGCGCCTGGTCGACGACTCGCAGTTCGATGAATTCAAGGCCCTGTTCGGCACCACCTTGGTGTGCGGCTTCGCCCGGCTGGCGGGATACCCGGTGGCGATACTGGCCAACAACGGCATCCTCTTCGCCGAGGCGGCGCAGAAAGGCGCCCATTTCGTCGAACTGGCCTGCCAACGCGGCATCCCGCTGCTGTTCCTGCAGAACATCACCGGCTTCATGGTCGGCAAGAAATACGAAGAAGGCGGCATCGCCAAGCACGGCGCCAAGCTGGTCACCGCGGTGGCCTGCGCCCAGGTGCCGAAGTTCACGGTGATCATCGGCGGTAGCTTCGGCGCCGGTAACTACGGCATGTGCGGACGCGCCTACGACCCGCGTTTCCTGTGGATGTGGCCCAACGCCAAGATCGGTGTGATGGGCGCCCAGCAGGCGGCCGGGGTGTTGGTGCAGGTCAAACGCGAGCAGGCCGAGCGCAGCGGCGAGCACTACTCGGCCGAGGACGAGCAGCGCCTCAAGCAACCCATCGTCGAGCAGTACGAGCAGCAGGCGCATGCCTTCTATTCCAGCGCCCGGCTCTGGGATGACGGCGTGATCGACCCGGCACAGACCCGCGAGGTGCTCGCCCTGGCGCTCTCGGCCAGCCTCAATGCGCCGATCGAGCCGACCCGCTTTGGCGTCTTCCGTATGTGATGCGCCTCGGGCGCCCTCCTTTCGTCACGTGACAGGCCTGACCATGACCGACTTCACCACCCTGCACCTGGAACACGACCCACGCGGATTCGCCACCTTGTGGCTGAACCGCCCGGACAAGCACAACGCCTTCAACGCCGAAATGATTGGCGAACTGATCCAAGCGCTGGACCTGATCGCAGCCGACGCCTCGCTGCGCTTCCTGCTGCTGCGCGGGCGCGGCAAGCACTTTTGCGCGGGCGCCGACCTTGCGTGGATGCAGCAGGCAGCCGGGCTCGACTACGACGCCAATCTGCGCGATGCCCAGCAATTGGCCGAGCTGATGTACAGGCTCGCCGAGTTGCCGATGCCGACCCTGGCAGTGGTGCAAGGCGCGGCCTTTGGCGGCGCGGTCGGCCTGGTCAGTTGCTGCGACATGGCCATCGGCACCCACGACAGCCTGTTCGCGCTGTCGGAAGTGCGTATCGGCCTGGCGCCGGCGGTGATCAGCCCCTTCGTCGTGCAGGCGCTGGGCGAGCGCGCCACGCGACGCTTCGCCCTGACCGCCGAACGTTTCGATGGCCAGTGCGCGCGCGAACTCGGCCTGCTTGCCGCTACCTGTGCTGCCGACGAGCTGGACGCGCAGTGCCATCGCTGGATCGCCCAACTGTTGCAGAACAGCCCCCAGGCCATGCGCGTCAGCAAGCGCCTGCTGCGTGACGTCGGCAGCGGCGCCCTGAGTGCCGATCTGCGCGCCCGCACCGAAGCGGACATCGCCGGACTGCGGGTCAGTACCGAAGGTCAGGAGGGCTTGAATGCCTTCCTGGAAAAACGTCAACCGAGCTGGCAGGAATCGCATCCATGAACCTTCTCGACACGCTGTTGATCGCCAACCGAGGCGAAATCGCCTGCCGGGTGATGCGCACCGCCAAAGCCATGGGCATCCGTACCGTGGCGGTCCACAGCGCCATCGACCGTAACGCGCGGCATGTGCGTGAAGCCGATCTGGCGGTGGACCTGGGCGGCGCCAAGCCGGCCGAGAGCTACCTGTTGATCGACAGGATCATCGACGCGGCCAAGGCCAGCGGCGCACAGGCGATCCATCCCGGTTACGGCTTTCTCTCGGAAAACGCAGGCTTTGCCCGCGCCATCGAACACGCCGGGCTGCTCTTCCTCGGTCCGCCCGCCTCGGCCATCGAAGCCATGGGCAGCAAATCGGCCGCCAAAGCGCTGATGGAGCGCGCCGGCGTGCCCTTGGTGCCGGGCTATCACGGCGAGGCCCAAGACCTGGAAACCTTCAGCGCCGCGGCCCAGCGCATCGGCTATCCGGTGCTGCTCAAGGCCGCGGCCGGCGGCGGTGGCAAGGGCATGAAAGTGGTCGAGCGCGAAGCCGAACTGGCCGACGCTCTGGCCAGCGCGCAGCGCGAGGCGCAATCGTCGTTCGGCGACGCGCGCATGTTGGTGGAGAAATACGTCCTCAAACCGCGCCATGTGGAAATCCAGGTGTTCGCCGACCGCCACGGCCACTGCCTGTACCTCAACGAGCGCGATTGCTCGATCCAGCGCCGCCATCAGAAGGTGGTCGAAGAAGCCCCGGCACCGGGCTTGTCCGCCGAGCTGCGCCGCGCCATGGGCGAAGCGGCGGTCAAGGCCGCGCAGGCCATCGGCTATGTGGGTGCGGGCACGGTGGAATTTCTGCTCGACGAACGCGGCGATTTTTTCTTCATGGAGATGAATACCCGCCTGCAGGTCGAGCATCCGGTCACTGAACTGATCACCGGCCTCGACCTGGTGGCCTGGCAGATTCGCGTGGCCCGTGGCGAGCCGCTGCCCTTGCAGCAGGCGCAGGTGCCACTGCGCGGCCATGCCATCGAGGTGCGGCTGTATGCCGAAGACCCCGATCACGATTTCCTGCCAGCCACCGGCACCCTTTCGCTGTACCGCGAGGCCGCCGAGGGGCCGGGCCGGCGCATCGACAGCGGCGTGGCCCAGGGCGACGGCGTGTCGCCGTTCTACGACCCGATGCTGGGCAAACTGATCGCCTGGGGCGAGAACCGTGAGGAGGCGCGCTTGCGCTTGCTGGCAATCCTCGATGAGACCCTGGTCGGCGGCGTGAAGACCAACCTGGCGTTCCTCAGGCGCGTACTCAGCCATCCCGCGTTCGCCCGTGCCGAGCTCGACACCGGGTTCATCCCCAGGCATCAGGCGCAGCTCTTGCCTGCGCCCGTAACCCTGCCAGACGCCTTCTGGCACTGCGCCGCCGATGCCTTCATCCAGAGCGAGCCACTGCGCAGCCGCGCCGACGATGCCTACTCACCGTGGACGGCGACCTCCGGCTGGCGGTCCGGCGGCGGCGCCGAGATCGAACTGCACCTGAGCTGCCAGGGCGTGGAGCGCCGCGTGCGCGCCCATGGCCAGAACCGCTTGCAGGGCGAGCAGTTGCGGGTGGCTGGCCAGCCGAGTCAACGTCTCCCCGCCGTTCGCCAGGGCGACACGCTGTATCTGAAATGGGCGGGAGAGCTGCACGCCATCACCCGCTTCGACCCTATTGCGGCCTGCGCCAGCCACGCTCACCCCGGCGGTCTGAGCGCGCCGATGAATGGCAGCGTTGTACAGGTTCTAGTGGCCCCGGGCGATCAGGTCGAAGCCGGCGCGGCACTGGTGTTGCTCGAAGCGATGAAGATGGAGCACAGCATTCGCGCGCCGCACAGCGGGAGGGTGAAAGCGGTGTATTGCAACGAGGGTGAGTTGGTGGCCGATGGGGCTGTGCTGGTCGAGCTTGAGGAAGGGCCTTGAGCCTTCAGACTGCCGTGCGCCGGGTGGAGGCCGATTGGCGCTCGTGTTCGCCCAACGGGCATCGAAAGGCCGCTATTTCAGCGACAGCATCATTGTCTTGGGCGAGAGGCCTGGACAGGCGATGAATCCGGCTGTCTTGGCATAGAACGCTTCCAGTCGCTCGGTCAATGGATGAACGATCAAGGCGACACATCCGACCATCTCAGCAGCGACCAGCGTTCGCTCTAGGGCGTCTTGCAACAGATCGGTGGCTACACCATTCCCCGCTACCTGACGCGTCACGCCCAAGCGCCCCAACACGACCACTGGCAGGTCGTTGGGGGCATTGCGACGGATCCTGGCTGTCGCAGCGTGGGCCCTGGCCACTGAGCCATTGGAGAGGGTGTAAAAACCCGCAACGTTACGAGTCCCTTTGAAACACGTCACGTACACTACGGCATGCCTGGCGCGTTGCGCGTCCAGCGCTTTGTCCCAAAGATACTGATTGATGGACGCCTCGCCGCAGTCGAACTGGCGGACATCATGCTGTTCTTCCAATCGACACGGCGCGCTCAGTCCCAGCGTTTGGGCCTTGCCAGCAGCTTCTTCACGCATGCATTGCTCCTGATGGGATGGTTTTCCAATGCCTTGGCGAACTGATCGAACGCCTGGTCGTCGAGCAAGAACAGACGTTGCTCGAGAAGCACCTCCTCGGCACGCTTACACGCTGCGTCGAGCACAAACGTTGTTCGATCTCCGCCGACGATTTCGACGGCAGCATCGATAAGATCGCGGCGATGCTCGGCGACTCGCATGTTCAACGCTACGGACTTACTTCGATCCTGGCTGCGCAGTTCACTCATGGAGAGCTCCTGATACCTGAATGGCGCTTTGGGCGCCGCAACGAAAGGTACATCCGCGTAACGCAGATGTATAGCTGTATAGCTAAAGGCGTTACCGATAGCAAGTGTGGGAATTTTCTGAAGCCTTCGGGCGGATCTTCATGTGCCACTACTTGGGAACTATCCTACGCCCGCTCCAGAAGCGTCGCTGTTGTTGGGCATGGCAAGCAGGGCTAATTTCCCCAGGTCGTCATTTGGCGACCGGGTGTGAGAGCCCGGCGATACATCGTGCCAGCGTTATGGCAGCCGTTCGCGGGCAGGCTTTGGCCTGGCCGGAATTCCGATGTTCGCCGGTCTCTCACCCCGCGTACGGCTGCCACCTGATTCTGTGAGAGGAAGACATCTGGCAGGTTCTAGAGACGAACTCGGAATTAAAGCCATGAAAAAGACCGTCCCCGATCCTCCTGACACCACTCGGCCACATCCCCTCTTCACCCTCCAACCCAACCTGCCGATCCCGGACGGCCTCGTCCATCTCATCCAACTGCTGCGCGGTATCGAGGACACCCTCGACGAATTCTGCTGCGCCAACGCGGGCGCAGCAGGCACGGCGATGTTGCTCAATGCCGCACAGAGCGCGCAATTGGGCCGACTGTTGGCCGAGCATGCACTCGCCAACCGCAGCCGTTGAGCACGGCACTTAGCGTCGCTCAGTCCTCGAAGATGAAGTCGAACTCGGCCTCGAACAGCGCATGCAGGTAAGCGTTGAAATCAGACGCGATCACCTTGTAGCTGTCAGGGTCGTGCAGGTAGCGCACCACCTGCCCCGACACCCCGCCCGGTGCCGGGTCGAAGTCGACGTACAACTGCGAGGTGCCGCCATTGTTGATGCAGTAGGCGAAGCACAACCGTCGATTGAGCGGCGCATGAGCATCGATACCGGCTCCGAGCAACTCGGGGTCTTCGTCCAGATATTCCTCATAGATCTGCGCGATGCTGGTCGGCGCGGCCTCGCTGTCCTCGAGGATCTGCGCCACCGAGCGCAGGTAGTACGGGTACTCCACCACATCGGAACCGAGGATCGGTACGGCGATTTCGCCGCCCGGATATTCGCGCCAATGGGTGCCGTCCACCTGCTGCAGCAAGGCGATCAGCGCCGGCGGGCACTGTGGGTAGCGTTGCACCAGGCGCTGCAGATCTTCAGGCGAAGCGCCATGGGCGCGGGCGAACTGCTCGGCTTCGTCTTCGCCCAGGCGCTTGCGCACTTCGGCCAGGTAATCGGTGGCCAGGGTCAGGCTTTGCTGATGTGCGTCGAGCGTCATGTCGTCGGTTCCTCAGAAGGCTTTTGGGCATCTTGCAGCAGCACCATACTCTGCGGCGAAGACAGCGCAATGCCTTCATCGCGCAGGCGGCCGAGAATGGTGAACAGCAGGTCACTGCGCGCCCCCCCCACCTGGCGGGGGCTGGCCACGTAGCCGCTGGCGCTGATCAGCATGCCGCTGGCGGTCAAATCCTTGAAGGTCACCGACGGCGCCGGGGCATCGAGAATGCCTTCATGTTCCTTGAACGCTTGCAGCAGCAACTCGCGCACCCGCCCGGCATCGGTGTCCAGCGGCAGGGTCAGTGTCACGCCGACCACACCCAGCGCGTTGGCCATGGTGACGTTGCGCACGTTCTGGGAAATGAACTGCGAGTTGGGCACGATCACCGTCGAGCGATCGGACATCTGGATCTCGGTGGCGCGCACATTGATGCGCCGGATATCGCCCTCGACGCCGGCCAGGCTGACCCAGTCGCCGACCTTCACCGGTCGCTCGGTGAGCAGGATCAAGCCGGAGATGAAGTTCTGCACGATCTGTTGCAGGCCGAAACCGATACCCACCGACAGCGCACTGACCACCCAGGTGAGGCTGGTCAGGTTGATGTGCAGGGTCGACATCACCAGCATGGCCAGGAACAGGAAGCCCAGGTAACCGACCAGGGTCACCAGCGAGGCGCGCATGCCGGCGTCCATGTCGGTTTCCGGCAGCAGCCGCTCGCTCAGCCAGCGCTTGAGCACGCGCAAGCCGAACAGGCCGCCGAGGAAGATCGCCAGGGCCAGGAAGATGTCCTGGGGCACGATGTTCAAATTGCCCAGCAGCTTGCCGCCGCTGCCGTCCCAGTCGGCCAGGCTCAGCAGCAGCTCGCTGGGGCTGGTGCCCGAGGGCATGAACGCCAGCAGTGCGGCGATGAACAGCATCACCGTGCGCCCCAGCCCGCCCAGCAAGGTGCTGGCCTGGGCCTGATGGCGGTGCTGCAGGCCGAGCGCCGAGGCCAGGGCCGCGCCGCCGGGTTGACGTGGCGACAGCAGGGTTTCGCAGAGGTCGCCGAACACCGTGACCAGCAGGTAGGCGCACACCGCCACCACGCTGATCCACAGCAGCTTGGCGGTGAGGAAGTAGGCCAGGGTCAGGTAGCCGGCGAGCAGAGACGCCAGAATCGCAATGACCCACAGCACCACCACGAACGGAATCAGCCCGGCCAGGCCGGCGGGGCGCTCCAGGCCGTGCTGGCGTCGGGTGCGGCGGTAGCGCACCAGCGCCGCGACGAACAGCAGCGACACCACCAGCGCGGTCAGGCCGTTGGTGGCCAGGGTCAGCGCCAGGCTGGTGCCGATCACGCTGTTGATGCGCTCCTGGGTCAGCAGCAGCACCAGGGTCAGGGCCAGCACTTGCGGGAACCAGGCCAACGCTTCGGCCACCTCGTCGGGGATCGGCGGCAAGCGCCACGACGGCCGTTGCAGCATCAGCATGGCGCGGCCCAGGCCGGAAATGAAGGCGCTGAACACCACCAGGGTGAGGATATGGTTGGTCAGGCTGGCCAGGTCCGCGCCCAGCTCGGCGCTGCTTTCCAGGCCCCAGCGCAGCAGCGACACCGACCCGGAAATGGTCGCCAAGGTGGCCAGGGCCACGCTCAGGGCCAGGGCACTGCGACGCAACCGGCCTTCGGGCAGCCAGCGGATCATGGCGTCGGCCAACAACCGTTCGAGCACGCGGCGCACCAGGGTCCAGACCAGAATCGCCGCCACCAGCGAGGTGATGAACCACCAGCGGTGCTCGGCATTGAACGCCGTGGCCACGGCATCGGCCGCTTCGCCGCGCAGGTCGCGCAGGCGCGACACGTCTTCATCGGTGGGGCGAATGAAGCTCGACCAGAACGCCGGGCTCAGCGGGCTGGCCGCACGGCTGCTGATCTGCGAGTTGAACAGGCTGCGGCGCAGGTTGACGATCTGCGTGGACAGGTCGCGGGCCGACTGGGTCAGTTGGGTGGCCTCGGTCTGTTCGCCGACCAGCGCCTTCTTCTGCTTGTCCAGTTGCTGGCGCTGGCGGGTCAGGCTGTCGGGCTCGTCCGGCTGCACCGGGCCGAGTACGTTGAGCTGATCGTCCAGACGGGCGACGTCGGCGGTGCGCTGGGTGGCCAGGGCATCGGCCTGGCGCTGCACCTGCAAGGCCGACTGGCGCAGTTGCGACAGCACATCGTCGTTGGCGTTGGTGGTAACGCCCTGGCGGATCTGGTCGAGCCGGTCGCTCAAATCCTGCAGGCTGGCGTGTTCGTCCAGGGTCTGCTGCTCGGCGGCCGCCAGGCTCGCCGGGGCATCGCCGGGTGCCGACCAGGCCGGCGTCGCTACGCACAACAACAAAGCCAAGATCACTGCATAAAAACGCTCAAGGCTGACATGCCTCATCGACTTCCCCTCTATGCAAATCGATAGGCGAAGAATTCTACGCTGCCTCCGCGCTCAGGTGAGCACCGTTTCTCGTTTCAGCAGTGCACGTTTGCGCGCCACGCCCCAGCGATAGCCGCTCAGATCGCCATCGCGGCGCACCACCCGATGGCAGGGAATGGCCACAGCGATGCGATTGGCCGCACAGGCCAGGGCGACCGCACGCACCGCCTTGGGCGCGCCGATGCGCTCGGCGATATCGCTGTAGCTCACCTGGGTGCCGGCCGGCACCTCGCGCAGGGCTTGCCAGACCCGCTCCTGGAAGGCCGTGCCCTGTACGTCCAAGGGCAGACGCAAGCCCAGCGACGGCTGTTCGACGAAGCCCACCACCTCGGCCACCAGACGCTCGAACGCGCTGTCGCCACCGATCAGTTCGGCCTTGGGAAACTGATCCTGCAAGTGTTCGAGCAGCACCTGCGGGTCATCGCCCAGCGCGATGGCGCAAATGCCCCGCTCGCTCTGCGCTACCAGGATCGCCCCCAGAAAACACTGGCCCAGCGCGAAGCGAATGCACGCTCCGGCGCCACCGGCCCGGTAGTCACGGGCGCGCATGCCCAGGCGCTGGTCGGCGTCGGCGTAGAACCGGCTGTTGGAATTGAAGCCGGCCGCGAAGATCGCCTCGGTGATGCTGCCCGCTTGCTCCAACCCATCGCGCAGTCGCCTGGCCCGAAACGCCGTGGCGTAGGCCTTGGGCGTGAGGCCGGTTTCGGCCTTGAACAGGCGATGCAGATGGAAGGGACTGACCGCCAGTTGCCCAGCCAACTGCGCGAGTGGCACGGCGCTGTCGCTGGACTCGATCAGGCGGCAGGCTCGAGCCACCAGCGTGGTGCGCCGGGTCTCGGGTTCGCCGCTCTTGGCCATGCAGCGCTTGCAAGGCCGGTAGCCCGCCGCCTGGGCGGCGACGGTGTCGCTGAAGAACTCGATATTTTCGCGCTTGGCCAGGCGCGAGGGACAACCGGGATGGCAATGGATGCCGGTGCTGCGCACGGCATACACGAAGTGGCCACGCGCGGCAGGGTCACGGGTCTGTACGGCCTGCCAGCGCTGAGCATCGGTGCAGTAGGGAATGACAGACATGATCGACGCCTCTGACGGAATTGGCTGCAACGGTGACAGGCGCCGCTCAGGCGAGCACTCCGCTTCTTGCTCGGTTATTGTCAGGCACGCCAGAGATACCAGGCTGCCACGGTTCGATACGGACGCCACGGCTCGCCCAACACGCGCATCTGCGCAGGCGTCGGCGCGCGCTCCAGCCCCTTCAGGCGACGGTACCCCTCGCGTATGCCGAAGTCATCCACCGGCAGGATGTCCGAGCGCTCAAGGCTGTAGATCAGCAGCATTTCCACGGTCCAGCGGCCGACACCGTGCAGGCTCACCAGGCGCTCGACCAGCGCAGCGTCGGCCATCGTCCGCGCTTGCTGCAACGTCGGTACTTGCCCGTCCAGGCGGGCCTGGGCGATGCCCAGGATGGTCGCCAGCTTGCGCGCCGAGAGCCCGCAATCGCGCAGTAGCTGCGGATCGGTCGCGAGCAGTTGCTCGGGCGCGGGGAAGCGTTGATTCGGGTACAGCGCCAGCAGCCGGCCGAGAATCGCCTCGGCGGCCCGGGCGTGCAATTGCTGGTAGGCCACCGCGCGCACCAACGCCTCGAAGGGTTCCCGTGCGGGTTTGGCGCGGTGCAGGCAGTGGCCGACGCGGGCAACGAGCCGAGCCCAGTCCGGGTCCAGGTCGCTGAGAAACGCGCGGGCCTGCTCGAAAGCCTGGGGCGAAAGGTCGGCGTGGATCATGGGGCGGCTACCGGTGGCGCAGAGACGAAGCCCACAGGGTAGACCACGCGCGGCTCAGCGTATCGCCGAATCCTGCCCGGCGAATTCGCACTGCGCCATTGCTGGCAGATCGTCACGCGCCTAGAATTGAGAACCATTAACAATCGTACTTCCACCCTCTTCCCCTCCAGGACCGCCGTCTGATGCCGCTCAACGACACGCTCGCGTCTGCCGACATCGATCAGCTCTACCAGACCCACAACGCCTGGCTACGTGGCTGGCTGCAGGCGCGGGTCGGTTGCCGGGAGCATGCCGCCGACCTGGCCCAGGACACCTTCGTGCGCCTGCTGCGTGCGCGCAACGTTTCGCCGCTCAAGGAACCGCGCGCGTATCTGAGCAGCGTCGCCCGCGGCCTGATGATCGACCAGTACCGCCGCCGCGCCCTGGAGCGTGCCTATCAGCAAAGTTTGGCCGGCGTGCCGGAAGGCGAGGTGCCGAGCGAGGAACACCGTCTGGTGATCCTCGACACCCTCGAGCGCCTGGATCGCGCCCTGCATCAGCTCAAGCCGCGAACGCGGGAGGCCTTTTTGCTGGCCCAGCTCGACGGTCTGAGCATCGCCCGGATCGCCGCACACCTGAAGGTGTCGAGGGCCACGGTCGAACGCGACCTGGCCAAGGCCTTGGCCGCCTGCTACCGGGTGCACTATGCCGAACACTGAGCAGTCACCAGCCCAGGCGCAGGTGGACGAGGCCATTGCCTGGCTGGTCAAGCTGCGCTTCGACGAGCCGAATGCACGGCTTGAACGGCAGTTCCAGGGCTGGCTGCAGCGTCATCCGCTCAACGCTCTGGCCTGGCAACGAGTCAGCCGCATGGGCGAGGAATTGGCGGGTCTGCCCTCGGCCCTGAGCCGGCGCACCCTCGACCACAGCCAGCGCCAGCGGTTGGCCCGGCGCGACACGCTCAAGCTGCTGGCAGGCCTGGCGGTATGCACGGGCGCGGCCTGGGGCCTGCGCGAGCCGTTGGGCCTGCCCGCGCTGATGGCCGACAGCCGCACCGCCACGGGCGAGCGCCGCGACCTGCGGGGCAGCGACGGCAGCCGCCTGCAACTCAATACCGCCAGCGCCATCGACCTGCGCTACAGCGCCAACCAACGGTTGCTGACGCTGATCCGGGGTGAGGTCAGCCTGGCCAGCCAGGCCGACGATAAGCGCCCCTTCCATATTCAGACGCCGGTCGGCGAGCTGAACACCCGCGATGGCCATCTCCTGCTGCGCGAGCATGACGCCGGCCTGCTGCTGGCCGTGCGCAGCGGCGAGGTGCAGCTGTTCCCGGCGTCCGCTCAGTCGCGGCGCGTGGGGCCGGGTGAAGTGCTGAACGTCAGTCCTGCAGGCGGGGTCGAGGCGGCCCAGTTGCAGGGTGATCCGTGGGGCTGGACCGAGGGCGTGCTGAGCGTGCAGAAGATGCCGCTCGGTGCCTTCGTGACGGAGTTGTCACGCTATCGACCAGGGTTCATCCGCTGCGCCCCGCAAGTGGCCGGGCTCGAGGTGTCGGGCACCTATCAGTTGGCCGACACCGATCAGATTCTGTATCTGATCGCCAACACGCTGCCGGTGCGTGTCGATTATCGGACGCGGTATTGGGTGTCGATCCGTAACGTGTGACACACTTGGCCAAAAATAAATGAGGTGGAATCTCATTCTCGTCCGGCCTGAAGGAATCAAGCCCATACGTGGCTCACCCCGACTTCAGGAGCGCTCCATGATTCGCCCGTGTTCCCCCTCCTCCACTGGACTGCGCCGTGCCATCCACGCCGCCGCCTTCGGCCTGGGCCTGGCCGGCAGCGGCCTTTGTGTCCAAGCCGTGGCCGCGCCGGCCGACCAACGTCAGCAGCTTTCCTGGAACATTGCTCCGGGGCCCTTGGCCGCAGCGCTGGAACAACTGGCGCGCCAAGGCGGGCTGAACCTCTCGTTCGATGCCGCCAGCCTCGCGGGCAAGACCACCGGCGGCGTGCAGGGCCGCCATGACAGCGCCCAGGCCCTGTCGATCCTGTTGCAGGGCAGCGACGTACAGGCCCAGCAGCAAAGCGCGAACAGCTTCATCCTGATGCCGGCGCTGGACGTCGGCGATGCCCTGCAACTGGGCGCCACCAGCATCTCCAGCGACCTGCTGGGCGAAACCACCGAACACACCGGCTCCTACACCACCGGTGCGGTGACCATCGGCAAAACCCCGCAGAGCATCCGCCGCACACCGCAGTCGGTCACCGTGGTCACCCGTCAGCGCATCGACGACCAGCAGATCACCAACCTGACCAACCTGCTGGAGCAGACGCCCGGCGTGGTGGTCAACCTCACCGACAGTGAGCGGGTGCAGTACTACTCACGCGGCTACTCCATCGACGCCATCCAGTACGATGGCGCCACCGTGGTGCAGAGCAGCGGTGGCGGCTCTTTCATCCAGAGCGATGCCGCGATCATCGACCGTGCCGAGATCCTGCGCGGGGCCACCGGCATGCTGCGCGGCTCGGGCAACCCGTCGGGCACGGTGAACCTGGTGCGCAAGCGGCCGACCTACGACTACCAGGGCAGCGGCAGCCTCACCCTTGGCACCTGGAACGCCCAACGCTATGTGGCCGACGTTTCCGGCCCGCTGACCGACACTGGCAATGTCCGCGGCCGGATCATCGCCGTGCACGACGACAAGGACCACTTCCAGCGCTCGCGCCAGGAGCGCAAGGACGTGCTGTATGGCGCGCTGGCCTTCGACCTCAGCGACAGCACCACCCTGACCACCGGTCTTGAATGGACCCAGCTCGATGCCACCGGGGCCTGGGGCAACCTGCCGGCCGACTACGACGGCTCGCCCCTGCCGCTGGGCCGCAGCACCTACCTGGGCGCCGACTGGAACCGCTGGAACCGCAGCAACCTGCAAAGCTTCGCCGAACTCGAACACCGCTTCGACAACGACTGGACGCTCAAGCTGATGGCCCAGCGCACCCATTTCCAACTGGCCGACGACGGTTTCAAGCAGACCTACTTCACCCGCGCCACCGGCACCGCCAATTCCACCAACAACCCCTACCTGATGCGCTACCAGGTCACAGAGGGCGATGGCGGAGAAAGCCTGCAGAACAATCTCAGCGCCACCCTCAACGGGCCATTCGACCTGTTCGGTCGCCGCCATGAACTGATGGTCGGGGTCGAGCGCATTCGTAACGATTCCTACGCCTCGGCAACCAATTTCGTGCAGTCGGGACTGTTCGATATCCGCACCTGGGACCCCAAGCGCAGCCTGGCCAATCCACCGATCGACATCACCGCGCACCCGGTGCGCACCCGCACCACCCAGGAAGGTGCGTACGCCACCTGGCGCATTTCCCTGGCCGACCCGCTCACTGCCATCATCGGCGCGCGCAGCAACTGGTATGACTACGAGCAGGAAAACAACACCCGCTCCAACGGCACATTCAGCGTCGACAACAAGCTGGTGCCCTACGCCGCGCTGATCTACGACCTCAACGACACCTTCAGCACCTACGCCAGCTACACCGAAATCTTCAACCCGCAGACTGCCACCAACGCCAGCGGCTCGGTGCTCGCACCGGTCACCGGCGAAGCCTACGAGACGGGCATCAAGGGCGAGTTCTACGACGGCCGACTGAACACCTCGCTGGCGTTCTTCCGTATCTACCAAGTCGGCAACCCGCTGGACGACATCAGCGGCCCCAACCCCTGCCCGCCGAACTACACCAGCGGCTACTGCAAGGTGGCGGCCGGCAAGAACCGTAGCCAGGGCTTCGAGCTGGAGATTTCCGGCGAAGTGCTGCCGGGCTGGAACGTCAGTGGCGGCTACACCTACAACACCACCGAATACCTCAAGGACACCACCGGCAACACCGGCAACGCCATTCGCACCACCGACCCCAAGCGTCTGCTGCGCCTGTTCACCAGCTATCGCCTGCCAGGCGAATGGGAGGCGTGGACCGTTGGCGGTGGGGTGCAGGCGCAGAGCGACATCTACAACCGCAGCGGCAATGCGGTGGCCAGCCAGTCGGGCTACGCGGTGTACAACGCCATGGTCAACTACCGCTTCAACGATCAGTACTCGCTGCAGGTCAACGCCAACAACCTGTTCGACCGCCGCTACTACCGTCAGGTGGCGCCGACGCCGACTGGCTACTACTGGGGTGACCCACGCAACGTCTCGGTCACCTTGCGCGGCAGCTTCTGAGGCCTAGCCCGCCTGGACTGACACCCGCTGAACGTGCCGATACGCCTGGCGGGCGAAGCACACGAACAGCCCGGCCATCAGCGCCAGGGCCATGGGCAGGCCGTGGGGCGCGACATCCATCGCCGCCCCGCTGAGCAACGGACCGACCAGGCTACCGGCGCCCCACAGCAGCCCGACGCTGGCGTTGGCGGTGACCAGGTCGCGTCCTTTGAAGCGCTGGCCGATCAGCACCAGCGCCAGGGTGTAGATGCCGCCGGCCACTGCGCCAAGTAGCACCAGCAGCGGCCACAATAGCCAGGTCAGGTTCAGCAGCCAGGGCAAGGCGATGCCGATGGCCATGGCCACCAGGCCGCACAGCAGGTGCAGCCCGGTACGCTCGACCCGATCGGCCAGCCAGCCCAGCGGCAGCTGGAAGAGCATGTCGCCGGCGAACACCACCGTCACCATCAGCGCCGCCACGCCCACGGCAAAGCCGTGGCTGGTGGCGTAGACCGGCAGCAAGGAGAGCACCACGGCGTCGAAGAACGAAAAAAACAGCACCGCTACGCACAGTGCCGGTGCGACGCGGAAGAACCCCGCCAGGGTGAAGCTGCGCGCGTCCTCCTCGTCATGCTCGACGCAGTCGTTCGGCACGCTGAACACAATGCACAGCAGGGCCAGGCCGTAACCGGCGGTGACCACGGCGGTGATCCATGGGCTGTTCGGCCCGAGCAACGCCAGCAGCGCCGGGCCGAGCACCTGAAAGCCGGTGAAACTGGTGGCGTACAGCGCCATGATCTTGCCGCGGTTGTGCTCCGCGCACAGCGCATTGACCCACGACTCGCCGAGAATGATGGCGATGCCCATGCCGATCCCCAAAGCCAGGCGCAGCAGCGCCAGCAGCCAGAGCCTGTCGAAAGCCCATTCCAGCAAACCGATGCTCAAGGCGCACAGGCTGAAGCACAGCAGGTAGAGGGTGCGCCGGTTGAAGTGCCGACAGCAGGCATCGACCATGAAGGCCGAGAGCATCATCCCGGCGGCAGGAATCGCCGAGACCATGCCGATTTCCAGGGTGCCCGCCCCGGCCTGGTGCAGACGCAACGACACCAGCGGCAGGCTGGCCCCCAGGCTGAAGCCCACCACCGACACGGCGAACAACAGGCCCGCCAGCAAACGCATGTTCATGTACTTTTCCACCCCACCGAAGGATCGACAAACGCAGGCGCCCACGGCCGTGTCGAGAACACACGGCAGACGCAGGCCTGGATCAGCTCGAGGCGAGGTGCGGGGAGAAGGTGAAGGCGAACAGCACGCTGCGTCGACGCTTGAGCACCGTGTCGCTCGGCCACGCGCGGCGCGCTGTCGGGGCGACAGGCTGGCAGCAGGGGCTGAGGCTACGGGTGCGGCGCATTGCGAGGTTCGCTGCAAAAAGATGAGGGGGTCGGACTCTAGGCCAGGGCCATCCGATCCGTCAACGCCCAGGCAGCGCCATGATGCTGTTCACTCAAGATCTGTAGTGGTGGCATTGGGGCTGCTGCGCAGCCCATCGCGGCACAAGGCCACTCCCACAAGTTCCGCGCAGCCCCATGTCTACGGCTTTACGCGGACTTTGTGGGCGCGGCCTTGTGCCGCGATTGGACCGCTTAGCGGCCCCGGCTCAACGCTTCCCGGTCGATGGCAAGAATACCGCCAGCAAGCCGAACAACGGCAGGAACGAGCACAATCCGTACACGTACTCAATGCCGCGCAGGTCGGCCAGGTAGCCGAGCAGCGCCGCGCCGATGCCGCCGAAGCCGAACATCAGGCCGAAGAAGATCCCGGCGATCATGCCCACGTTACCCGGCACCAGTTCCTGCGCGTACACCACGATCGCGGAAAACGCCGAGGCCAGGATGAAACCGATCACCAGGCTCAGCACGGTGGTCCAGAACAGATCGGCATACGGCAGCGCCAGGGTGAATGGCGCCACCCCCAGAATCGAGAACCAGATCACCGCCTTGCGCCCGATGCGGTCACCGATCGGCCCGCCGAAGAAGGTGCCAGCGGCTACGGCGCCGAGGAACAGGAACAGGTGCAATTGCGAACTGGCCACCGACAGACCGAACTTCTCGATCAGATAGAAGGTGAAGTAGCTGGTGAAACTGGCCATGTAGAAGTACTTGGAGAACACCAGCAGGCCCAGCACCACCAGCGCCGCCAGCACGCGTCGACGCGACAGCCCATGGCTGGCGACGCCGCCCTTGCGCGCCTTGTACTGGTTCAGGTGGTCCTTGTACCAGCGCCGCAGCACCAGGGTCACGCCGAAGAAGAACAGGGCTGCCAGACCGAACCAGGCCACATGGGTCTGGCCAAACGGAATGACGATGGCCGCTGCCAGCAATGGGCCGAATGCGGAGCCGGCATTGCCGCCTACCTGGAAGGTCGACTGCGCCAGGCCGAAGCGCCCACCCGACGCCAGCCGGGCGATGCGCGAGGTCTCCGGGTGGAAGGTCGACGAGCCGATGCCCACCAGCGCCGAGGCCAGGAGGATCATCGCAAAGCTGTCGACGAAGGCGAGCATGACGATCCCCACCAGGGTGCACAGGGTGCCCATCGGCAACAGGTTCGGCGTAGGGCGTTTGTCGGTGTAGAAGCCGACCCAGGGCTGCAGCAGCGAGGCGGTCACCTGGAAGGTCAAGGTGATCAGGCCGATTTGGGCGAAGCTCAGGTCGTAGTTGGCCTTGAGCATCGGATAGATGGCCGGCAGGACCGACTGGATCAGGTCATTGATCAGGTGCGCCAGCGCGCAGAACGTGATGATCCGCATCACCAGCGGACTGCTGCCGGAGGTCGGCGTAGCGCTGGGGATCGCGGGGCTGCTCGGGGTACTGCTGATGGCCATGGGCTCGACATCCGTGCTCTGGTTGGGCTCCGATTATTAGAAACATCTCGATACGAAGCCACCCCTAATTTGCCAGCGGGGTGCCATCCATCCGATGCGTACTTGTAAATGGTTCTCACTACAATTAGCATCTTTCGCTCCCTTCCCTCAGTTCCGGGCACCCTGCCCGCTTCGCGAGCCGACCGATACCATGAGCCCGATGCCAGCCGCGCGGTTCGACCCTGATCCCCACCAAGAAGCGCTGCAGTGGCTGGCCCTGCTGAGCCGCCCCGGCAGTCACGCGCAGCAGCGCAAGGCCTTCGCCCAGTGGTGCCAGGACCCGGAAAACGCTCGCGCCTTTGCCGCCCTGCAGCACCGTCCTGGCTCAGTGCCGACCCCGGCCGGGCGGCCGCGTCCACGACCGCTGGCGCTGCGCCGCAGCCACTGGGGCAGCCTGCTCGGCGCGCTGTTCCTGCTGCTGCTGGCCGCACTGGCCTTTGTCTACTGGCCACTGATGCAGCGCCTGGGCAGCGAACTGCACACCAGTGCTGGCGAGCGGCGCAGCGTGCGTCTGGCCGATGGCTCCACCCTGCACTTGGACGGTGCCAGCGCGATGAACGTGGACTTGCGCGGTCGCACCCGACAGTTGCAACTGGTGCAGGGCTTGGTGGATCTGGAGGTCAACCTCGATGGGCGCGCGCTGGAAGTCCAGGTGGACGATGTGTCGATCCAGGTCTTCGCCACGCGCCTGAGGCTCAGCCGCTACGGCGATCACGACGAGCTGGTGGTGCTCAACGGCAAGGCCCTGATCCGCCAGGGCGGCGACCAGCGCCTGCTCTCGGCCGGCGAGCGCGTGCGGTTCGATTCGGGGCATCTGGAGGCGGTGGAAAAAGTCGACACCCGCAGCCTTCAGGCGTGGCGCGACGGTCGCTTGATCGCCCGCGACCTGCCTTTGCAGCAGGTGCTGGAGGCGCTGGCCGGTTATCGGGGTATGCGGGTGTGGGTGCTGGACGCGCAGATCGGGCAACGCCGAATCAGTGGCGATTTTGCGCTGGACCCTGCCAGCAATACGCTGGATGCGCTGATCGCCGGCCAGCAACTGCGGGCCTACCCCTTGCTCGGCCAGGCGCTGATCGTCCATTGAGGTGAGGTGCACGGCTAAGCGTCTGAAACCGTGTGAATTTTTTTTGAAATGAGTGTTGACACAGGGGCATCACAAGAGAATAATGCGCGCCATTGGCTACATAGCTCAGTTGGTTAGAGCATAGCATTCATAATGCTGGGGTCCGGGGTTCAAGTCCCTGTGTAGCCACCAAACCTGAAAAGGGCTTACCGCAAGGTAAGCCCTTTTTCTTTGCCTGCGATTTCTTCAGCTTCTTCAGCGCACGCCCGCCGCGGCCACGGTCAACCACGTGCTGTCGCTCGATCATCATTTCCGTTTGGTTCACAAATAAGCGGCCAGGTATCGTGCGCTCCTCAATTTCCCACTAAGGACAGTGCAGTGTTTTGGAACAGGAATAAAACGCTCAAAGTTGAATGGCTGACGCCGTTGACCATCTCTACACATGCCGCCGAACAACCACCGCAAGCGCTTGATCAGTCAAAAGTTACAAAAGCCAATACTGACCTCGCGTTCAAACTTGTGGCTACGGGTGCTTGGAGCATTCAAGGTGGTCTGCTGGTGTATGGTTATTCGACGCTGATCGGCTCGTACGACAGATTCGGTATCGATATCAACGAGATTGCCTTGGGTATACCGACCCTACTGTTATATGGGTACGTCAGTGCATGGTCGGGCGCGATGAGTGCAGCGAATAGCGTGCCAATCATCGGCCCTGCGCTCGTGGCACTGGCATTCATTGTGATAGCCGCGATCTTCGTGTCTTTGGTCACCAAGCGACTACCCTTCCCGGTTGTATTAGGGCTCTCCACATGGATTGGAATCACCCTGTTCACAGCCTTCATGGCACCGGCCATAGGCGTGCAGCGGGGATTGAAGAATGGTCTGGACGACTTTGCAAAATACACCGGCCTGGAGGCCTCCCAGGGTCTCGACAGTACAGTGACGGTCATCACAAGCACGTCAACAAGATTGACGGGACATCTGATCTTGGTCGATAGCAAGAGTATGTTCTTGCTGGTTGACAGGACGGTGTACAAGATTGATGGCGCCACGGGGCGTGTCATTCGAGAAACGCAACTTTCACCCAAGCCCCTACGCACACTGGTGAAGCCAAAGCAGTCTGAACACGACTGAATCAGACGGGATGGCCTGCATACGCTGCACCCAAGCGGCCATCGCCGCCCCTGCAAAACAGGCGGCTCACGCGTCGAGACATGATGTTTGCAAGCGTAGCGCCTTATTATGGACAGCCCGCCGGCCCCGGCGGCCACCGACAAGGAGTTACGCATGCACAAGCTGGCTGTATCGGCCCTGGCCGCCCTCGCCTTCAGCGGCCTGGTCCAGGCCGATGCGCGCATCGACCTGGGCGATGCGCAGCGGGTCACCCGCCTGTTCGCCTTTCCCAATAATTGCCATGTGATCTGCTTTCGCGACTGGACTCTGGAGCAGACCGTCGAGCACTACCTGACCCAAAGCGTGCGTCGCGACGGCTACGCCAACGCCCAGGTTCAGGTCAGTCGAAACAGCGACGACCATGTGCAAGCCCTCATCAGCGATGTCCCACCGAGCTACGCCGAGCCGCTGCGCCAGTTGCTCGACAGTGGCGAGCTGGCCTATCAGGGCGCCACCCGTCTGAACAAGGACGGCAAATGGGCCTACGACTGGTACCTGTTCCTGCCGCTGGGCATGGCCCTGGAGAACCGCCGCAGCATCGAGCTGCTGCATTTCCCACCGGATTACTCGCTCACCCAGGCCCAGGACTACCTGCGCTCGAACACCACCGACCGTTGGGCACAGTTGCTCACCTTCAACGGCATCGACGCCAGCCAGACCCCGGCCTACCAGACCATCGTCGACATCGCCCCGATTGCCGCGCCCGCCAGCGCCGGCAAGGACCTGGAGGGTACCTACAGCTACTTCAGCGACTACCAGACGCGCATGGTCAAGCAGATGACCCTGCGCCAGGGCGCCCAGCCGCTGCCGATGGTGGCCTTCGGCGCCCCGGTGCGCAGCTGGATCCAGCAGCAGTACGGGCCTAAGGTGAACGTGCTGGGGCTGGTCAGCATCAGCCCGCAGGCCGACAGCCAGGTGCCGGTGCTCGGCGCCAACCACCCCAGTGCGATCTGGTATGCAGCGGACAAGAACAACACCGGCGGCGATCAGGACAAGGCCGACGCGGCGGGGCTGAAGATGATGGGCCAGGATCTGACCGCCGCCTGCTGGCAGGCCGGAATGGGGCGCAATCCTAACGCCGATGCCAAGGCGACGCTGGAGGCCTGTGCGACCAAGTGGCAAGTGACGCAGAAGAAGCAGACCTGCGAGCTGTTCTACCGCAGCATCCGCGACATGACGCCGGCACAGGCCGCCGCCAAGTGCAACACCGGGAGCGTGACGCGCAGCCTGCGCGATTTGCGCAAGCCGGCCGAAGTGGAGCTTTAGCCCGCGTCAGTCCTCGAGCAAGGTGCAGGCCATCACCAGCGCATCTTCGCGTCCGCCCGGCGCCGGGTAGTAGTCCCGGCGCCGGCCGATTTCGTTGAAGCCATAACGCTCGTACAACCGATAGGCCGACTGGTTGCTGGCGCGCACTTCCAGGAAGCATTCCCGGCCATTGAGCTGCCAGGCCCGTGCCATCAGGTGCTGGAGCAGGCGCAGGCCCAGTCCGCGCCCCTGGTTCTCCGGCTTGACGGTGATGTTGAGCAGGTGCGCTTCGTCGATGATCACGTTGATCACCCCGTGTCCCACCTGCTGCTGGCCGTCGAACATCAACCACACTTCGTAGGACTTGAGCGCATCCTGAAAGATGCCGCGGGTCCAGGGATGACTGAAGGCGGCATATTCGATCTTCAGTACGGCATCCAGATCCGCCTCGGTCATCGGGCGGAAACTGATCGAGTCACTCATTCAACGCTCTTCCAGCGCGCCATCAGCTGGCGCATGGCTTTCCAGACGAGCGCCTTGCGCGGCGGCTCGTCCATCAACAGTTCAAGACCCGGCAGTGCCCAGACCTCGCCCAGGCCCTCGACCGTGAGCATCTGGTAGTACGCCTGCTCGTCGGCAGCGGCGGCGAAGCGTATGGCCGGCAGGCCGACCAACCACACACAGTGGCTGGGGACTTCCTCCAGGCGCGCCTGGACAAAGCCCTGGACGAAGTCGCGCGCCGCCTCCGGGCCCTGGTCCATGGTGCTGCGCAACAGCAGCGGCCAACGCACCGGCTCGCCGACGATCTGCGGGGCGTCGGGCAGGCCGGCAGCGCGCAGCATGTCCTTGAGCAGCAGATAGGACGGGTCGCGGCTCTGGAACGGCTGCCCGGTGGCCAACTCCACCAACAGCAGGCACTTGCCCGCGCGCAGCAGTTGCAAGGCGAAGCGCGGCGGCGGCACCGGCGCGGGCCTTGCGACCTTGGGCGCCTCCGGCTCGCGCTCGGCCACCGGGGCGGCCGGTTTGGGCGTGCTGCCTGGGCGCGGAATCTCGATCTTCGGCCGCTCGATCTGACGCACCTGGCCGGCGACCGGCACGGCCTCGGACTGAGTGGCGGCTGCCGGGCGCGCCGGCTGCACCTCGAAGTCCGGTGTCTCCACCGGCGCCACCGGCAGCAGCAACTCGGGCCGCGAAGGCGCCGCGAACGGCAGTTCGGCGCGCGGCAGCCAGTGCACCACTTGCATGGCGGACAGGTAGGCGCGGCGGCGGGGCTCGGTCAGCACGGCTCAGGTTCCGGAGGGTTGGGTGGCGGTCGGGCATTCTAACGCCGTTGGCGGAAATTTTCCGAGCCAATCCCGCTTCCGAGGCCGCGCGCACCGCCCAGGCGCGGGTTCATCCGCGACCAGGCCACCCAGACCGGGCAAAACCCGGACCAAGGGGTGAAACCCTGCCCCCCTGATGCAGTACAATCGCCGCTTTTATTTGGCAACGAGTCGACCCGCCAATGATCGAACCCAAGCGCGTCCTGCGCGCCCTAGCCGAACACTGGGCCTTGATCGAGCCGCTGTGCGAGCGTTTCGACCAGGGCACCCTGAGCCTGGTCGAGCTGCGCCAGCAACTGGCCCGCCAGCAGGTGGAGAGCACCGCGCAGGACATCACCCAACTGCTCGACGTGTGGATCCGCCTGGACATCCTGGTCCCGGTGGCCAAGAGCCCGAACCGCTTCGAGCTCAACGCGCAGATCCACGATTTTCTCGCCTACCTGCGCCGCGAGCACCGCCTGGGCCTGTGCCTGGAGATCGAAGCCTACCTGCGCCACCTCGAGCGTCTGGCCGGGCATATCCAGGACGCCTTCGACAACCGCGACAGCGACGACCTGGCGCGCCAACTGCGCCTGCTCGACATGCGCGTGCGCGACGTGCTGAAGAAGCTCGATAACGACGAGCAGGCGCTGGTGGCCGTGGCCGAACGGGCCAAGACCAGCAACCGCCAGATCCCCCTGCGCCAGCGCTACGCCGAAGTGCTGGCGACCTGGGACGAATACGTCGAGCCGATGATCCAGTTGGTCAATGCCGACGGCGCCTTCGAGCAGGGCGTACGCAAGGTCGAGACCGTGCTGCTGCGCCTGCTCGGCGAGCAGGCGCGCCTGGGTCATCTGGTCGACGACGACATGCTGTTGCGCACCCACGCGCGCATCCTCGAGATGCAGACCAGCGCCCAGCTCACCCTGCGCCATGCCCGTGAACTGCTGCTGCCGCTGCGCGAGGAAGCCCGTCGGCACAACGCCGTGACCCGCGGCGCCGCGCTGGCCCTGTCGGTGATCCGCAAGAAAGGCCTGGATGCCGTGCCACAGGCGGCCATGCCGCTGTTCACCCGACCGCAGAGCACCTTCCTTGGCAGCGCCAGCCAGGTCGAAGCCTATGTGTATGCGCTGGCCCGCTTCGAGCCCAAGCCGGCGCGCTTCCCCAAGGCGCACAGGACCGACAAAGGCCCGCTGCCGCGCGCGCCACGCACGGTCAAGGAAATGCTCGAACGCTGCGAAGACGCCCTGCCGCTGCCCGACCTGATGGTCTGGTTGCTGGAGCAGGAGCCCGAAGGCGCCACCGACGAACTGCTGTACTGGTTCTCGCGCCTGTCGCGTGAAAAGCGCTTCAACCGCGCGCGCCTGGAGCGCCAGGACTACCTCACCCGCGAACACGTGGTCAGCCTGCGCTCCTTCGCCCTGACCTCCAGCCGCGAGCCCTCGCCGGCCGCCACCGAATCCACCGCGAGTCCCGTCCATGCATCTTGATCTTTCCGAACTGTCCCAGCTCGCGCCGATCTTCCGCGAGCTGTTCAAGGGCTTCCACATCAGCCGCCGCGACCCGGAACTGTACGCCCAGTTGTCGAACTTCCAGGATGCCTACCGCAGCCTGTTCAAGGCCTTGGGCTTCGAACTGGTGTGCGACACCCGCGGCTTCTACTACTTCGTCCCCGAACAGGCCGCCGCGCAGGTGAACAAGACCGCCCAACGCCTGGCACTGTTCACCTTCATCCTGGTCGAGCACCTGGCCGACCAGGGCCGCGACCCGATCGCCGTCCTCGACGGCGGCAGCATCGGCCGCGACGAGTTGCCCTCGCTGCTGGAGAAGTACCGCGACCTGTTCCTGCAGGCCGAGGTACAGACGGTCGAGGAGCTCGAAGAGAAAATCCTGCGGCGCATGACGCAATTGGGCTTCGCCTTCGAGGAAGGTGGCATCTACCGCTTCCTGCCGCCGATGCACCGTTTCCTCGACGTGTGCCTGTCAGTCCAGCAGGACCGCGACCTGGCCGCCACCCTGCACAGCGACCTGCCGTTGCCGACACCGGTGCTGATCGAGGAAGAAACGCCCGAAGAACTGCACCGCACCGACGACCCGCTGGACCTGACGCCGTTCGACGGCGAGGAGTCCGAAGAAGACGCCCTGGCCCGTGCCATCCGCGAAGAGCAACAGGAGATTGACGCATGAGCCAGGAACGCTACGGCATTCGCCGCTTCGCACTGCTCAACACCGCCGGCTACAGCCTCGGCCTGTTCCCGCTGGAGCACCCGCTGTCGGTGTACGGCGCCAACAACCTGGGTAAATCGGCATCGATCAACGCGCTGCAATTCCCGATTCTGGCGCGCATGTCGGACATGGCCTTCGGCAAGTACAGCCTGGAGCAGTCGCGGCGGTTCTACTTCGCCAGCGACACCAGCTATATCCTCTGCGAACTGAACCTGCCCCACGGCCCGCACGTGATCGGCGTGGTCGGCCGTGGACCCGGCGGCGGTTTCGGTCACCAGTTCTTTGCCTACCAGGGTGAGCTGGACCTGGCCCATTACCAGAAAGACGACACCTGCCTGCGCCAGAAGGAGCTGTTCACCAACCTGGAGCGCAATGGCCTGAAGGCCTACGAGCTCAAGCCGGACGAACTGCGCCGGCTGCTGGTGGGCGGACACACCTCGGTGCCGCTGGACCTGACCCTGATTCCGCTGCGCTCGACCAGCGAACAGAGCCTGAAGACCTTCCGCGCGCTGTTCATCAACCTGCTGCACATGCGCGAGATCACCGCCGCCAAGCTCAAGCAACTGTTCCTCGACGCCTTCGAGCACAGCCTGCGCTCGGGCAGTGTCGACTACATCGCGGCGTGCGAAGAAGCCTTCCGCGACGTGCGACGCATGGAGCAGGACTACAACGCGCTGGTCGCGGCCGGTCCGCTGGTCGAGGCCCTGGCCGGTGGCGTGGCCCAGCGCGACATTCTGCGCGGCAAGCTGCACCGCCTCTCGCCGCTGCTCGACAGCCTGCTCGGCACCTGGCAGGACTACGCGGCCGCGCGCAAGGACGAACTGGTGATCCAGGCCGAGCACTACCGGGCCGAGCAGGACGCCCTGCAGAACGACCAGCGCGGCGGCACCCAGGAGCTGATGCGCCTGGAGCGGGAGATCACCGGCATCCAGCGCTGGCTTGGCGAGCTGTCGGTGCTCAAGCACCGCTTCGCCCTGGTCGATGACGTCAAGGTGCTGGAGCAGCAACTGCTGGCGGCCAAGGACGCCCACGACGAACTGGCCGGCGCCCTGGCGCAGTCGCGCCAGTTCTCCGCCGAAGACCTCGACGAGCGCGTGCGCGACCTGGAAAAACGCCTCAAGGCCGTCAAGCAGCAGCTCGAGCACGCCGACAACAACAGCTATGCGCGCCTGCGCGAGGAATTCTCGCAGCAGGACGTCGACCGCCTGATGCGCCTGTTCAACGGCGCGCTGTTCAGCCTGCCGCTGGGCGAGCGCGGCATCGAGGTGGACGACGGCGATCAGTGGGTGAGCACCCTGGAACAGGTGCTCGACCGCTTCAAGGGCGAACGTTTCGAGGTGCCGGGGCTGTCCATCGACCTGTCGCACATCGAGCCGCCGGCGCTGCAGGCCCTGGCCGACCGCGCCGCCCTGCGCGATCAGAAGGAGCGCCTGGAAAAAGAGCTGCGCCAGCTCAAGACCCAGCAGGCCGTGGCCCTGGATCGCGCCGCGAGCAAGGCCCAGACCGAGGCGCTGTACCAGCAGGTGCTGGACGCGCAGAAGGCCCTGGAAGACTTCCGCCGCAGCGAGACGCTGAGCGCAGAAGAGCCGGAGAAGCTCGAACAGCTAGCCCAGTTCGAAGCGGCCCAGGACGAGCTCAAGCGCTCCAGCGACGCGTTTACCGAGCGCGTCCAGCAACTGTCGGCCAAGCTGCAACTGGTCGGCCGCCAGATCGCCGACATGGAAGCCAAGCAGCGCACCCTGGACGACGCCCTGCGTCGCCGCCAACTGCTGCCGGCCGACCTGCCGTTCGGCACGCCGTTCATGGAGCCGGTGGACGACTCGATGGACAACCTGCTGCCGCTGCTCAACGACTACCAGGACAGCTGGCAGGCCTTGCAGCGCGTGGACAACCAGATCGAGGCGCTGTATGCCCAGGTACGCCTCAAGGGCGTGGCCAAGTTCGACAGCGAAGACGACATGGAGCGCCGCCTGTCGCTGTTGATCAACGCCTATTCGCACCGCACCGAGGAAGCGCTGACCCTGGCCAAGGCCCGCCGCGCCGCCGTCACCGACATCGCCCGGACCTTGCGCAACATCCGCAGCGACTATGACAGCCTCGAGCACCAACTGGCCCTGTTCAACCGCGAGATCAACCGCCGCCAGGTGTCGAACCTGGAGAGCTTCCGCGTGGTGCTGGCGCCGAACAAGGAAGCGCTCAAGCACATCGACCAGATCATCCACAGCGCCGGCCAGTACGAGGAAGGCGAGACCCTGTCGGTGTTCGACCTCACGCAGAACGCCGAGCAGGACAACAAGAACGAAGAGGCCAAGGAGTACCTGGCGCGCCTGGTGGCGGCCAACCATAACCAGTTGGGCCTGAAGGACCTGTTCGAACTGGCCTTCGAGATCACCAAGATCAACAGTCAGCCGGTGATCCACGCCGACATCGACGGCGCCGCCTCCAACGGCACCACCATGACCATCAAGGCGCTGACCAACATGTACCTGTTGCTGCACCTGATGGATCGCGACCTGGCCAGCCGCATCCGCCTGCCGTACTACCTCGACGAAGCGGCGGACATCGACGAACGCAACCAGGCGGCGCTGTTGGAGACCAGCCAGCAGTTGGGCTTCGTGCCGATCCTGGCAAGCGTGAAGCCGCAGGTGTCGGCCCACGTGGCGATCGACCTGGAGGGCGGCAGCGGGCCGAACGGGATCTACATCGACGAATCGGACTGGAAGTACATCAGTCGGCGGGATGTGGAGAAGGCGATCGTGCGGGAGGATCAGGCCGAGGAACTGGCCTGATATCGTGAAGATGAGCTGCGCCCCAAATGTTGGACACACCTCTACGTTCGGGACGCAGTTCAAACACGTGTGGGAGCGGCCTTGTGTCGCGATCGGGCGCGAAGCGGCCGTGAAATCAGCCACTGCGGACTTTCAGGAAGATCTCGGTAGCCAGATTTGCGGCCGCTTCGCGCCCGATCGCGACACAAGGCCGCTCCCACACGTGTTTGAACTGCGTCCCGAACGTAGAGGTGTGTCCAACATTTGGGGCGCAGCTCATCT
>NZ_JAUTXS020000022.1:0-240944 GCF_030658255.1 Pseudomonas sp. RAC1
TGTCGGTGTTCGACCTCACGCAGAACGCCGAGCAGGACAACAAGAACGAAGAGGCCAAGGAGTACCTGGCGCGCCTGGTGGCGGCCAACCATAACCAGTTGGGCCTGAAGGACCAGTTCGAACTGGCCTTCGAGATCACCAAGATCAACAGTCAGCCGGTGATCCACGCCGACATCGACGGCGCCGCCTCCAACGGCACCACCATGACCATCAAGGCGCTGACCAACATGTACCTGTTGCTGCACCTGATGGATGGCGACACAAGGCCGCTCCTACAGGGGCGCGCTCGACTCCAGCGTCATCGAGCGCAACATCAGCGCAGTTTCACTGTTGCGCCCACGGCCGGATCGGAATTGCCGTCACCGCATTCTGCGGGCTGCCTTCGACGATACGGTCGCTGTACACCAAATACACCAGCGTGTTGCGCTTCTTGTCGAGGAAGCGCACCACCTGCATGGTCTTGAACACCAGCGAGGTGCGCTCCTTGAACACCACCTCACCGTCCTTGAGCTCGGTCTTGAAGCTGATCGGCCCGACCTGACGACAGGCGATGGAAGCCTCGGCGCGGTCTTCGGCCAGGCCCAGCCCACCCTTCACCCCGCCGGTCTTGGCCCGCGACAAGTAGCAGGTCACACCCTCCACCTTGGGATCGTCGAAGGCCTCGACCACGATACGGTCATTCGGCCCAAGGAACTTGAACACCGTCGACACCTGACCGATTTCATCGGCCCCAGCCACCATCGGCAGCGCCAGCGCGGCCACGGCAATCATCCTTTTCAGCATGTGCGAACTCCTCAGACCAGTACCAAATTGTCGCGGTGCACCAGCTCCGGCTCGGCGCTGTAGCCCAGCAGACGCTCGATGGCATCGGACGGCTGACCGATGATCTTCTGCGCCTCCAGGGCGCTGTAGTTGGCCAGGCCGCGTGCCACTTCAAGACCGTCCGGGCCCACGCAGACCACCATTTCGCCGCGCCGGAAACTGCCCTGCACGGTCTTCACGCCGACCGGCAGCAGACTCTTGTGCGACTCGCGCAGGGCCTTGACGGCACCGGCATCGAGCATCAGCGTGCCACGGGTCTGCAGATGGCCGGCCAGCCATTGTTTGCGCGCCGCGAGCATGCCGCGCTCGGGCGACAGCAGCGTGCCCAGGCGCTCGCCGGCCTTGAGCCGATCGAGCACGCGCTCGATGCGCCCGCCGATGATGATGGTATGGGCACCGGAACGGGCTGCCAGGCGCGCGGCGCGCAGCTTGGTCTGCATGCCACCGCGACCGAGCGCGCCACCGGTGCCGCCGGCCACGGCATCGAGCGACGGGTCGTCGGCACGGGCTTCATGGATGAGCTGGGCTTCGGGGTTATTGCGCGGGTCGGCGTCGAACATGCCGTCGCGGTCGGTGAGGATCACCAGCAGGTCGGCCTCGACCAGATTGGCCACCAGCGCCGCCAGGGTGTCGTTGTCGCCAAAACGGATCTCGTCGGTGACCACGGTGTCGTTCTCGTTGATCACCGGCACCACACCCAGGTCGACCAGGGTGCGCAGGGTACTGCGGGCGTTGAGGTAGCGCTTGCGGTCGGACAGGTCGTCGTGGGTCAGGAGGATCTGTGCGGTGTGCTTGCCGTGCTCGCCGAAGCTCGACTCCCAGGCCTGCACCAGACGCATCTGGCCGATGGACGCGGCAGCCTGCAACTCGTTCATCGCGCTGGGTCGGGCAGTCCAGCCCAGTTGGCTCATGCCCGCGGCCACGGCCCCGGAGGACACCAGCACCAGTTCCACGCCCGCTTCGCGCAGCGCCACCATCTGCTCGACCCAGACCGCCATCGCACCACGATCCAGGCCCTTGCCGTCGGCGGTCAGCAGCGCACTGCCGATCTTCACGACCCAGCGCCGGGCGCCCGTCACCTTGCTTCGCATCTTCTCTTCCAACCCATGTCGAATCTGTAGATACCAAAACGCCGCTCATTCGAGCGGCGTACCGTGAGAGGGTGTTGAGGCCATCGCGGGACAAGCCCGCTCCCACAAGGATCGCAGCGGACCTGTGGGAGCGGGCTCGTCCCGCGATGGGCTCAACGCCCAAGCCTGATCACGGCACACTACTCGAAGAGCGGCGTTCAGTGTACTGCAACCGGTCAGTCGCGCACGTAAATGATTTCCGGGCCGTCTTCGTCGTCCTCGAAGTCGTCCCAGTCGTCATCGTCGCCGATGTCATGCACGCTCTTGACCCCGGTGCGGCGCAGGGTGCGGGCGTCATCCAGGGCTTGCAACTGGGCCCGGGCCTCGTCTTCGATGCGCTGGTCGAGCTCGTTGAGCTCGGCGGCATAGGCCGGATCGTTGGCCAGGCGGTCGGCGCGGTCTTCCAGGTAACGCATGAGGTCGTGGCTGAGCTGCTCGGTGCCCTGCTTGGCGATGGCCGAAATCACGTAGACCGGGCCTTCCCAGTTCAGGCGCTCGACCACTTCCTTGACCCGCGCGTCGCGGTCCTCGTCCATGATCATGTCGGCCTTGTTCAGCACCAGCCAGCGCTCGCGGTCGACCAACGCCGGGCTGAACTGCGCCAGTTCGTTGATGATCACTTCGGCGGCATCGGCCGGGCTGCTTTCATCCAGCGGCGCCAGGTCGACCAGGTGCAGCAGCACGCGGGTACGCGCCAGGTGCTTGAGGAAGCGGATACCCAGGCCGGCGCCTTCGGAAGCCCCTTCGATCAGGCCGGGGATGTCGGCGATGACGAAGCTCTTCCAGCGGTCGACGCTGACCACGCCCAGGTTCGGCACCAGGGTGGTGAACGGGTAGTCGGCGACCTTCGGCTTGGCGGCCGAGACCGAGCGGATGAAGGTGCTCTTGCCCGCATTGGGCAGACCCAACAAGCCGACATCGGCCAGCACCTTCATTTCCATCTTCAGGTCACGCTGCTCGCCCGGCTTGCCTGGCGTGGTCTGGCGCGGCGCACGGTTGGTGCTGGACTTGAAGCGGGTGTTGCCCAGGCCGTGCCAGCCGCCCTGGGCGACCATCAGCTTCTGGCCGGGGGTGATCAGGTCACCGATGATCTCCTGGGTGGAGGCGTCGATCACCGTGGTGCCGACCGGCACGCGCAGGTACAGGTCCTCGCCCTTCTTGCCGGTGCAGTCGGTGCTGCCGCCATTCTGCCCGCGCTGGGCTTCGTGGTGGCGGGTGTAGCGGTAGTCGACCAGGGTATTGAGGTTCTCGTCGGCCACCATGAACACCGAGCCGCCGTCGCCACCGTCACCGCCGTTGGGACCACCGTTCTCGATGAATTTTTCGCGGCGGAAGCTCATGCAACCGTTACCGCCGTCACCGGCTTTTACCCGGATCGATACTTCGTCAACAAACTTCATTCAAAACCGCCTCTCGCCGAACGACGAGTTGAAAACCAGAAAACCTTGAGGCTCTTGCAAAAATGAGCGCGGCGGCCCCGTACGAACCAGAAACCAACGCCGGCAGCCCAGACAAACAGCTTTGCAAGAGGCTCACCACAAACGAAAAAGCCCCGTCGCATGACGGGGCTTCTGGAGCGACGTCGCGATCAGGCGGCGACGATGCTCACATAGCGGCGGTTGAACTCGCCTTTCTTCTCGAACTTGATCACGCCGTCGATCTTGGCGAACAAGGTGTGGTCCTTGCCCATGCCAACGCCGTAGCCAGCGTGGAATTCGGTACCGCGCTGACGGACGATGATGTTGCCCGGCTTGATGACCTGGCCGCCATACATCTTCACGCCAAGGCGTTTCGATTCTGAGTCGCGACCGTTACGAGTACTACCACCAGCTTTTTTGTGTGCCATGGTTCAATTCTCCAATAAATTCAGGGGATCGTGGCAATTAAGCCTGGATACCGGTGATTTTGATTTCGGTGAACCACTGGCGGTGGCCCATGCGCTTCATGTGGTGCTTACGACGGCGGAACTTGATGATGCGAACCTTGTCGTGGCGGCCTTGCGAAACGACTTCGGCCACTACTTTAGCGCCAGCAACGACTGGAGCACCGATGGTGACGGCGTCACCGTTGGCAACCAGCAGAACGCGATCGAAGGTCACGGATTCGCCAGTGGCGACTTCCAGTTTCTCGATCTTGAGGAATTCACCTTCAGCGACTTTGTACTGCTTGCCGCCGGTAACGATTACTGCGTAGGACATTTTGAATCTCCGATAATCCTGCTCACCCAGCGCTTTATATGATGAGTATTGGCTGGCATGGCTGCACGAGGCTGGAACGGCCCGGTGCAATTGCGTAAGGCAGGTGCTGCCCAGGAAGTTAGGGTGCGCGATTGTACGCAACCGGTCGAAGCCTTGCAAGTGCCGGCCCTGCGGCGCAGGCGGCGCGCCTTGACACACCGGGACCCGCGACCTAGCATGCCGCGCAACCTCAATGGAGCAGCCGATGCAACCCCAATCCTTCTACCGCGCGGTGGCTGACGATTTCAGTGCCGTCGACGAGATCATCAAGAAGCAGCTGACCTCGCGCGTGCCGCTGGTATCGAAGATCGGCGACTATATCACATCGGCCGGTGGCAAGCGCCTGCGCCCGCTGCTGGTACTGCTGTGCGGCAAGGCCCTGGGCCGCGAAGGCGACGACCTGCGCCTGCTGGCCGCGACCATCGAGTTCCTGCACACCGCCACGCTGCTGCACGACGACGTGGTGGACATGTCCGGCATGCGCCGCGGCCGCTCCACCGCCAATGCCCTGTGGGGCAATGCGCCCAGCGTGCTGGTGGGCGACTTCCTCTATTCGCGTTCGTTCGAGATGATGGTCGAACTGGGCTCGATGTCGGTCATGCAGATCCTCTCCAAGGCCACCCGGGTGATCGCCGAGGGTGAAGTGCTGCAACTGTCGCGGGTACGTGACGCCAGCACCAGTGAAGAGGTGTACATGGACGTCATCCGCGGCAAGACCGCCATGCTCTTCGAGGCCTCCACCCACAGCGCCGCGGCGCTGGCCGGTGCCAGCGAGCAGCAGCGTGAAGCCCTGCGTACCTTCGGCGACCACCTGGGCGTGGCCTTCCAACTGGTCGACGACCTGCTCGACTACAAGGGCGACTCCGAGACCCTGGGCAAGAACGTCGGCGACGACCTGGCCGAAGGCAAGCCCACCTTGCCACTGATCTACACCATGCGCGAAGGCACTGCCGAGCAGGCCGCATTGGTGCGCCAGGCCATCCAGAAAGGCGGCCTGGAAGACCTCGAGCAGATCCGCCTGGCCGTCGAAGCCTCCGGCGCGCTGGACTACACCGCGAACCTGGCCCGAGACTACGTCGCCCGCGCCATCGCCTGCCTGGAAGTGCTGCCGGCGAGTGACTATCGCGATGCGCTGGTGGAGCTCAGCGAGTTTGCGGTCGCGCGTACGCACTGACCGATAGACCCCATCGTGCTTATCGCGGGGCAAGCCCGCTCCCAGGATCGTCGTCATCCTGTGGGAGCGCGCCTGCCCCGCGCTTGCGTTGGCCCAGAGAAAATACCTCTGCGCGGCAAAACCTTATACAATGTGCGCCTTTGATCCCCCTATCTACCAAGGAACCGAAGTGAGCACTTTGCCGCCCTGCCCCGCCTGCAACTCCGAATACACCTACGAGGATGGCACCCAGCTGATCTGCCCCGAATGCGCCCACGAATGGTCGGCCAGCGGCGAAGCCGAGGTGGCCAGCGACGACGTGGTGAAGAAGGACTCGGTCGGCAACGTCCTGCAGGACGGTGACACCGTTACCGTGATCAAGGACCTCAAGGTCAAAGGCTCGTCGCTGGTGGTCAAGGTCGGCACCAAGGTCAAGAACATCCGCCTGTGCGATGGCGATCACGACATCGACTGCAAGATCGACGGTATCGGTGCCATGAAGCTCAAGTCCGAGTTCGTGCGCAAGGTCTGACCTGCCGCCGCCGGACTGCCCACGGGCGGTCCGGCCGGGTCCTGCAACGGGGTCCGCTGCACCATTTGGCAGAATTCGGCTAATAGACACTTGCTATTCTGATAATAAGAATTATTCTCATTGGAAATCGCTCTCCAAGGAGAATTGCCGTGACCTACCTGATCGACGCCTGGCTCGACCGTCCCCATCCCTACCTGCGCATCCTGCACCGCGAGACCGGCGAAGTCTGCGCCGTGCTCGAAGAAGAAGCGCTCGACGAACTGCGCGACCAGGGCGACCTGGATCTCACTGGGCTGAATTCGAGTGAACCGGGGGTGCTGAAAGAGGTGGTGCGCAACCTGTTCCTGTTCTGCTATGCACGGGCGTTGCGCCCTGGCGGAACCGATTGGAATTGAGTGTGGCAGGGCCGACGACATCCCAGGGTGAACCCGCCGCCTGCCGGCACGGGCTTACCCTGGGATGAATACGCCGTGGTCTTACAGAACGTCGAGCAGCTCGACGTCGAACACCAGTGTGCTGTGCGGCGGGATGCTGCCCACGCCTTGGGCGCCATAGGCCAGTTCGCTCGGCACGTACAGGCGCCATTTGCTGCCGGCATTCATCAGTTGCAGCGCCTCGGTCCAACCGGCGATCACGCCACCGACCGGGAATTCGGCTGGCTGGCCGCGCTCGTAGGAGCTGTCGAACACGGTGCCGTCGATCAAGGTGCCGTGGTAGTGAGTGCGCACGTTGTCTTCACGGCTCGGTTTGGCGCCGCTGCCGGCGGTCAGCACTTCGAACTGCAGACCCGAGGCCAGGGTGGTGACTCCGTCGCGCTTGGCGTTGTCGGCCAGGAACTGCTTGCCAACGGCAGCAGCGGCTTCGGCCTTGGCCGCCGCTTCGGCCTGCATCACTTCGCGGATGACCTTGAAGCTGGCAGACAGGTCCGCCTCGCTGACACGGCTGTCGGCGCCATTGAAGGCGTCGGTCAGGCCCGCCAGGATCGCTTCCAGGCTCACGCCCGGCGGCGGGTTGTCACGCAGTTGGCCACCCAGCTGACGGCCGATGCCGTAGCTGACGCGGGTTTCGTCGGTGGACAGATTCAGTTCGGACATTGCTCGCTCCACTTGAGGGCGCCTGACATCCGCGCCCTTCGTCAAAAGGGCGAGCAGCCTAACATTGGGCAGCGGGAGGCTGCCAGCGGCAAGCTACAAGCTGCAAGCTGCAAGCTGCAAGCTGCAAGCGAGAGCCCATCACCTATCCGCTCTTTCTTGCCGCTTGAAGCTCGAAGCTTGCCGCTCAATGCTTGGTGAGCTTGTCCAGGTAGCCCATGACGAACGCAGACACCACGAAGGTCATGTGGATGATCACGTACCACATCAGGTAATCGGTGGAGATGTTCTGCGCGTCCATGAACACCCGCAGCAGGTGGATCGAGGAGATGGCGACGATGGAGGCGGCGACTTTCATCTTCAGCGACGAAGAGTCCATCTTGCCCAGCCAGTTGAGCTTCTCCTTGTTGTCGTCGATATCCAGTTGCGAGACGAAGTTCTCGTAGCCGGAGATCATCACCATCACCAGCAAGCCGCCGACCAGCGACATGTCGATCAACGACAGAATCACCAGGATCAGGTCGGCTTCGCTGAGTGAGAAAACGCTGGGCAGGACGTGGATCACTTCCTGGAAGAACTTCAGCGCCAGGGCCAGCAGGCCCAGGGACAGACCGAAGTAGATCGGCGCGAGCAGCCAGCGTGAGGCATACATCGCATTTTCGAGAATACGTTCCATGGAGGCTAGGGACTCGTGAATGACGCACATAGGGCGCGCGAGTATAGCCAGCCACCTGTGACAGCAAAAGCCCGCAGCGTTGCCTCAGCGACGTTCAGTTGTCCGGACGGAAGCGGTAGTCACCCAGGTTGCGGCAGCGGTCACCATTGATCTGACGCAACTGTGCCTGCAGATGCAGACACCAGATCTGTGGGTCATCGCTGAGCTGGTAGCCGTGCAGGGTGAGGCTGTCGACCACGGCGTTCATCACCGATTCGGCCACCTGCGGACCGTGGAACGGGCCTTGGGCCTTGATGGCCGATGGCTGCTCACCGGCCATGCCGGCGGCGAACAGCAAGGTCCACAGGCCATTGTCGCCGGCCAGCGGACGAATGCTGCACTCGATACGGGTCACCAGGCCGAGGCACTGGCGGGTAAGGCTGAGGTTGCGCATGGCAGCGTCCCCTCCTTCAAAGCCCTGTTCAGCCTGCAACCGGCAGGCTGTTTTCATCCTGAACCCTGAAAGCGTCCTTAGTTCCAGCCTAGACGCCTACAGGTCGAGTTGGAAAACCGGCGCCGAACGGTAGCCACTGGCCGCCAGCGCCGGTTTGTTGACTCAGGCGGGCTTGGCCTGGGCCACCATCTCCTCCAGCCGTTCCTTCTCGGCGTCCTTGATGTCTTCCTCGCTGATCATCTCGGCGATGACCCGCAGGCGCTCCACCACACGCGCATTGACGCTGCCTTCGGGGAACTCGCCGTTTTCGTCCGGCGTGCCGGCTTCTTCGCCCACCAGCAAGCTCAGCGCCTCGTCGGCCTGGCTGACGGCGTACACATGGAAGCGCCCCGCCTCCACCGCCTGCAGCACCCGCTCGTCGAGCATCAGCGTGGCGACGTTGGCGCGCGGAATGATTACCCCCTGCTCGCCGGTCAGGCCGCGTGCCTCGCACAGCCGGAAGAAGCCTTCGATCTTCTCGTTGACCCCACCGACCGCCTGCACTTCGCCGAACTGGTTGATCGAACCGGTAATGGCGAAGCATTGCTTGAGCGGCGTGCGCGACAGCGCCGAGATCAGCGTACAGGCCTCGCCCAGCGAGGCACTGTCGCCATCGACGTAACCGTACGACTGCTCCAGGGCGATGCTCGCCGAAATGGCCAGGGGGAATTCCTGGGCGTAGCGGCTGCCCATGTAACCGGTGAGGATCATCACGCCCTTGGAGTGGATCGGCTGACCGAGGTTGACTTCGCGCTCGATGTCGACGATGCCGCTGCCACCGGGATAGACCGTGGCCGAGATCCGCGCCGGCATGCCGAACGCCGAGTCGCCCACCTCCAAGACGGTCAGGCCGTTGCACTTGCCGATGGCTGCGCCTTCGCTGTCGATCAGGATGATGCCGGCGAGCATGTCGTCGAGGACTCGCTGCGACACCCGACCGGTGCGCGTGGCCTTGGCCTTGAGCGCCCGCTCGATGTGCCCGGCGTCGGTCATCTCGTCACCGGCCAATTGGCGAATGAAGTCGGCCTCGCTGACCAACTGGAACAGGTCGCCGATGCGCGCCGACAGCCGCGCCTGGTTCTCTGCCAGGCGTGCGCTGAAGGTGGCCAGGCGCGCCACCGCATCGCTGGTCAGCGGCGCCATGCCTTCCTCGTTGGTGCGCGTGCGCAGCAACTGGGCGAACTGCTCCAGGTTCTCGTCGACCATCGGCATGTCTTCGTCGAAGTCGACCAGGACGCGGAACATCTCCTGGAAATCTGGATCGTGGTCCTGCAGGGCGTAATAGAGCTGGCGTGAGCCGATGATCACCAGCTTGACGTTGAGCGGGATCATCTGCGGCGTGAGGGTGACGGTGGCGATACGCCCCAATTCGCCGAGCGGCGACTCCATCTTCAGCTTGCGCGATTGCAACGCGCGCTTGAGGGCATCCCAGACGAAGGGCTCGCCGAGCATTTTCTCGGCTTCGAGAATCAGGAAGCCGCCGTTGGCCCGGTGCAGAGCCCCAGAGCGCAGTTGCCGGTAGGAGGTGGAAAGCGCGCCCTGGTCGGTGCTGTATTCGATGCGCCCGAACAGGTTGTCGTAGGTCGGATGCGGCTCGAACACCACCGGCGCGCCGCCGTCCAGCGGATGACCGACCACCAGGCTCGGCGCGTATTGCTCTTCGAGCATCTTGCGCGCCACGGCGTCGGTCTTGGCATCGTCGACCAGTTGCTCGACCACGGTGCGCAGCAGGTTCAACTGCATCGATTGCAGGTAGGCGCACACCGCCGCGTTCTCGGCGTACTTCTCCGACAACGGCGCCAGCAGCGGTTGCAGGGCCAGGGTGATGGTTTCTTCGTTGAGCTCGCGCAGTTGATTGTTCGACTCGCGCTTCCACTGCGGCAGGCTGGACAGCTCCTCGTTGAGGCGCTCCTCCAGCGCGGCGATGTCCTCGTGGAACTGTTCGCGCACCTCTTCGGGCAACTGGGCGAACTCGGCTTCATCCAGCGCCTTGCCGTCGGCCATGGGGGTGAACGCCACGTTGCTGGCGTCGCGGTACAGCGCCACGCCCTTTTCCAACGACGCCCGCTCGATCACATCCAGGGCGCGGTCATAGCGTTGGTTGAAGGCGCGGTCGATGGCGCCTTTCTTCTGCTGGTAGGCCGGGTGTTCGAACACCGCCGGGAAGGTCGCCAGCAGGTTGCCGATCAGGCCATTCATGTCGGCGATGAACTCGCTGGCGCTGGCTGACGGCAACTCCAGGGCACGCGGCTCGCGCAGGTCGTCGAAGTTGTTGACGTAGACCCAGTCCGACGGCGTCTTCTGGCGCTTGCCTTCGGCCTTCAGGTAGCGTTTGACGAACGAGAAGCGGCCGGTGCCGGGCTCACCCATCACGAAGACGTTGTAACCAGGCCGCGGCATGGCCACGCCGAACTGCAGGGCCTCGACGGCACGTTCCTGGCCCAGTACTCCGCGAAACGGCTCCAGATCGTCGGTGTGGGTGAAGGCGAACTGCTCGGGCGTGAAACGCCGGGTCAGGGCTTCGGGCGCCAGACGCAGGCGCGCGGCAACGGGATCGGGCATCGGGTTTCCTTACTTCGGCGGGGCGGATGAAGGCATTCTGGGGCTGTGGGCGCGCGCCTGGCAAGGCTCGCCTAGACTTTATGTCGCAGCGCAAAAAGCGCGTGCAATAGAATTTTTCGCAATCGCTGACGCAACTAATGGTTAGCGCCTAAACTCCAAACTGCGCGGGTGGGTATCATGCTTTCCCGCCTGGCAATGAACTGCCAGACAACCCTGATCATTGATACGTATCGAAAAAGAGAATAACGCTATGAAACGGATTCTTCTGGGTACCTTGTTCGCCGCGGTTTCGATCAACGCCATGGCAGAAGCGCCAGGCGGCCCGAACTGCGGTTGGGGCAACCTGCTGTTCGAAGGCCAGCGCGGCACGCCGGCGCACTTCCTGGCTTCCACCACCAACGGCACCTCCGGTAACGCCACCTTCGGCATGACCTCCGGCACCAACGGCTGCTCCACCAAGGCTGCGCTGACCTACGGCGGCAAATCCTGGCTGGCCATGAACGGCACCATGAACGAGCTGTCCGAAGACATGGCGCAAGGCCAGGGCGAAGCCCTGACCACCTACGCCGTGGTCATGGGCGTGAAACCAGAAGACCGCGCGCGCTTCGCCTCGGTCACTCACGACCACTTCCAGCAGATCTTCAGCAGCGCCAACGTCACTGCCGAAGACGTTCACAGCAACACCATCGCTGTTCTGAAAAACGACCCGCAACTGGCCAAGTACGCCACCGAGGCGTAAGTTCGGCCCATCCCGCCCCACACGGGGCGGGATTCGTTCGCCTTCCTTTGGCACCTTTCAGAAGTAGTTGCCCCACATGCTCAAACGCCTCGCCTACCTGACGCTATGCGCCTGCGCGCCCGCCTATGCGACCCCTTCGCTGGACGAAGCCCGCGTGCAACGCCTGGCCGCCGATCGCTACTGGATCGCCCTGGGCCATTACGAGACCGCCAAGCTCGGCGGTTGGCGCAGTTATGTGGACGATGACAAATTCTTTCTCGCCGCCGATGGCGCCCATCACCCGGACCGCGAGCTGCGGGCCACGGTCGATGCGCTGTACGCGCCGGCGAGCCTGGGCGACAAGCACGCCCAATGCGTTTTCCCGGCGCGCACCCGCTGGCTGCGCGAGCAACTGCAGCTCACCGACCTGCCCACGCCGGACTGCCAGGAATACCAGCGCTGGTACGCCGACGTGGCGCCGCACAGCGCGGTGCTGATCTTCCCGGCGGCGTACTTGAACAGCCCGTCCTCGATGTTCGGCCACACCCTGCTGCGCATCGACAAGGCCGACACCCGCAGCAACGACACCACGCTGCTCAGCTACGCGATCAACTTCGGCGCCTACATCGAAGGCAGCGACAACAGCATCCTCTACGCCTGGAAAGGCCTGATGGGCGGCTACCCCGGACTGTTCGCGATGATGCCGTACCAGGAAAAACTCTCCGAGTACCGCAGCCTGGAGAACCGCGACCTGTGGGAGTACCAGCTGGACCTGACGCCGGAAGAGACCGGGCGCATGGTCGAGCACGTGTGGGAACTCAAGCAGGTGCAGTTCGACTATTTCTTCTTCGACGAGAACTGCTCCTACCGGTTGCTGGAGCTGCTGCAAGTGGCGCGCCCCGGCCTGGACCTGACCTCGCAGTTCCCGCTCACCGCCATCCCCACCGACACGGTCAAGGCGGTCAAGCAGTCCGGCCTGGTCTCGGACGTGCGCTACCGGCCTTCGCGCGAGCGCGAATTGCTGGCCCGCGCCGAGCCGCTCGACCACGACGAGAAACAGCAAGTGCTGGCGGTCAGCGCCGACACCGCGCAGTTGCAAAGCCCGGCCTTCACCGCCCTGCCCCGCGAGCGCCAGGCCTTGGTGCAGGACGCCGCCTATCGCCTGGAGCGTTACCGCGCTACCGGCCAGGAACGCGACCCCGAGCAAGCCAAGCGCAGCTTCGAGCTGCTGCGGGCGATCAACCGCAACCCGCCACCACCGCTGGACATCCAGCGCCCCGGCCTGCCCGAAGACGGTCACCAGTCGCGCACCTGGCAACTGGGCGTCGGCACCCGCGAGGACCGTGCCTTCGCCGAGTACGGCCTGCGCATGGCCTACCACGACCTCAACGACAACGCCTATGGCTTCCCGCTGGGTGCGCAGATCGAGATCCTCCAGCTCAAGCTGCGTCAATACGAACACAATGAATGGCAGGTCCAGCGACTGGACCTGGCCACCATCCGCTCGCTGACGCCACGCAACGAGCTGCTCAAGCCCTGGTCCTGGCAGGTTGCAGGCGGCTTGGAACGGGTACCGGGCAAACACGACGACGAGGTGCTGGTCAGCCACGTCAACGGCGGTGGCGGTGGGACCTGGCAACTGGCCGATGGGCTGCTCGGCTTTGCCCTGGGCACGGTCCGCGTCGAGCACAACAACGACTTCGCCGAATTCGTCTCGCCAGCGGCCGGCTTCAATGGCGGTCTGTTGTGGCGCAACGGCTTGGGCAACATGACCCTGGAAGCCAAAGGTGACTACTTCACCAATGGCGAAGTGCGTCGCAGCCTGAGCCTGAACCAACAGTGGGAAATTTCCCAGAACCTGGGCCTGCGGCTCAGCGCCAAGCGCGAGTTCAGCCACCTGGCCAGCGCACAGAACGAAGTGATGCTGGAGTTGAAGTGGTACCAGTACTGAGCCTGTCCGCAAGACTGCCGGCCTCGCGAATGAACACGCCACCTCGGTAGGCACCGCGTAAAGATCGCAATCCGGTTACGGCATTTTGACATCGCCGCGACAATTCCCGGCCTAGACTCTCCTTATCTCCCGGAGGTCCAGTGTCCATGTCGCGGTATGGCTTCGCTCTGTGCTTCACCCTGCTGCTGGTTGGCTGCCAGTCCACCCACGAACAGATGCTCCATCAAGGCTATCCGCCCGCCTACGCCGACGGTTTTCAAGACGGCTGCGGCAGCGGTCGCCAGGCGGCGGGGTTGATGGTCGGCGATTTTCGCAAGGACGTGCCGCGCTACCTGCACGAACGTCAGTATGAAACCGGCTGGGACGATGGCTTTCGCCAGTGCAACGCAATGCAGAACAGTGAAGACCTTCGCCAGTACCGCGAACGTTACTGGGATGAGCGTGACCGCGATTGGCAAAAGGAAAAAGACCGTGACGCTGCGCGCGCTTATCGCCACAACTGAGTCGGCCACAGGCATCCGCTGAAACCCCGCCTCCCCCACCATGGTCTGCTGATAAAGGAGGCCATTCATGAGTCGAGCATTCGTCAACGAGGACCAGGCCGCCGCCCAGGCGAGCCAGCCGGTGGAACGCCGGGTCAGCGACCAACCCAACTACGTCACCGCCAGCGGACTGGCACAACTGCAGCAACGCGTCGCTGATCTTGAGGCCCTGCGCAGCCGCCTGAAGGCCGAAGGCGAACGCGCCGACAAACAGCAGTTGGCCGACACCGAGCGCGACCTGCGCTACTTCCGTGCGCGGGTACAAAGCGCCCAAGTGGTGCCGCGTGCCCATTCCGAGGAGAAGGTGCAGATCGGCAGCCGCGTGCGGTTCGTCGACGAGCAGGATGAAGAGCATGCCGTGCAGTTGGTCGGCGAAGACCAGGCCGATGCGGCACACGGCCTGGTCAACTGGGGCTCGCCATTGGGTCGTGCGTTGCTGGGGGCCAAGCCGGGGGATGAGGTGCTGTGGCGCCGGCCTAGGGGCGATGTGAACATCGCAATCCTGGCCGTTGAGATCGGTGGCTGACTGACCGACACGTCATCAACGTGTCTCGCTGCCTCGCCATCTCTTAGGCCTGGCTCGGAATGGCCCATGTGCGCAGAAGCTCCAGGCGCCTTGACGCTGCCGACGCTGCGTGCAAAACCGCCTGGAGCGCGATTGCGACCGTTGCCAGAAGGTATTCGCCTTGCCTGAGCTTCGTGTCAAGGCTGTTCAGACAGGCCTAGCATTTCTATCAGTTGTTGGATAGGCGAAGCCGCCTCTAAGTTAAGTGGCCATGTTGGCACAACATGCAGAGGGACTTGACCATGTCAACCACGAAGCCCAATTCAGCACCTGCTACCCCGCTCGAAGAAGTCATCATCGATGACTCCGAAGGCAAGGACTCAGTCAACAGTGACCTGGCGACCTTCGCCCAGCACGTCAAGAAGACCTACCCGGCCGACACCAATGATCCACAGCGACCCTTCATCCAAGGCGCGCTGATTGGCGTCGGTAACGCAGACCTCGGCATCAACGACGAAGTGGTAGAGCAGTACAACGACAGCGTACTGGTCATCGTGCCGCCGTACAAAGGTATGACGGCGGGCGAGCTGGTAGTCGTCTTTTGGAATGATGTCATCGTCAGCCTCAAGCTGATCGACAAAAACGATGTGGGTCACTACCTGACGTTACGCGTTGACGGCGCAGATATTCCAAAAGGGAGTCGCACGCTGTCCTACCATGTTCAAGATGACGGCAAGATTCGCTTGACCTCGCCAAGCAGCAAGACGTTGTTCCGAATTGGACAGCCGGGTGTCGATGGCGCCAAGGGTGTCGACGAAGAACTCAGCGCGCCCATCGTCACCCTGCCTGCATCGAAAGTGATCGGTGCGGCCGACGCGAAAGCCAAAATCAAGGTGACCGTTCCTCCCTACCTGAGTATGAATGTATCGGACGTGATCACGCTGTACTGGGGCGATGAAACGATCGACCATGTCGTCACGGCGGCAGAGGTGGGCAAGCCGGTGGTCATCATGGTCGATGAAGCCGTCATCAAGAAAGCAGGGGACAGCAAGCAACTGCCCGTTTACTACTTCGTCACCGACGTAGTGGGCAATGAATCTGAATGGTCGAAAGATGCCTTCGTGCATGTGCAGCTGCAACCCGCTCCACTGACCGCCCCCGTGGTGGTCGGGGCTGACGGCAAGGTCAATACCACCGGCAAGATCGACCTGACCACGTTGGGCAGCGACCATGTGCTGATCCGGATTACAGGCCAGTTCAAGGCCAAGGACCTGATCACGCTCAACTGGAACGGAACCACCGGTACAGGACAGGTCATTCCCGTAACCTACGGGCCTGAGGAAGTAACCAAAGACAGCACTCAGCTGGAGTTCAAGGCGCCGTTCGAAGCGCTGGCAGCGCTATCCGGCGGTAGCACGCGCCTGACCTATACACTGAAACGAAACGGCACCGAGACCACCTCCGAGGCAGCGTTCATTGATATCGAGGGTGAAGCGGTCGGCCTCCCCCCGCCTGTGCTTAACAAAGACAAGAACGAGGATTACTGGATCGGTGCCGACCACACGGTTTTGCACGTACGCATACCGGTCGAAGCCGGACTCAAGGAAGAGGACGAAGTGACGGTACGCTGGATCGGCGTCACCTCGGACAACAAACCCTTGGTCCTGAGCAGCAAGATGATCAGGGTGAGCAAGAGCCGGGTGGGCAAAGTGCTGTCCGTGCAGTTACGGGGTTCGGTGTTCCTCAAGCCTCTGGACGGCGGTTGGGTGGACGTTTTCTACCAGATCAAACGAGGGGAGAAAATCATCGAGTCCGATTCGGCCAGGTATGACATCGGATACCTGTCAGAAACACTGCCCGCACCGTTCACCGAGCAAGCCCTGCCCAGTAACGTGCTGGATCCCGAATTGCCAGAGTATGAATACGACCTGGAGATCTTCATTCCCAAAACAGCGACTCAACCGACGCCCTGCACGGTAACGCTGTATTGGGAAACGTCCGAGGGCGGTTACTTCGAAGACGAACAGCGCTTGCAAGCCGGCGACGAAGTCAGCCCCTTCCAAGTGCCTGCAGAGTACTTGAACGTGAAGGGCGACATCCCAGTCAAGGTGACGGTCTACTATATCGTCAGTTGGGAGAATGACGATAAACCGGACCAGGCCTCGCAAGACTTCGTCTTCAATATGGCCACCCAAGCCATGCTGCAAAAACTCAGCGGCCCACTGACAGTTCCGGCGTTTCCCAACGGCTCGATTGACCTGAGCAAAATTACGCACACCGGCTTGGTCATCGAAGTGCCGCATTATCACAATATGGCGGTCGGTGACGTCATCAGCATCAAATTCGGCAACACCATCCTCAAAAGCCAACAGGTCACCACACTGGGTAAACAGTCCATCACTCTCACGCTTGCAGACGTGGCGAAACTGAATACACAGGAGGTGGTGCTGAGCTACCATGTCGAGCGTCACCCTTCGGGCGATACGTTTACCTCACAACCCTCCTCGTTCACGATGAAGGGGAGCCTGATCCTGTCGGCGCATTATGAAAATTTCAACTACTACTCTTCTCAGTTCAGCTTCAGACGGAACGCTCCAGTCAACTACTATCTCTGCACCGTAGAACTGCTAAGTGGCAGTGCCTCCCAGCCATTTAATTGGAATCCCAGTTGGTTTCCTACGACGGGCGCCCTCATATATGCACACCAACATAGTCAGGTGTTATTCCGGCTAAAAGTACGGGCACGTTCGATAGCGTTTGATATCGCGGACGCGTCGAGAGTCCCAAGCCGAGTGGAGTTTTTCGATGACAACGGTCGGCTGATTGGCTCGATAACTACCCCAGCGTTCACCAACTATCCATCTGCCGGCTATACGATCTATAGCACGCGAGTGTCTTACATCACGCCTGGCGAGCTGATCAGTTCGTTCAAGTTCATTGATGGCGGTGGAGATACGTTCATCGATAACCTGGTCTTGAACTACGTCTGATCGGCATCTCGCCTGCGAGGTGTACGGCCCGCGAGGCGCCGTACACCTGGGTTCAACAGGGGCTAAGCCTCACACCACCCCTTGCGCCAACATCGCATCGGCCACCTTGACGAAGCCTGCAATGTTGGCCCCCTTCACATAATTGACCGAACCATCCGCCTCTTGCCCGTAATGCACGCACGCATGGTGAATCGACTGCATGATCGCGTGCAGCTTGCTGTCCACCTCGCCCGCGGTCCACAGCAGGCGCATGGCGTTCTGCGACATCTCCAGCCCCGACACCGCCACGCCGCCGGCATTGGACGCCTTGCCCGGTGCGAACAGCGTTCCGGCCTCGATGAACAGGTCCACCGCCGCCAGCGTGGTCGGCATGTTGGCGCCTTCGGCCACGCACAGGCAGCCATTGCTCAGCAGCGCGCGGGCGTCCTCCAGGTCCAATTCGTTCTGCGTGGCGCACGGCAAAGCGATATCGCACGGCAGGCTCCAGGGCGTCTGGCCCTTGCGGAACTCAAGGCCAAAGTGCTCGGCCAGCTCGCTGATGCGACCGCGCTTGACGTTCTTGAGCGCCAGCAGCGCATTCCACTGCTCGTCGTTCAAACCCGCTTCGCAGAACAGCGTGCCTTCGGAGTCGGACAGGGAAATGACTTTGCCGCCCAGGTCCATCACCTTGCGCGCGGCGTACTGGGCGACGTTGCCCGAGCCGGAAATCGCCACCCGGCGACCGTCGATGCGCAGGCCTTGGCGCTTGAGCATCTCTTCGGCGAAGTACACGCAGCCGTAGCCGGTGGCTTCGGGGCGGATCAGGCTGCCGCCGTAGGTCATGCCCTTGCCGGTCAGCACCGAGGTGAACTGGTTGGCCAGGCGCTTGTACTGGCCGAACAGGAAGCCGATTTCGCGGGCGCCGACGCCGATGTCACCGGCCGGTACGTCCAGGTCGGCACCGATGTGCCGGTACAGCTCGCTCATGAAGGCCTGGCAGAAGCGCATCACTTCGGCGTCGCTCTTGCCCTTGGGATCGAAATCAGAGCCGCCCTTGCCGCCGCCCATGGGCAACGAGGTCAGGGAGTTCTTGAACACCTGCTCGAAGGCCAGGAACTTGAGCACGCCCAGGTTCACCGACGGGTGGAAGCGCAGGCCGCCCTTGTACGGGCCGATGGCGCTGCTCATCTGGATGCGATAACCCCGGTTGACCTGCACCTTGCCTTGGTCGTCGACCCACGACACGCGAAACAGCACCGCGCGCTCCGGCTCGACCATGCGCTCGAGAATGCCGGCCTGCAGGTAATGGGGGTTGGCTTCGAGGAACGGCCAGAGGCTGCGTAGCACCTCTTCGACGGCCTGGTGGAACTCTGGCTGGGCAGGGTCACGCTGCTTGAGGCGTGCGAGGAAATGGTCGACGGATTCGATCATGGTAGACATCTCACCAAGAGGATTGGACTTATTGATTTTTCCGGACTCTAGCAAGAAGCCATCGCACTGTAACAGGGCGAAATGTCGTTTTTTTGAATTTTTTTGGTGCGATTATATAAATGTATACAAATGCTACAGCGCTCTTGAGGACACAGCAGGCCAGCTCTGCAACGGCCATTTTCGGCTGTGGCACACCGCTGCAACGCCAACTCGCCTAACAGCCAGGCACAAAAATGGGGCCTCTTAGGGCCCCATCGTTGTGCATCCGACGCTGAGTTACTGCGCCAGCTTCTTGTGCCGTACGCGGTGCGGCTGGGCAGCGGCGTCGCCCAGGCGCTTCTTGCGATCGGCTTCGTACTCGGTGTAGTTGCCCTCGAAGAACACCACGTTCGAGTCGTCCTCGTAGGCCAGGATGTGAGTCGCCACACGGTCCAGGAACCACCGGTCGTGGGAAATCACGATGGCCGCGCCTGGGAAGTCCAGCAGCGCTTCCTCCAGCGAACGCAGGGTTTCGACGTCCAGGTCGTTGGACGGTTCGTCGAGCAGCAGGACGTTGCCGCCCTCCTTCAGGGTCAACGCCAGGTGCAGACGACCACGCTCACCGCCGGACAGGTCCTTGACGAACTTCTGCTGGTCGCCGCCCTTGAAGTTGAAGCGACCGACATAGGTACGCGACGGAATCTCGTAGCTGCCGATACGGATCTGGTCGGAGCCGTCGGAGATCTGCTGGAACACGGTCTTGGCACCGTCCAGGTCCTCGCGGCTCTGGTCGACGCAGGCCAGTTGCACGGTTTCGCCGATCTCGATGCTGCCCGAGTCCGGCTGCTCCTTGCCCATGATCATGCGGAACAGGGTGGATTTACCGGCACCGTTCCCGCCGATCACGCCGACGATGGCGCCCTTGGGCATGGCGAACGACAGGTTGTCGATCAGTACGCGATCGCCGTAGCCCTTGCTGACGTTCTTGAACTCGATGACCTTGTCGCCCAGGCGCGGACCGGCCGGGATGTAGATCTCGTTGGTTTCGCTGCGCTTCTGGAATTCCTGCGACTGCATTTCCTCGAAACGCTGCAGACGGGCCTTGGACTTGGACTGGCGGGCCTTGGCGCCTTTGCGCACCCACTCCAGTTCTTCCTTCATGGCCTTCTCGTGGGCGCTCTGTTGCTTGGATTCCTGCTCCAGGCGCGAAGACTTGGCTTCCAGCCAGCCGGAATAGTTGCCCTCGTACGGAATGCCGGCGCCACGGTCGAGCTCGAGGATCCAGCCCGCGACGTTGTCGAGGAAGTAGCGGTCGTGGGTGATGGCCACCACGGTGCCGGGGAAGTCGTGCAGGAAGCGCTCGAGCCAGGCCACCGAGTCGGCGTCCAGGTGGTTGGTCGGTTCGTCCAGCAGCAGCATGTCAGGGGCCGACAGCAGCAGGCGGCACAGGGCCACACGGCGCTTCTCGCCACCGGACAGGTGCTCGATGCGCGCGTCCCAGGCCGGCAGGCGCAGGGCGTCGGCGGCCACGTCCAACTGGCGCTCCAGGTTATGGCCGTCGGCCGCTTGCAGGATGGCTTCGAGCTTGGCCTGCTCGGCGGCCAGCTTGTCGAAGTCGGCGTCCGGATCGGCGTAGGCCGCGTAGACTTCGTCCAGGCGCGCCTGGGCGTCCTTGATCACGCTGACCGCTTCCTCGACCACTTCACGCACCGTCTTGCTCGGGTCCAACTGCGGCTCCTGGGGCAGGTAGCCGACGTTGATGTCGGGCATCGGACGGGCTTCGCCGTCGAATTCCTTGTCCACGCCCGCCATGATCCGCAGCAGGGTCGACTTACCGGCGCCGTTCAGGCCCAGCACGCCGATCTTGGCCCCGGGGAAGAACGACAGGGAGATGTTCTTGAGGATTTCCCGCTTCGGCGGCACGACCTTGCTCAGCCGATGCATGGTGTAGACGTATTGAGCCATTCCAGGCACCTCGATGATGATGAGTGAATCCCGTTGAGCCGCGCCAGGACGCGTTGACGGCATGGGAGAGAACACGTGCCGCGCGCCTGGGCGCGCCAATGGAGGCCTACTGGCCCCGCTGCGCTCGGATGTCCTGGCGCTCGCAGCCAAGCCGGGCATTATGTCCGCCCCGCTGTGCCAACTCAACCGCGGCACCTGCACTGGGGCAAGGCGGCGCGGTGGCGTGAATCCAGCGCACGGCTGAACAGAGTGCCGCTGGCTACGTCACGTCCATGCCAGGAACCCTCGAACGCCCGACCTCAGACGTGCCGCTGCCTACCCTTGCCACGCGGCAGCCGCGACTGCCCTTGCTGCTCGGCCAAGCGTGCGGCCCATTCGGCCTTGGCGCTGAACCCTCCCGCACGGGCCGGCGTCTGCACGGTCTTGCCAGCCGGTTTGCTGGCGGGCTTGGTCACTGCCTTGGGCGCTGGCGTGCCTTGAGCCGCGACGGCTGCAGCCACCGCCACCGGCTCGACCGCGGCCTTGGCCGACTTGCGCAGCTCGGCCAGCGATGGGCTCTTGCGCACCGCCGTCGCAGCCTCGGGCTTGGCTAACGAGCGCTGACAGGATTTGCACGACACCTGTTCGGCCACGGCCGTGCTGGCCAGCGTCTGGCTGCTGCGCCCGCAGGCGGAATCGAGACCATTGGTGGAATAGTGGATAACCAAACCGAGCTTCTCCGATGCATTGACTATGAAACGGCCGGCATTCTCGCACAGCTTGCCCACCGTGCAGAACGTCACACCGTCCGGCGAATGGCGGTTTAGGGGCTGGCACTTAGCCATAATCCAAGGCATGCTAGCCGCTTTCGTGCGACCGGCCTATAGTGCGCCACGGCGGCCTGCCGCGTGCATGCCTGCCCCTGCCTACGCCAGCCCAATCGCAGGACCAACGCTTGACCCACTTCATTCGACCGCCTATTGAGTCACCGGCGTCGCCCGCCTCGTTGCGTGGCTCGCTCAAGGGTGCGCTCGCCCTGCTGGCCCTGGTGCTGCTCGGCCTGCTGGCCTGGCAACTGTTCTCGCAGTTCCGCCAGACCCAGATCGACGTGCGCGAGCAGAGCGTGGCAGCGGGCGAAGAGTTGGCCAATCACCTGACCTTGAGCATGGCTCTTGAGGCGCAACAGGCGATCAACCTGGTTCAGCCCTACGGCAATCCACCGTCGCCTGAAGCCCTGCCGGCGCTGCTGCAGTCCTTGCGCGAGCAACTGCCCAGCTTGCGCGACCTCGCCTGGCTGGACCGTGACGGGGCGATGCGCAGCGACAGCCTGAGCGCCAGCCCGGACCGCGAGGACATCGAGCGCCTGCTGCGCCAGAGTCAGGGCGCCGGCTTCTTCTATGACAATGCCACCGACCAGAGCCTGATCTACCTGCTGTTGCGCCAGTCCAGCGAGCCGACCTCTGGCTACTGGCTGCTGCGCCTGTCCAACGACTACTACCAGGTGCTGACTCGCCGATTCAATGGCGCACGGCATCCGCTGTGGCTATTGGAGAACAGCCGCGATGGCAGTGTGCTCGACACCAGCGCGAGCGCGCGTGGCGATCTGTCGGCCCTGCACAGCATCCTGCTGACCTTCATCGACAACAGCACCTGGCAACTGCGCGGGCTCTACGACCCCAACGCCGTGCGCAACAAGCTGCTGCCGCCGCTGCTGGGCAAGAGCCTGCTGGTGCTGTTCTGCGCGCTGCTGCCGGGCCTGGCGCTGATCAACATGCGCCGTCGCCACCGCGCCTTGCAGGAAGACCGTCGCCGCTATCAGGACATCTTCGACAGTACCGGCGTGGCCCTGTGCGTGCTCGACCTCTCCAGCCTGCCCGCTCAACTCGACCGTCACCACACGCGCAATCACACCGCGCTCAAGCACAGCCTGGCGCTGGAGCCGACCCTGCGGCGCAACCTGTTGCAGGAACTGAAAATCACCGAGATCAACCAGGTCGCCCGTCAGTTGCTCAACGTGTCCAGCAGCGAAGGGGCCTGGCAACGGCTGATCGAGGGCAGCGGCGAAGGCCGTGACAGCATCGGCATGCAGTTGCTCGACGCCCTGATCGAGCAGCGTGCCCAGTTCGAGATGGAAGTGCGCCTGCCCGCGCCCCAAGGCGGCGACCTGCACCTGTGGCTGATGGCCCGCCTGCCGCAGCAGCGCCGCGACTATCAGGCGGTGATCCTGAGCATCAGCGACATCACCAGCCGCAAGCAGGTGGAGCTGTCGCTGCTGGAGCGCGAAAGCTTCTGGTCGGACGTGGTGCGCACCGTGCCCGACCAGTTGTATGTGCAGGACGTGCACAGCCGGCGCATGATCTTCAGCAACCGTCACCTCGGCCAGACCCTGGGCTACGACCGCGCGGAACTGGCGCAGATGGGCGATCACTTCTGGGAGGTGCTGCTGCACCCCGAGGACGCCGACCAATACCAGCGCCTGCGCCAGTTGCGCCGAGACACCGGCCATAGCCAACTGCTGCACTGTCAGTTGCGTTTCCGTCACCGCGACGGCAACTGGCGCTGCTACGAGATCCGCGAACAGGCGCTGACCCGCGACAATGCAGGCCAAGTCACGCGGATCATCGGCGTGGGCAAGGACGTCACCGTACAGATCGAGGCCAGCCAGTCGCTGCGCGACAGCGAGCAGCGCTACCGCATGCTCGCCGAGAGCATCAGCGACGTGATCTTCTCCACCGACAGCGCGCTGCAACTGAACTACATCAGCCCGTCGGTGCACAGCGTGCTCGGCTACTCGGTGGACTACATCTTCGAGAACGGCTGGCCGACGGTGGTGGCCAACCCAGCCCAGCTCAGCGGTATCCATGCGCTGATGGAGCGGCTCACCCAGGCGCTGGGCAACCGCGAGCAACTGCAGGCCCTGCGCAGCCAATTGCCGACCCAGGTGTTTCTGTTCGACTGCCTGCGCGCCGATGGCCGCAAGATTCCCATCGAGCTGCGCCTGGTGCTGGTGTGGGACGACCAGGAGCATTTCGAAGGCCTGCTCGGCGTGGGCCGCGACATCAGCCAGCAGCGCCGCGCCGAAAAAGACCTGCGCATGGCCGCGACGGTGTTCGAGCACTCCACGTCGGCGATCCTGATCACCGACCCGGCCGGGTTCATCGTCCAGGTCAACGAGGCCTTCAGCCGGGTCAGCGGCTATGCGCCGGACGAGGTGCTCGACCAGCGCCCGAACATGCTCACCGTCGAAGGCCAACAGGACGCCCACCTGGGCTATGTGCTCAAGCAACTCAACCAGCGCGGCACCTGGGAAGGCGAAGTGTGGCTCAAGCGCCGCAGCGGCGAGCATTACCCGGCGTGGGTCGGCATTACCGCAGTGCTGGACGAAGAACGCGACCTGGCCAGCTACGTGTGCTTCTTCACCGACATCAGCGAGCGCAAGGCCAGCGAACAGCGCATCCACCGCCTGGCCTACTACGACGCCCTCACCCACCTGCCCAACCGCACGCTGTTCCAGGACCGTCTGCACACCGCGTTGCAACAGGCCGAACGGCACAAGTCGTGGGTGGTGTTGATGTTCCTCGACCTGGACCGCTTCAAGCCGATCAACGACTCCCTCGGCCACGCCGCCGGCGACCGCATGCTCAAGGACATGGCCGAGCGCCTGCTGGCCTGCGTCGACGAAGACGACACCGTGGCGCGCATGGGCGGCGACGAATTCACCCTGCTGCTGCAACCGCGCAGCAGCCGCGAGATGGCCCTGAACCGGGCGATCCATGTGGCCGAGAACATCCTCGGCAGCCTGGTGCGGCCGTTCGTGCTGGAGAGCCGCGAATTCTTCGTCACCGCCAGCATCGGCATCGCTCTGAGTCCGCAGGACGGCAACGAGCTGAGCCAGTTGATGAAGAACGCCGACACGGCCATGTACCACGCCAAAGAGCGCGGCAAGAACAACTTCCAGTTCTACCAGGCCGACATGAACGCCAGCGCCCTGGAGCGCCTGGAGCTGGAGAGCGACCTGCGCCACGCGCTGGAGCAGAACGAGTTCATCCTCTACTACCAACCGCAGTTCAGCGGCGACGGCAAGCGCCTGACCGGCGCCGAGGCGCTGCTGCGCTGGCGTCATCCGCGTCGCGGCCTGGTGCCGCCGGGCGATTTCATCCCGGTGATCGAGGAGCTGGGGCTGGTGGTGGATGTCGGCGACTGGGTGCTGCGTGAGGCCTGCCGCCAGCTCAAGGCCTGGCACAAGGCCAAAGTGCGGGTACCGAAGGTGTCGGTGAACATCTCCGCACGGCAGTTCTCCGACGGCCAGTTGGGCACGCAGATCGCCAGCATTCTCGAGGCCACCGGCCTGCCGCCGGCCTGCCTGGAGCTGGAACTGACCGAGAGCATCCTGATGCGCGAGGTCAACGAAGCCATGCACATCCTCGACAGCCTGAAGAAGCTGGGCCTGAGCATCGCGGTGGACGACTTCGGTACCGGCTATTCGTCGCTCAACTACCTCAAGCAGTTCCCCATCGATGTGCTGAAGATCGACCGTACCTTCGTCGACGGCCTGCCCGAGGGCGAGCAGGACGCGCAGATCGCCCGGGCGATCATCGCCATGGCCCACAGCCTCAACCTGGCGGTGATCGCCGAGGGCGTGGAGACCCACGAGCAGTTGGAGTTCCTGCGCGAGCACGATTGCGACGAAGTGCAGGGCTACCTGTTCGGTCGGCCAATGCCGGCGAACCAGTTCGAAGCCCAGTTCAGCAACGAAACGCTGTTCATGTTCCAGTAGCTCGAGCTGCCGCCCCGTCACGCCCTGCTTGCTCTGGGTAGGCACGCGCTGGGTTCTGCAAAAGGCTGCCCAGGATCCTGAACGCCTTTGCGCCGCGACATGACGCCACTTCATGTGCCAGCCTCCGGAGCAATGGGTTAGAATGCCACCCCACTTCAGCCCCGATCCTTGAGGACCGCCATGTTCAGCCGTGATTTGACCATTGCCAAGTACGACGCCGAGCTCTTCGAAGCCATGCAGCAAGAAGCCCTGCGCCAGGAAGAGCACATCGAGCTGATCGCTTCGGAAAACTACACCAGCCCAGCGGTCATGGAAGCCCAGGGTTCGGTTCTGACCAACAAGTACGCCGAAGGCTATCCAGGCAAGCGTTACTACGGCGGCTGCGAGTACGTCGACGTGGTCGAACAGCTGGCCATCGACCGCGCCAAGCAACTGTTCGGCGCCGACTACGCCAACGTTCAGCCGCACGCCGGTTCCCAGGCCAACGCGGCGGTCTACCTGGCCCTGCTGTCGGCCGGCGACACCATCCTGGGCATGAGCCTGGCCCACGGCGGCCACCTGACCCACGGCGCCAGCGTGTCGTCCTCGGGCAAGCTGTACAACGCCATCCAGTACGGCATCGACGGTAACGGCCTGATCGACTACGACGAAGTGGAGCGTCTGGCGCTCGAGCACAAGCCGAAGATGATCGTCGCCGGTTTCTCCGCCTACTCCCAGGTGCTGGACTTCCCACGCTTCCGCGCCATCGCCGACAAGGTCGGGGCCTACCTGTTCGTCGACATGGCCCACGTTGCCGGTCTGGTCGCAGCAGGCGTCTACCCCAACCCTGTGCCGTTCGCCGACGTGGTCACCACCACCACCCACAAGACCCTGCGCGGTCCGCGCGGTGGCCTGATCCTGGCGCGCAAGAACGAAGAGATCGAGAAGAAGCTCAACTCCGCCGTGTTCCCAGGCGCCCAGGGTGGCCCGCTGGAGCACGTCATCGCGGCCAAGGCGATCTGCTTCAAGGAAGCGCTGCAGCCTGAATTCAAGGCCTACCAGCAGCAAGTGGTGAAGAACGCCCAGGCCATGGCCAGCGTGTTCATCGAGCGCGGTTTCGACGTGGTGTCCGGCGGTACCGAGAACCACCTGTTCCTGCTGTCGCTGATCAAGCAGGAGATCTCCGGCAAGGACGCGGACGCCGCCCTGGGCAAAGCGTTCATCACCGTGAACAAGAACTCGGTGCCGAACGACCCACGCTCGCCTTTCGTCACCTCCGGCCTGCGCTTCGGTACTCCGGCCGTCACCACCCGTGGCTTCAAGGAATCCGAGTGCCGCGAACTGGCCGGCTGGATCTGCGACATCCTCGCCGACCTGAACAACGAGGCAGTGATCGACGCCGTGCGGGAAAAGGTCAAGGCCATCTGCAAGAAGCTGCCGGTCTACGGCAACTGATCGCAGGCAACATCTGAGGGTCGCGGCTGCGACCCTTAGCTGACACGAAGCCGCTGCCGTCCACGCAGCGGCTTCGTCGCATCCGGGCAATGCCCGCCCCTTCCTCCCTGCATCCGCCTGCCTGAGCATCCCGATCGAATGGCCGCTGCACCAGCGTCCAATGATCGAAGGCAATCCCCATGCTCAGCCACCGCCAACAATCCTTCCTCGCCACCCTGCACCTGCAGGATCGCCCCATTAATACGCTCGATGCACTGCTCGGCAAACCTGCGTGGGTCAATTGGTTCGGCAACGCCTCGACCTTGCCGCAACTGGTCAGCACCGTGCGCAACGACTCCTCGATGCTCAGTTGCCAGCCGGGCGTCGGCCACGACGCGGTGCTGCTGTACTTCCGCCACAGTCCGGGCGGCTACCGCCTCTACTCGCGCACTCCCGGCGAGCACTTCGGCAAGGGCGTGCGCTTGTACGGGCATGGCCATCTGGGCCTGGGGTCGGTGACTCAGCACGAGCCCTGCCTGCTGACGCTGCAAACGCCTCAAGGCGGTGCGGTGATGCTGGACCGATGGGTCGGGCCTCGGCACCCGGTGGTGCTGAGCACTGAGCAAGGCCACGTCCATCCGCGACGACGGCCCAGCTCCGCGTTCGAATACCTCAGCGGCCAAGGCCTCACGCCGCTCACCTGGACCTTGACCCTCATCGAGCGTGAGGTGCCGTGGCTCGATAGCCCGCAAGAGGTATGAGCGAGTGGTCAACGGAACCCCTTCCGACTTCGCCGCGCACGCCCCGCTTCGTACCGTTCAGCTCCCTTCCTAGGAGAGCAAGCGCATGTCCAAGCAGCGTTCATTCATCGCCACCCTGTCATTCAATGGGCAGCCCCTCAACGGCTTTGCCGAATCGACCCGTGGGCCGGTTGTCCTGGAGACACCCGGCACCCTTCCAGCCACGACGGTCGATGGCGGCCAGGCACTGGGCTATCTGGACGGCAGCGAAAGCGACTTCGCCCACGGCCAGGAAATGGGCCTGATCACCTTCGAAAAGGCCCCGCAGCCCGCGCCGCTGCGGCTGTACTTTCGCGACAGCGAACGTGGGTACCGGATTTACGTACGCGGCGGCGCCTTGCATGGCCAGGGTGTGTTCGTCGCCCAGTCCGGGCTGGTGGAGATCAACCCCGTCGAGCGACACGATCCGACCTGCTGGCAGATCGACGAACTGAACGGCGGTGCGCCCCTGGACGTGCTCCAGCAGGCCGGCGATACGCTGCGCGTGACGATGACCAGCGAAGCCGGCCACAGCCTCTATACGCAGTTGCTGTACCCGGTCGGCGGCTTCCTGGCGTGCCTGCCGCAGGCAGAGCCCTCTTGCTTCGGTCTGACGATCCTCGAGCGCGAGGTCGACTGGCTCAGCGCTAGCTGAAAGCACCAGACAACCAAGCTTCGCGGCTCCGGAGCTTTCAGCGGCCGAGCGCTGCGAAGCCTTCGCGGATCTTCTCCTGGGGCAGCTCGTCGCCGATGAACACCATCACGCTTTCCCGCGCCTCGCCGTCCTGCCACGGGGCATCCCAATCGAAACCGTAGAGCTTGAGCACGCCCTGGAACACCAGGCGGCGATCTTCGCCGGCGATGTTCAGCACCCCCTTGTAGCGCAGCAACTGCTTGCCGTGCGCTTCGAGCAACCCATTCATGAAGTCGCTGAGCTGGTCGATGTCCAGCGCCGTGTCGCTGCGCAGCACCAGGGTGGAGATACGGTCCGGGGTGGCGGGCTTCAACACGGGGCGTAGTGTCGGCTTGAGGCTGGCGCCCAGGTCCGGGTTGAGGTTGAAACCGCGCACATCGAGCAACTCGGCCAGGTCGATGCGACCGTGCTCGACCACCCGCAACTGCGCGCGGCCGTTGATGCGCGCCAGCCGCTCACGCAGCGCCTCCACCGCCGCCGGTTCGACCAGGTCGGTCTTGCTCAGCAGCAAGCGGTCGGCAAAGCCCACCTGGGCCTGGGCGATGGCCTGGGTCAGGTGGAACTCGGCGTGCTTGGCATCGACCAGGGTGATGATGCCGTCGAGGATGTAGCGATCGCGCAGTTCTTCATCGATGAAGAAGGTCTGGGCCACCGGCGCCGGATCGGCCAGGCCGGTGCACTCGATCACCAGACGGTCGAAGGCGATTTCGCCCGCGTCCAGGCGCTCGAGCAGCAGGTACAGCGCACGGGTCAGGTCGCCGTGGATGCTGCAGCACACGCAGCCGTTGGCCAGGGTCATCACCTGTACCGGTTCGTCGCCCAGCAGCTGGCTGTCGATGCCCGCGTCGCTGAACTCGTTCTCGATCACGGCGATCTTCAGCCCGTGCTCGGCCTTGAGCATGTGCTTGAGCAGGGTGGTCTTGCCAGCACCGAGAAAGCCGGTGAGCACGGTGACGGGAATGGGGGTATGCACGCGTTTGCCTCCTTGAAGCCGAAAAAGACTGTGGGAGCCTGCTTGCGCGGGCTCCCACAGGGTCAGGCAGGGTAGTGACTCAACAGCACTTGGGCCCGGACTTGCCGCCGTAGCGGGCTTCCTGGCGCTCGCGGAAGAACGCCTCGTAGCTCATCACCGGCTGGTCCGGATGGGTCTTTTGCATGTGCTCGACATAGTTGTCGTAGTCGGGCATGCCGACCATCAGCCGAGCGGCTTGCCCCAGGTACTTACCCAGTCGTCCCAGGTCGTTGAACATCGCAGCGGTCCTCTCAAGCGTCAGGCAGAGCCTGGAACGGGGTTTCCTTGTCGCTGCGCTCCTTGCGACCCAGGGCGGCGATGCCGACCTTGATGGCGAAGAACAGCACGCTGAACACCACCACCAGGAACAGGATGGTGAGGCCGGCGTTGGTGTAGGCGTTGAAGATCACATGCTGCATCTGCCCGATGTCCTTGGCCGGGGCCAGCACCTGGCCGGCGTCCAGCGCGGTGCTGTATTTCTTGGCCAGGGCCAGGAAGCCGACGGCCGGGTTCGGGTCGAACAGCTTGATCAGACCCGCGGTGGTGGTGCAGATCAGCAACCACAGCGCCGGCAGCAGGGTGACCCAGATGTAGCGCTCGCGCTTCATCTTGATCAGCACCACGGTGCCGAGCATCAAGGCGATACCTGCCAGCATCTGGTTGGAGATGCCGAACAGCGGCCACAGCGTGTTGATGCCGCCCAGCGGATCGATGACGCCCTGGTACAGCAGGTAGCCCCACAGCGCCACGCAGCCGGCGGTGCCGATCAGGTTGGCGGTCCACGACTCGGTGCGCTTGAGCGCCGGCACGAAGCTGCCCAGCAGGTCCTGCAGCATGAAGCGTCCGGCGCGGGTGCCGGCGTCCACGGCAGTCAGGATGAACAGCGCTTCGAACAGGATCGCGAAGTGATACCAGAAGGCCATGGTGTTTTCACCCGGCAGTACCTGGTGCAGGATCTGCGCGATCCCCACCGCCAATGTCGGCGCGCCCCCGGCACGGGCCAGTATGGTGTGCTCGCCGATGTCACGGGCGGTCGCCTCGAGCTGTTCGGGGGTGATGGTGAAGCCCCAACTGCTGACCGTCTGCGCCACCGCCACCACGTCGCCACCGACCACGGCCGCCGGGCTGTTCATGGCGAAGTACACGCCCGGTTCGATGACCGACGCCGCGACCATGGCCATGATCGCCACGAACGACTCCATGAGCATGCCGCCGTAGCCGATGTAGCGGGCGTTGGTTTCGTTGTCCAGCAGCTTGGGCGTGGTGCCCGAGCTGATCAGGGCATGGAAGCCGGACACCGCGCCGCAGGCGATGGTGATGAACAGGAACGGGAACAGGGTGCCCTTCCACACCGGGCCGGTGCCGTCGGTGAACTGGGTCAGGGCCGGCATTTTCAGCTCGGGCGCAATGATCAGGATGCCGATGGCCAGGCCGATGATGGTGCCGATCTTGAGGAAGGTCGACAGGTAGTCACGCGGCGCCAGCACCAGCCACACCGGCAGCACGGCAGCGACGAAACCGTAGCCGACCAGCATCCAGGTGATCTGCACGCCGGTGAAGGTGAACGCCGGACCCCAGGTCGGATCCGCCGCGATCACACCGCCCAGCCAGATGGAGGTGAGCAGCAGGACCACGCCGATCAGCGAGATCTCGCCAATGCGCCCCGGGCGGATATAGCGCATGTAGATGCCCATGAACATGGCGATCGGGATGGTCGCCATCACCGTGAACATGCCCCATGGGCTTTCGGCCAGGGCCTTGACCACGATCAGCGCCAACACCGCGAGGATGATGATCATGATCAGGAAGCAGCCGAACAACGCGATGGTGCCGGGGATGCGGCCCATCTCCTCGCGCACCATGTCGCCCAGCGAGCGGCCGTTGCGGCGGGTGGACAGGAACAGCACCATGAAGTCCTGCACCGCACCGGCCAGGACCACGCCGGCGATCAGCCACAGGGTGCCCGGCAGATACCCCATCTGCGCGGCCAGGACCGGGCCGACCAGCGGACCGGCGCCAGCGATGGCGGCGAAGTGGTGACCGAAGAGGATGTGCTTGTTGGTCGGGACGTAGTCCAGGCCGTCGTTGTTGAGGACCGCCGGGGTGGCCCGACGCGGATCGAGTTGCATCACCTTGGTGGCGATGAACAGGCTGTAGTAACGGTAGGCGACCAGGTAGATGGCCACTGCCGCGACCACGATCCACAAGGCATTGATCGCTTCACCGCGACGCAGGGCGACCACACCCAGCGCGCAGGCTCCTATGATTGCCAGCGCCAGCCACGGAATGTGGCGGAGCAGGCTATTATTGTTGTTCATGGTTGGCTTCCAGCTGGTGAATTGGAATGAGACCGCCTTTCGAGTCTAGAGCCAGTCATTGCGCATTGCCATACTTGCTTTGGTCTAGAGCCTCTGCGAGCCGATTACGCCCTTCTACTCTCCCCCAGGCCGAACGCCGAGGACTGTCCCATGAGCGACCATGATGAGCGTCGACGTTTCCAGCGCATTGCCTTCGATGCCCCCACCGAGTTGCGCCAGGGCAAGCGCCGTTGGCCGGTGACCCTGCTCGACCTCTCCCTCAAAGGCCTGCTGGTGGAGCGACCCGAAGCCTGGGAAGCGGACTTGAGCCAGGATTTCGAAGCCATCATCCACCTGGACAAGGCCACCGAGGTGAGGATGCAGGTCGAACTTCGCCACGAAGAGCCTGAGCGACTCGGTTTCATCTGCCTGTACATCGACCTGGAATCCATGTCCCACCTGCACCGACTTGTGGAATTGAACCTGGCCGACAGCACCGAAATGATGCGCGAGCTGCGTGAACTGATCGAATATTGAAATCTGTTAGCTCGCTAAGCATCTAGCCGCGCCGCAAATCCTGCCCAACCAGACAGCTTTCAATGGGGTGTCTGGTTTTTTGTACACACCCCTCTGGCACCGTCTCCCTCACCTGGAACGCATTCTGCATTGGCGTTAGGCACCCCTTCCTGGCGCTCCTGGGGGCGGCTTGATCAAAATATTGTATACAATTCATGTGGCAATGATTTGTAAGAGCTGTCTACAGTAGCGGCACAACAATAAACAGAGAGCCTGCTCCCATGACCACGTCTCCCAGCACGTCTCCCGCCCGGCGCCCCGAGGACGAAAACCTCGGCGTCGGGGCCAACCTGGCCTACGGCCTGCAGCACGTCCTGACCATGTACGGCGGCATCGTCGCCGTACCGCTGATCCTTGGCCAGGCGGCGGGACTGGCGCCGGCGGAGATCGGCCTGCTGATCGCCGCCTCGCTGTTCGCCGGTGGCCTGGCGACCTTGCTGCAAACCCTCGGCCTGCCATTCTTCGGCTGCCAGTTGCCGCTGGTGCAAGGGGTGTCGTTCGCCGGCGTGGCGACCATGGGCGCGATCCTCGGCAGCCAGAATGGCGGCGGCATGCCGGCCGTGCTCGGCGCGGTGATGGCCGCCTCGCTGATCGGCCTGCTGATCACCCCCGTGTTCTCGCGCATCACCCGCTTCTTTCCGCCGCTGGTGACCGGCATCGTCATCACCACCATCGGCCTGACCCTGATGCCGGTGGCCGCGCGCTGGGTGATGGGCGGCAACAGCGCCGCCGCCGACTTCGGCAGCATGGCCAACGTCGGGCTGGCGGCTCTGACCTTCGCCATCGTGCTGCTGTTGAGCAAGCTGGGCAGCGCCAGCATTTCACGCCTGTCGATCCTCCTGGCAATGGTCGCCGGCACCTTGATCGCCTGGGCGCTGGGCATGGCCGACTTCAGCAAAGTGGGCGACGGCCCGCTGCTGGCCTTCCCCACGCCCTTCCACTTCGGCCTGCCGACCTTCCATATCGCCGCGATCCTGTCGATGTGCATCGTGATCATGGTGACCTTGGTGGAAACCTCGGCGGACATCCTCGCCGTGGGCGAGATCATCGACACCAAGGTCGACTCCCGGCGCCTGGGCGACGGCCTGCGCGCGGACATGGCCTCGAGCATCCTGGCGCCGATCTTCGGCTCCTTCACCCAGAGCGCGTTCGCCCAGAACGTCGGCCTGGTGGCGGTGACCGGGGTGAAGAGCCGCTACGTGGTGGCCACCGGCGGGCTGATCCTGGTGGTGCTCGGCCTGCTGCCGATCATGGGCCGGGTGATCGCCGCCGTGCCCACGCCCGTGCTGGGCGGCGCCGGCATCGTGCTGTTCGGCACGGTGGCGGCCAGCGGCATCCGCACCCTGTCCAAGGTGAGCTACACCAACAACGTCAACCTGATCATCGTCGCCGCCTCGCTGGGCTTCGGCATGATCCCCCTCGCCGCGCCGACCTTCTACCACCAGTTCCCCGGCTGGTTCGAGACCATCTTCCACTCTGGCATCAGTTCGGCGGCGATCATGGCCATCGTGCTCAACCTGATCTTCAACCACCTCAAGACCGGCAACTCGGACCAGCAGTCGGTGTTCGCCGCCGGCTACGAGCGCACCATCCAGTACTCGGACATCTCGCAGTTGCGTGACGGCGACTACTTCAAGGACGGCAAGCTGTTCGATGCCGAGGGCCACGAAGTGCCGGTGAAGAACGAGGCCGAGCCGGGCGCCCGAGGCCGACGGCGCAAGGTGGTGGCGGAGCATTGAAGCCGCCCGTTGGTCGACGGGCAGTTGCCCTCGCCCGCAGGATCACTCGAACAACGCATCCAGCGCCTGCTCCAGTCGCGTCACTGCGATAACCTGCAGTCCAGCCGGCGCTTCCTTGGGCGCATTGCCCTTGGGCACGATGGCGCGCTTGAAGCCGTGTTTGGCCGCTTCCTTGAGACGCTCCTGGCCGCTGGGCACCGGGCGCACCTCGCCGGACAGACCGATTTCACCGAACACCAGCAGGCCGTGGGCCAGCGGGCGGTTGCGCAGGCTGGACATCACCGCTGCCAGCAGCGCCAGGTCAGAGGCGGTCTCCAGCACCTTGACCCCGCCGACCACGTTGAGGAACACGTCCTGGTCGTGGGTGGGAATGCCGCCGTGGCGGTGCAGCACCGCCAGCAACATGGCCAGGCGGTTCTGGTCCAGGCCCAGGGTGACCCGGCGCGGGTTGGCCAAGTGGCTGTCGTCGACCAGCGCCTGCACCTCCACCAGCATCGGTCGGGTGCCCTCCCAAGTCGCCATCACCACGCTGCCGGGCACTTCCTCCTGGGTCCGGTTGAGGAAGATCGCCGAGGGGTTGGAGACTTCCTTGAGGCCACGATCGGTCATGCCGAACACACCCAGTTCGTTGACCGCGCCGAAGCGGTTCTTCACCGCCCGCAGCAAACGCAGGCGGCCGTCCGATTCGCCTTCGAAATACAGCACGGTATCGACCATGTGCTCGAGCACGCGCGGCCCGGCCAGCGAGCCTTCCTTGGTGACGTGGCCGACCAGGAAGATCGCCGTGCCGCTCTGTTTGGCGTAGCGCACCAGCAGCGCCGTGCTCTCGCGCACCTGGGCCACGCCGCCGGGCGCCGATTGCAGTTGCTCGGTGAAGATGGTCTGGATCGAGTCGATGACCATCACCCGCGGCTTTTCCTGGCGAGCGGTGGCGATGATGGTTTCGATGCAGGTCTCGGTCATCACCTTGAGCTGGTCCTGGGGCAAACCCAGGCGCCGCGAGCGCATGGCCACCTGTTGCTGCGACTCCTCGCCAGTGACGTACAGCGCCGGCATGTGGGTGGCGATGTTGCACAGGGTTTGCAGCAGGATGGTGGACTTGCCGATGCCCGGATCACCGCCGATCAGCACCACCGAGCCGTCGACCAGGCCGCCGCCGAGCACGCGGTCCAGTTCCGTGCTGCTGGTGGTGAAGCGCGGGATTTCCTCGACGCTGACTTCGGCCAGGGTCTTGATCTGCGCCTGCTGCCCGGTCCAGCCGGCGCGCCCGGCCGGGACCGCTGCAGCGCCGCTCTCGATCATGGTTTCGACCAGGGTATTCCAGGCGCCGCATTCACCGCACTGGCCGGCCCATTTGGGAAAGGTCGCGCCGCACTCGGTGCAGCCATACAAGCGCTTGGCCTTGGCCATCGGGTCAGTCTCCTGGGCAAAGACCGCCATGATAGCCGAACGCGCGCGTGCCTCGGCGGCGAAGGCCAGCGACAAAACTATTCAGGCTGATGGCAGTCTGTACCCCACGCAGTACAAGAATCGATTCCGTGGCTTACACTGCGTTTACTCATCACTTGTTACAAAGGAAGAACACATGGGCGTGCTCAACGAATTCAAGGCCTTCGCGGTCAAGGGAAATGTCGTCGATATGGCGGTGGGTATCATCATCGGCGCGGCCTTCGGCAAGATCGTCTCGTCGTTCGTGGGCGATGTGATCATGCCGCCATTGGGCCTGCTGATCGGCGGCGTAGATTTCAGCGACCTGGCCATCACCCTCAAAGCCGCCCAAGGCGATGTGCCGGCGGTGGTACTGGCCTACGGTAAATTCATCCAGACGGTGATCGACTTCATCATCGTCGCCTTCGCCATCTTCATGGGCGTCAAAGCGATCAACCGCCTCAAGCGCGAAGAGGCCAAGGCCCCCAGCGTGCCCCCGGCCCCGACCCCGCAGGAAACCCTGCTCACCGAAATCCGCGACCTCCTCAAGAACGGCAACGGCAGCGGCAAGCTGTAAGCGGCAAGCGGGAGCGCACCGCACCGCTCCTACTTGCCGCTTGTAGCTTGCAGCTTGCAACTACCTGCCGCTTGCCGCTCCCTCACCAGTACGTCTCGACCGCAACTTGGCCGGGGCGTTTGCTGAGGCTCAGTTGCAGGTCGCGGGCTTTGAGGACTTTGCGAGTCTCGTCGATCATCTCCGGGTTGCCGCAGAGCATGATGCGCGAGTGCTCGGGTGACAGCTCCAGGCCCGCGGCGCGCTCCAGCTCGCCGGTTTCGATCAGCGTGGTGATGCGCGCGTTCAGCGCGCCGGGGTGGGATTCGCGGGTGACCACCGGGATGAACTGCAGCTTGCCGGCGAACTCGGTCAGGTATTCACGCTGCTCGAGGCCCGCGATCAGGTCCAGGTAGGCCAGCTCCTTGGCTTCGCGCACCGAATACACCAGTTTGATGGCGTCGAAGCGCTCCCAGGCCTCGAAGTCCTGGAGGATCGACACGAACGGCGCGATGCCGGTGCCGGTGGCCAGCAGCCACAGGTCGCGGCCGTCGACGAAGCGGTCCAGGGTCAGGTAGCCGTAGGCCTGGCGCTCGATCAGCAGGCTGTCGCCCTTCTGCAAGCGGCTCAGCTCGCTGGTGAATTCGCCATCCGGCACCACGATCGAGAAGAAGTCCAGAAACTCGTCGTGCGGGGCGCTGACCATCGAGTACGCACGCCACACCACGCTGCCATCGGCCTTGGTCACCCCCAGACGCGCGAACTGGCCCGAGCGGAAACGAAAGCCCGGATCGCGTGTGACCCGCAGACTGAACAGGTTCGGCGTCAGTGGCTGCACATCGAGCAAGGTCTGGGAGGTGTATTTGTCGGCGCTGGCGGTCATGGGGGGCTCCTGGAATGATTGCGCCCAGTGTCTCGCAAACCGCCGCGAAGAAACACCGCGCGGCTGTAGGCGTATAGCTTATGAGCAAGAAATTACCCTGCACTTCGTCGCTATAGCCAAAAATTCCCAGCGGTTTTTACAGCTTTTTCTACACTCAAGTGGGTGAGTCCAATCCTGGATCCAACTGGAGCAGCGTCATGCCGCACTGGAAGCAAGAAAAGCTGCAGACCCTGCTCGGGGAGCGGCACCCCGAAAGAATGTTCGACCAGGCCATCTTGCTAGCGCAAGAGATGGGCATGATGTACCTCGGGCTGGTGTTGCACCTGCACATTCCGGCACGTCACCCGCAGACCATCCTGTACAACAATTTTCCCGAAGCGTGGAACGAGCGCTTTCGCGCCGACCGCGATTTCATCCTCCAGGACCCGGCCATCAACCGCAGCCGCATCAGCGCCGTTCCGGTGCTGTGGGAGGATGCGCTGTACGAGGAGGTGCCCGATTTTCGTGAGGCCGCGTGTACCCATGGCCTGCGTCATGGCTGGACGCAGTCGCTCTACGACCGCTACAACCACGAGAGCCAATTGAGCGTGGCACGCAGTCAGCGCCGTATTTCCGCCCACGAACTGCTCAGCAAAAGCGCACAGCTTTTGTGGTTGCACAATGTGCTGCACGAGCTGATCTGCGAGCACCACCGCCGAGCGGAAAGCCCGTCCCATGAGCTGACAGAGCGCGAACTCGAAGTCACCAAATGGACAGCCGACGGCAAGACCGCTTCAGACATCGCCTGCATCCTCTCCCTCTCCCCCAGCACCGTGAACTTCCATATCCGCAGCGTCATCACCAAACTCGGCGTCACCAACAAGACCGCTGCCGTTGCGGTCGCCGCGGCTCGCGGTTTGATCTGGAAGTGACTGCCGCTGCCTGGCAAAGCCTGTAGAATCGAGCGCTTTCCAGCACGCAGAGACCTCTGCGCGCGCAGCCGTTTCGAGCCCGTTTCCCATGCCTCTGCTCACCAGCCCCTTCGCCGAACTCGACCTGATCCGCCAGCCGGAGCAGAACAACGACCCGCTACAGGCCTTCGACGCCGCCGACGAATACCTGCTCTCGCACCTGGCCACCCAGGCGCCCGCCGCCGACGCACGGGTGCTGATTCTCAACGACAGTTTCGGCGCCCTGGCCGCGAGCCTGGCTGGGCAAGTGCAAGTGATCAGCAGCGGCGACTCGCACTTGGCTCACCTGGCGCTGGAGAAGAACCTGGCGCGCAACGGCAAGCCCTTCGACTGCGTGCCATTCGTGCCGGCCAGCGCCGCTTGGCAGGGGCCGTTCGACCGCGTGCTGGTGCGCGTGCCGAAGACCCTGGCCTTGCTCGAAGAACAGTTGATTCGCTTGCAGGGCCATCTGGCGCCGGGCGCCGAAGTGATCGCCGGCGCCATGATCAAGCACCTGCCGCGCGCGGCGGGCGATTTGCTGGAGCGCTACATCGGCCCGGTGCAGGCGTCGCTGGCGCAGAAGAAAGCGCGTCTGCTGACCGCCACGTTCGCCGAACGCCCACAGGCCGCGTCGCCCTATCCCACGCGCTACCGCCTGGACAGCCCGGCGCTGGAACTGCTCAACCACGCCAACGTGTTCTGCCGCGAAGGCCTGGACATCGGCACCCGCGCCTTCCTGCCCCACCTGCCGCGCGACTTGGGCCAGGCACGTATCGCCGACCTGGGGTGCGGCAACGGCGTGCTGGGCATCGCCAGCGCACTGCTCAACCCACAAGCGCAGCACACCTTGGTAGATGAGTCGTACATGGCCGTGCAGTCGGCGCGGGAGAACTGGCAGGCGGCATTGGGCGAACGGCTGGCGGATATCCGTGCGGATGACGGGCTGGCGGGGCAGGACAAGCAATCGCTGGACGTGGTGCTGTGCAATCCACCGTTCCACCAGCAGCAGGTGGTCGGCGATTTCCTCGCCTGGCGCATGTTCCAGCAGGCGCGCGAAGCGCTGGTGGTGGGCGGCGCGCTGTACATCGTCGGCAACCGCCACCTGGGTTATCACAGCAAACTGGCGCGGCTGTTCCGTGGTGTTGAACAAGTGGCCGCGACGCCCAAGTTCGTGGTGCTCAAAGCGCGCAAGTAATGCCTGGACATGTGTGGAGGTGGCCTTGCGTTGCGAAAAGGGCCGCAAAGCGGCCCCGGCGATCTCAAGCGAACACTGGCGCGTCCCCGCTCAATGGGTGGTCAACCCCGCCGCATTCATGAACAGGCGCATGCCATAGGCCACCACGCCCAGCGCCGCGACGCTCAGTGCCCAGATCAGCACCAACCAGCCCAGGCGCTGCCAGAGTGGCTTCTTCTCTTCGACCGTCATCACCCTGCCCTCCTCAGTGATACCCGTCATCGTGGCGCACCTTGCCGCGGAACACGTAGTAGCTCCAGAAGGTGTACCCCAGGATCAGCGGCAGGATGAACAGCGTGCCCACCAGCATGAAGCCTTGGCTCTGCGGCGGCGCAGCGGCCTCCCAGATGGATATCGATGGAGGAATGATGTTCGGCCACAGGCTGATGCCCAGCCCGCTGTAGCCCAGGAAGATCAGCACCAGCGTCAGCAGGAACGGCAGGTAGTTGGCATGCCGCGCCACCGCCTTGAGCAAGCCGTAGAAGGTCACCAGCACCAGCACAGGCACCGGCATGAACCAGATCAGGTTGGGCATGCTGAACCAGCGCTCGGCGATCTGCCCGTAGGCCAGCGGCGTCCACAGGCTGACGATGCCGATCACCACCAGCAGCACCAGCGCCAACGGCCGGGCCAGGTCGTGCATCTGCTTCTGCAGCGGGCCTTCGGTCTTCATGATCAGCCAGGTGCAGCCCAGCAGCGTGTAGGCCACGATCAACCCCACCCCACTGAACAGGCTGAACGGCGTCAGCCAGTCCAGCGTGCCACCGGCGTAGTGCCGATCGACCACCTTGAAGCCTTCGATGAAGGCGCCCAGCGCCACGCCCTGGAAGAACGTCGCCACCAGCGAACCGCCGATGAACGCCTTGTCCCACAGGTGACGCTTGTCGTCGGTGGCCTTGAAGCGGAACTCGAAGGCCACGCCCCGGAAGATCAACCCCACCAGCATCAGCATCAGCGGCAGGTACAGCGCCTCCAGCACCACCGAATAGGCCAGCGGAAACGCCCCGAACAACCCCGCGCCGCCCAGCACCAGCCAAGTCTCGTTGCCGTCCCAGACCGGGGCGACGGTGTTCATCATCACATCGCGGTCACGCTCGCCCTTGACGAAGGGGAAGAGCATGCCGATACCCAGGTCAAAACCATCCATGACCACGTACATCATCACCCCGAAGATGATGATCACGGCCCACATCAGTGGCAGATCGATACCCATGGCTCAGTTCCCCTCGTTCAGGCTGGCGTGCTGCGGCGTACCGCGATCATCGGCGGCGGACAACGGCCGCGCCGGCGTGCGTTGCTGCCCCGGACCACCCGGCGGCTGACTGTCGCCCTCGCCGCTGGCCGGGCCCTTGCGCACCAGGCGCATCATGTAGCCCAGGCCGGTGCCGAACAGCGCGAAGTACACCACCACGAACATCACCAAGGTGAAGCCAAGTTGCAGGGTGCTGTGGTTGGACACCCCATCGGCGGTGCGCATCAGCCCGTACACCACCCACGGCTGACGCCCCACCTCAGTGGTGAACCAGCCGGCCAGAATGGCGATCAGCCCGGACGGCCCCATCCACAGCGTCAGGTACAGGAACGGCCGCGAGCTGTACAAGGTGCCGCGCTTGCGCAGCCACAGGCTCCACAGACCGACCAGGATCATCAGCATGCCCAGCCCGACCATGACCCGGAACGACCAGAACACGATGGTCGAATTGGGCCGGTCCTCAGGCGCGAACTCCTTCATGGCCGGCACTTGCTGGTCCAGACTGTGGGTCAGGATCAAGCTGCCCAGCGCCGGAATCTCGATCTTGAACCGCGTGGTCTCGGCCTGCATGTCCGGCAGTCCGAACAGGATCAGCGGCGTCGGCTCGCCCGGCGTGTTCTCCCAGTGCCCTTCGATGGCCGCGATCTTCACCGGCTGGTGCTTGAGCGTGTTCAGGCCATGGAAGTCGCCGATCACCGCCTGAATGGGCGCGACGATCAACGCCATCCACATGGCCATCGACAGCATCTTGCGCACCGCCGGGTTGTCCCGCCCGCGCAGCAGGTGCCAGGCCCCCGACGCACCGACGAAGAACGCCGTGGCCACGAACGCGGCCGTGGCCATGTGCATCAGGCGGTAGGGGAACGACGGGTTGAAGATGACCAGGAACCAGTCCATCGGCACCACGCGACCGTCGATGATCTCGTGGCCCTGGGGCGTCTGCATCCAGCTGTTGGAGGCGAGGATCCAGAAGGTCGACACCAACGTGCCGATCGCCACCATCACCGTGGCGAAGAAGTGCAGCCCCCGGCCCACGCGGTTCCAGCCGAACAGCATGACGCCCAGGAAACCGGCTTCCAGGAAGAAGGCGGTGAGCACTTCGTAAGTGAGCAGTGGACCCGTGATCGACCCGGCGAAGTCGGAGAACCCACTCCAGTTGGTGCCGAACTGATAGGCCATGACCAGCCCGGAGACCACGCCCATGCCGAAGTTGACGGCGAAGATCTTCGACCAGAACTGGTAGAGGTCACGGTAGACGCGGTTGTCGGTCTTCAGCCAGAGGCCTTCGAGCACCGCAAGATAGCTCGCCAGACCAATGGTGATGGCCGGGAACAGAATGTGGAAGGAGACGGTAAACGCAAACTGGATTCGGGCGAGCTCCAAGGCTTCCAAACCGAACATGATGCTTCCTCTTCAGGTAATCAGGCGTTCGGGCTCGTGACCCGCACGCTCACTGCCCCTACAGATGATCGAGTGCGCTGTTGTCGGATTGTTCTGTTCGATCGCAGGGAACCTGGCCGGTCGGCCGTATCGTTGCATCTGGAACGATTGATCCAGATCAACGACTGAAGCCAAGCATAGACCCGAACGCCAGCACAGGCTGTGTGGTTGTTTGCCGCGTGACCGGTTGCCTCACCCTCTTTACCTTCGCAACATTTCGTGCGCAAACCTCCGGCAACGCCAATGGAACCCTTGGCCAAAGGCCACAGTCCACTTTTCAGGCCCACTTTCCCGCGGCCTTCACGAGGAGACACCCATGAAAGGTACTGCGCTTTCCGCCATATTCGCGGCTGCCACCCTGCTGGCCTCGCCGGTGTTCGCTGCCGATGACCTGTGTGCGATCAACCTGCAGAAGATCAACGACGAAATGGCCACCACCGGCGCCACCTCCGAAGGCCTGGTCGATACCCTCAACAAGCACATCGACGAAGCCAAGGCCGCTCAGGCCAAGGGCGACAACAAGGAATGCATCACCATCACCAACAAGGTGCTGGAGCGTCTGAACAAGACTGAAAAAGGCAGCAGCGGCGCCTGATTCAGGGCCGTGGAAAGGGCGGCGGCACTCGCTGTCGACGCCGCCCCTGTAAAAGCGTATACTGCGCGGCACGTGTCGCGAGATACGTCAGCTAGAGCTGAGTGTGGGGCCGATTAGGATTCGACGCCGGTCGCGAAACTCTAGGTGCATGCCGAGTTGGTAACAGAACTCGTAAATCCACTGTTGCAACTTTCTATAGTTGCCAATGACGAAAACTACGAGGGCTACGCTCTCGCTGCGTAAGCAGCTGAGCCCGCTCTCCTGGTAGCTTCGGCTCCAGCAATCACCAGGGGATGCCTGTAAACCCGAAGTGATTGTCATACAGAACAGGATCGTCGTGTAGCACGTTGGGGGCAAAGCGACTAAAACTTACCCAACTCGTCCAAAGCACCCTGCCACTCGGGCGGCTGCGGATTAACTCAGTTGAGATGGCTAAGCATGTAGTACCGACAGCGGAGTACTGGCGGACGGGGGTTCAAATCCCCCCGGCTCCACCAAATCCGAAACAGAAGAAGACGCCTTTGGGCGTCTTTTTTTTGCGCGGGATTCAGTGCCTCAACGGCAGCACGCCATCACCTTTCCCCCTCCTCCCTCATCGCCTCCAGCTTGGCGAACTGCTCGCTGGCCAGCCGGCTGATGATTCGGACCGCCTGATGAATGCCCGCAGTGTTGCGGACGCTCAGTTGCGGGTTGTGCTCGCACTCCAGCACCTCGTCATGCTGGACCAGCGCCTCGCCTAATAGCTCGAGCGTCCAGACGTAGCTTTGGAGGGTAGACAAATGCTCACGGTCAGTCATGGGACACCTCCTGCTTGGCGCATTCGGCAAGGGCTTGGCTGTCGATCGGGTAGAAAGCTGGGGATGAGGTGGCCGCAGGGGTTGGCCGGCGGAGAGCGGATGCGGGGATCCTGCTCAGAATGCGAATTAGCATGCATGAGACTCCAAGTTTGAGGTTGGAGCTACCACGATCCTTCCTACGGGATTGGGTGGCAGCTGTGCGTGGGGTAGGAATACCGGGAAACTTGGAACCCGGCCAGGCCGAAGCCTGCCCACACACAGCCGCCATGACATCACAGCAGACGCAAAAAAGGCGCCAGCCGATGTGATGGGGCGCCTTGTGCGAGCGCCAAGTTTACCAGCAGGTTCCTACACCTGGTCGCAGATTTTGCTGCGACTTGGGGAATGTAGCCTTAGGGCGGACTTTTTCGCAACCGCTAGCGGGGAAGGAAATTTCCTTAAAGTGGGTAGTTTGTAATCTCACCTATTGACATAGAGAGCAGTCCCTTCATGCGTGGATGCAGGGCACGTTGCCATTACAATGATGCCCACAGCCACAGACCATGAGATTTTTGAACATCGGAACCCAAGCCATGGATGCATCTTCGCCAAAATCCCAAGCCAATCCAGCCTGGACCCGCGACGAGCTGATTCTCGCCCTAGACCTCTACCTTAAGCATCGTGATTCGTTGCCCTCCAAGCATCATCCCGAGGTCAAAGCCCTGTCACAATTGCTCGGTCAAATCGGCGAAGCGCTTGGTTTAAACAACGGCGGCAGCTTCCGTAACGAGAATGGCGTTTACATGAAGCTCGGTAATTTCCGCCGCTGGGACCCCGAGTACATCAAGGACGGGAAAACCGGACTAGCGAAAGGCAACAAAGACGAGCGTTTGGTTTGGGACGAGTACGCCAACGCCCCTGTCGAACTCGCTGCAGTGGTGGTAGCCATTCGCGGCATCGTCGAGAGCTCGAATCCTGAAACCCATGCGCTAGCTGGCGACGATGAACTCGGCATCGCAGAAGCGGCAGAAGGCAAAGTGCTCACCCGCCTACATCGGGTTCGAGAGCGCAGCCGTGCCTTGGTCGAGGCTAAGAAAAAAGACGCATTGCAGAAACGGGGTTGCCTGCAATGCGAAGCGTGTGATTTCGACTTCGCCCAGGCATACGGCCCAGCAGGCGACGGCATCATCGATGTCCACCATACCAAGCCCGTCCATACCCTAAAGCCTGGCGAAAGAACCAAGCTCTCCGAGCTAGCGCTGCTCTGCGCTAACTGCCATCGGGTCATTCACTCCAAACGAAAATGGCTGAGCGTGGAACAAGTTCGGGCGCTTAGAACAAAGGCATAAGCCCGCGAAACACAGCTCACGATATGGTAGCCGTTGTAAATATCGTGCTCGATCTTTACAACGGTTCCGGCTAGAATACCTCCTGCTAGGAGGGCCTATCCCATGATTGATGCTGTTGACCTTTTCTGTGGCGCTGGTGGCCTTACTGCAGGCATGCGCAACACCGGCGTCACCGTGCATGCTGGATATGACATCGAAGGGCAATGCGCGTACGCCTACCAAGAGAACAACCAGGCCATCTTCGTCACCAAAGACGTTAAGGATGTGACAGCCGAAGAGCTGCTGGCCTGGTATCGCCCAGACCGATACAGGCTACTGGCCGGTTGCGCCCCCTGTCAGCCGTTTTCGACCTACAACCAGGGTAAAGACACCCGCAGCGATCGGAAGTGGCCGCTCCTCTATCACTTCAGCCGGCTCATCGAAGAAACCGAACCTCATTTGGTAACCATGGAAAACGTCCCTGACGTCACCAAGCATGAGGTTTACCGCGACTTCGTACAGAGCCTGAGGGATCAAAACTACGAGATATGGGATGGCCGCGTAGCCTGCGTCGACTATGGTCTGCCGCAACAGCGCCGTCGACATGTACTGCTCGCCTCAAGGCTAGGAATGCCCATAAGCATCATCCCCCCCACGCATCTGAACGCTCCAGTCACTGTCGAAGACGTAATCGGCACACTCCCTAGCCTAGCGGCCGGAGAATGTGACCCGAACGACCCACTTCACCGGGCAGCGACACTTACTCCAATCAACATGCGGCGCATCATTCATTCCAAGCCAGGCGGAACCTGGAAAGATTGGCCCCCAGAGCTGGTCGCTGAATGCCATCGCAAGGAGAGTGGTAAGACGTACCCGAGCGTCTACGGGCGCATGCGTGCAGACCGCCCCAGCCCGACGATGACTACCCTCTGCTACGGCTTCGGGAACGGTCGCTTCGGCCATCCAAAACAGGCCCGCGCTCTATCACTGCGCGAAGCCGCTATCCTGCAGTCATTCCCTAGGAACTATGTGTTCATGGAGCCAGAGCGGATCACGTTCAAAGCGGTCGGCCGCATGATCGGCAACGCCGTTCCAGTGCGGCTGGGAGAGGTGATCGGAGAAAGCCTAGTGCAGCACGTCAGGGCCTACGAGGCGACTCGCCAAGCGGAAGATCGACTTCAAGCCTGAGGCGCGCCTCCAGCTTCTCTCTGCTCTTCGTTTCACACTCCCAGATCACCAACACACGCCAGCCCAGCTCTCGCAGCTGGGCCTCTTTTTTTGCATCCCGCTCGACATTGGCCTTGAACTTCGGAAGCCAATACTCCTGTCTGCTCTTCGGCGTGCTCGCATAGCGGCAACCAGGATGTCGATGCCAGAAACACCCATGCACGAAGACCACGGTCCGAAATCGCGGAAGGACTATGTCCGGCGAACCCGGGAGATCTCGGCGATGCAAACGGAACCTAAACCCCAGAGCATGCAACGCTTGGCGAACGACGATCTCCGGCCCAGTATGGGCACGCTTGACCGCACGCATGATATCGCTACGCGACATTATCCCTCCTCCGACACTCAATCGTCGGTATTAACGATCACCCCCACCATCGCCAAGGCTTCCAGATGTCGATGAAGCTGCTCTGGCAGTGGATCACCCGAGATCAAGACTCCAGCCTCCATGTTCTGGTCCATCGCGTATCCGGTCAGGTTGGCACTGGTGATGAAGCAATACGCTCCATCCGCCACCGCGACCTTCGCATGCACGCTGCCATTGACGAACGCAGCACCTTTATCTTTCCAGACGTAGAAAAGCGCATCGGGGACGATCTTCCTCAGGTTACCGATAGGGTCGACACTGACCTTGCCACCCAAAGCGCTCGAGAGCTCCATCAGAAACTCGATTTTCACGCCACGCTCTGCTGCTGACTTCAGCGCCCTGGCGATCGACTCAATGTCGTACGCGACGTAACTGGTGATGAACAACCGGTGCTGAGCGGCATCAATCACCTGTATCAAAGCCTGCTCGGTTCGCCGAGCAGGAACGAGTTCGGTCGTCGGCCCAGTCCACACCAGCTCGACCCTCTGTCGACTCTCCGCATGACGAAACGCATGCGCAGCGGCCAGAAGTATTGCGGCCAGCGTCTCGCCACTAATGGTCGACGCCTTCCAGGCTCCGACCAGCGCCTTGAGCGCGTTATCAGCCTTCGCGGACAGTGACCCCGCTCTCAGATCGCCTGCCTTCGTGACTTGCATTCCTCTGACCTTCGCAGCCAAGGCGGCTACGCGGTCATTGGAGACGATGGAAACCAACTCGGACACCGCTGCCAGTAGCTCTCGCATCTCAAATGTCCGGGAAGAATGCCACTTTGGCATTCTCGAAAGTCGGCACGACCATCGCCCGGTCGAGATAACGGTTGCCACGCTCGCACGATGTCTCCGCGACGAAGGAACACGCATGGCACGCCGCTGCATGCAAACTACGGTCTTTCCGGGGATCATGCTCCGCGCACAGGGGATCGGAGGAGCAAATGCGCGCACGCCGCAAAGCTTGAACCATTAGACGCTCTAGGTTCTCGGGCTTGCCCAGTTCGACCAATCCACCCAAGGTACCATCGGAGTCCGCAGCAGCCGTGTAGATGATGAAGCCGGACTGGCTGCCATCCTCATTCACTTCGGCATAGATCCGCTCTCTGATGCTGGCCGCGTTGTATCCGCACTCCAACGCCAACTCTCGGATCAGGAGATGCGCCAGAGTGTGCAGCATCACGTAACGAGCACCTGGATAACCGTCTTCCGGAGGACAGAGATGGCGGGAGTTTCTCCAACCTTTGTGCCCTCCACGCATCCTTACATCGACAGCCTGAACATCGGTATTCTGCTCCCATTCCGATATCGACTGCTCATCGAATTGAATGAAGATGCCTTCACCATGCACTTGGTTAGCGGGAACCCATTCGGGCTTCGCACGCGACAGTGGCGCCTGGATCGGTACAGCCCCACTGCCGGCCGAGTCGTCAGGCGCCTCGACTCGCGTGAAGCCGAGCAAAGCATTCACCTCGCGCAGACGCTTCAACAGCAATACCCTGGCGATCTTGCCTTGGAAACCCTGAGGAACAGCCACTGCCTCAGACAAGAAATGCGGATAGTCATTCACTGGCACCGGGTCGATCAGCACCCGCCACTCGGGACCCTTTATGTCAGCTTCGGTGACACTCTCGCCATCTCCAGAACGATGAGCCTGGATGCCTGCCCAAATGGCTTCTGCGGAATACTGATCGATTCCAGGCAATGAGCTGGTCTTCTTCAACAGCTTGATGGTCAGGGGAACCTCATCGAGCGACTCCAGATCGCTGAAGAAGCTCCAACCATCCTCCAACAACTGCGCCAGACCATCCTTTGCTTGAGGTATCGCCAACGCAGACAAGGAGACTGGAAACCAGCTGTTGGTCGCCCCCAACAGCACGGCCCGTGGCTCGGCATCGCAATCCGGCTCGAACTGATCCAAATGAGGATGCCGTCCACGACAGCCCGGTAGGTTCTCCTTACCGAGCTGTCCGAAGGCATGAGCCATGTTGCGCGCCGCACCGCAAGCGTCGCATTTGACCCATAAGTTCTCGGTCTGAAGGGATGCGCCACTTTCGAAGAAACGCAGCGTGCCTTTGCAATCTTTGGGGCCACTGTGGACGAACCACTGCCAAGGAAAATCATCCAGATGCCCATTCTTGCAAGCCAAAAGGAAACGTGCTGGAACGGCATCGGCGTCCTTCGCAGGCTGATCGCCCTTCGAACCGCGACAGCCCTGATGCACGAAACGAGTCGCCTCCGGGCGGCGATACCCTTCCTTCAACTCGAACAACCCGCTGTCGTAAGGCGAGAGCAGCCCGCATTTCACACAGCGCAACCAACGGGGGAACGGCTTTACCGGCACACCGACATTAGCCTCCGCAGAGCTCGTGTCATTCGACTCGCTCTTGCTGATAGGCGGCATTCGTAGTGATTCGACCTGAGGACCAAGCGCTTTCTGCACCGCGGCGAGCAGGCGATTTTCAATCACCAGGTTGCATCGATCCCTCTCCCAGATGTCGATACCCAAAGTCACGACCGACAGATTCGGCAAATCGATGAGAGCACCTGGACCATAGGTCCATAACAGTTGGCTGGGCCTTACCGAGCCAACGGGAGTCTTTTCGTGCGCCATCTTCATTCATCCTTATCAGCCGCCGCGGGGCGAGGCTTCCATTGAATATCATCTTTGATCTTCGCTGAGTTCATGATCAAGCGAACGCCAGGTTCGACCTCGCGCATCGACATGGGCACCGTCCAGTTATCCCAAGTATGCGTGCCAGGTGCCTTGATTAAGGCATAGGTCAGATCCCTCTCAGGCCCACGCTTCTCGTACGCCAAGATACGATTGCCCTGCATCACCTCATTCACCCACTGATCCGCCCGCTGCTTGAGCATGCCGCTAGCGAGCTTCTTCGCAGGGGCCTCCGCGATGTTGTCGGCACGCGTTTCGAGCACCTTCATCGCATCCAGCATTTCCACCTGATTAGGTTGCTTGAGACTCTGCGCCCCCTCGTTCGGAGCGAAACGATCACTTTTGGCACGGATGAGCGACAGCATCGCCCCGGTCAGACCTCGGTCCATCGCACGCGGCGAGAACGGAGTGACCGATTGCGCCTCGACGTGTTTGTAGAACGTCGCGTGGTAATGCTCGAAGGTCTCGTAATGCGAAAGATCGCGTGGGCGCGCCCATGTCAGTACGGTACAGACCAACCCAGGGAATAGTCGGCCGACACGACTGGTTGCCTGAATGTATTCCGCCGTTCCCTTCGGCTGACCGTTGACGGCCATAATGCCCAACCGATTGACGTCGACGCCGACCGACAGCATGTTGGTCGCCAAAACGATGTCGATGGCTCGTGCATCGCCCTCCTCCCACTTGGTCACGTACCTACCTAGCTCAGGATCCCATTCGGACTTGAACATCACTTCGAGCTGATCGAGATACTTGGGGATGTCCTGGTTGGAAACCCGGGAAGTCAGTTCACGGATATTCATGACGCTGCGCTGGGCCAGGCCAGGCCGCTGCACCATGCTCATTTGGACACGGTACGCACGGGTCTGCACATCGTCCTCGGCTAGACGCTTCATGCCTCCCAGCTCTCGCAATGAGTTGAAGTAGCCCACCATGGTCATGTAAGGATCGGCAGCTTTGCCGAATCGATCGAATAGTGCTTGAGCGGCGGTCAGCGCTGCCGTGTAGACACGGATCAACATCGCCGGCCGTGAGCTGCCCGGAGAGCAGATTCCCAGATAACGCCGTCCTGGCTTTTGCTCGATGGGCCGCTGCACCGAGAAGAAGTTGTCCTCGACGTCTAAGCCATGGGGCGGGAAAACCGATACCTGACGCATGAAGACGTTGTTGACCTGCTGCTGCGCCTTACGAACGGTAGCGGTGGAGGCGATCACCTTCGGCCGGATAGCATCGCCATCGAACTGCCACGTGCACAGCTCATCGACCGTGCTCTCGTAGAGCCCTACCATGGTTCCCAAGGGACCGCTGATCAGGTGGAACTCATCCTGGATAATCAGATCCGGAGGCCGCACCTGAGAAATAGCCTTGACCGAAGCAACAGCCCTACCCGCAAGAGCCCTATGGCCGGTATTGCAATCCGAGCCAGGCCAAAGCAATCCATGGCGGGAACACTCCTTCGATACCCGGCCGAAGAGGTTCCGTACCTGCCCACGCCACGCCATCATGGCGAACTTGTCCACCGTGGCGATCATCATCGACGGCGGGCGGTGGTACATCTCCTCATCCACGACCATCACCGGCAAACCAGGGTGTACCTGCTTGCTCGAACGACCACGAGAGAAGTCACAGGTGCTCAGCTTGTCGCCGCAATAGATCGTCGTACGCCCTGATATCTTGTCGACCTCAATATCCCTCTTCGGGTCAATCTCGGTTCCGCACCAAGGGCAACCTGTCAGCTGCGCCGGCGAAGCCATTCCGGTGGGATTTCGCCCTGGGGTACGAATGGCCTCGATGAACTTATGGCTATCCTCGGTAGTCCCAGGCGTCACCTTGTTACCGACCCAAAGACCGATTGTGAAAGCGCTCTCACCAAGGGACTTATCACCTGCCGATAATGCTTCCCGACGAATATGTTCCATCGCACAGATCAACGCGGTAGCCCGCTGGAACTGCTGCAAAGTCAGCAACCGCAGGGTGTAGCGCATGATCACCCCCAGCCCGCGAGACGAATCGTAGCCCCCCAAATTTCCTTGTAAGCGGCGGATTGCCATTGTGAATGCAGCCACCCCCAGGTAGGCCTCAGTCTTACCACCACCAGTTGGGAACCAGAGCAAATCTGCATAAGCCTGCAGAGGCTGAGTGCGATCCGTATGCTTAGGATCGGTAAGCCCAGGAACGGACAGCAGCAGGAAAGCCAACTGGAAGGGACGCCAAGAGCGGTTCTTCGGTACATCGAACTCCGCTAGCTCGACAGTGCGCCCGCGACGGCGCTGCAAGGCGAACGCGCTATGCACCCGCTGGATCGCCATCGCTCGGTTAGCGAAACGGAAAGCCGCCAAGGCCTTGTCATCCGCAGCCAATAACTCCACACCCTCACGCAGACGAATCAGGATCGACTCACAGTGGCTCAGCGCCTCATCGGCTTGCTGCGCATAGCCAGCCACATCCCTATCAGTGCGTGCACGCTGATCCTTGATCCATGCGGCATAGTCCTCGGTAAGTATTCCGAGTGCAGCGACAAGTTGGTCTTTCTCCAGTTCTGCCAGTCCCTTCATATCCAGCAGACCTTCGTCGACCAATCTGCGCATCGCTGGCCGATCCTGCGGATACAAACCCGGTGTTTCGGTGACCGGCACTTCGTATTGCGGCATCACCGCAGTGCGCAGCTCTATCGCCTTTGCCACATCTGGACCAGACACTGCATGCACTGCAACACCGTGCCCTACTGCGAACTCGACCCGATCGCGATAGATCATCTCCAGCGCCAAGCGCTCGCGTAAATCGTCATCGTCCGCAGCGCCAGCATCGGCTTCCAATGCTGGGCGGCGGCGGAATATATCTTTCAGCGAATTTTTGTCATTGGCTCGTACGAGGATTTCCGGCTGGAACACCCAAGCGGTATCGCGATTCTCATCAGGCTCCGTTTGGCCATTCACCAGAAACAGAGTGATCAATCGTTCACCCTTCTCGTTGGGTGAACGCACCGTACCCTGGATGATCACATCTTGGCATGCAGAATCAGGGGTGACCGGAGAAATCACTCCATCCTTCAGCGCCAACTGGAAGGTTCCACCAGAAGGCTTACGCCGCCAGACTTTAGCTTTGAGAACTTGCTCGGTGGTCTTGATCACTCGACCTTCGGCGTCACGTACTGCCTTCTTGACCACCTTGGCATGAGCCGGGTCATCGGATTCGAAGCGCTCATAGCGCCCCCAACTCACCACCACCTCAAGACTTTCCGCATCGCCATCGACGCAAAAAGTGAAGCCCAAACTCGACGGTGCGAGCGATTGATTCGAGGCTGTATCCACTTCCTCTTCTGCCTCGGAATCCCCACCACCAGATTTCGGAGGTGAATCGACTTTACTCGACTGTGCCTTCGGTTCCAGATCCGCTGGCTCATCGTCCTCATTCTTTTCCGGCGGAGCCACATCTTCGCCGCGCTTGGAGTTCTCCATCGGCGCAAGCTTGCCGACGAGGTATCGGTCGCGAACGCTCATATCGACGATGAGCTCTTCCGGCCCACCGGCAGGCCCTAGAAGGTCGTCCATGATCGCGAACTGCAAAAGCTCGCGAACGTAAGCCTCGTTCTCGATCAGCGGAATATCGGCGAGAGTGATACCCAGCACACGGGGAATAGCCTCTGCGAAATCTGTCCAGGTCGCTCGTACGACGCTGCCAGCGGTCGGAGGCAGCAAACCGGTGCTACCAATCCCCACCCCAGGCGCTATCGTCTGGGCCTTATCGAAATACAGGGAAGTGCCTTCCGTGTCGACTCGGATACGCAAGACATGACCGATACGCACAACGCCGCCAGCTGGGTTCAAAACTAGCACCCAGGCCCCCTCGCGCAACGCGGGATGATTTCCTCTTAGATAGACGACCTCGTCGGCCAAGCGAATATCACGCCTCAAGCCACGATCGACGACTATCCAAGCCTCTGGGGTGCTGTTCTGCACCATCTCTTCCAAGCTCATTCTTCTAAATCCTATTAACGATATCTTCCAGCTTGTCGAGCGACTTACTCTGGGCGATATAGGCCGAATACCCTTCCTGCGCTCCACGAATCAGGGTGTCGTAATGAACGATGCGACTATCTGCCGAGATCGATGTCATCGACAACTTTAGTCGATCCGGGTTGGATGCCTCTTCGACTACGGTCTTCCCGAGCACGAAGATCACCTCGATATTAGGACTGGTCTGATTCTGCTCACGCAATATCAGGTCATCGACCGACATGCCGATGCCATCATCTTCGATCTTGATCCACTCATTGTTCGGAGCCACTCGAATCTGCACGCTCAATGCATCCGCGTCCCATGCATTGGCCACCGCTTCGGTCAGGACGGCGGCTATGTTGCTGTAAAGGTTGATACCGAGATGTTCGAGGACGTTGAGGTCTACAGTCATCTCAAACGTCGGTGTGACTTCATTCGTCATTTGCCCTCACCTCTCATTACCAACCCTCCGTGTCACATTTCAGCGTTGTAGATAAACCTTGATTCCATCCATCTCGCTTAATTATTTCTGTTCAAAAAAAGCTGCCTTGAATGACGTCTTCAGATTTTTTTGAATTTTTAACCAACTCTCCTACGACACCCTTGGACGAAGCAAACTTCAACTCAGAGCGTTCCTTGTTCAACATTACCAAACGATAAAGCAATTCTTCCCGTGCGGCTTCACTTATCGTAAAGCGTATATTCTTCCCTTCTGGCAGGTATGCAACTTCATGAAACCCTTGTTCCAAATCACAAACATCAAAATCATAGCCACCCAAGACTGCCATATTAATCTCGACCTGAAGGCCCCTCAGCTCTCTCATGGCTTCACTTATAACAGCTGGATCATGGAAATCATTATAAAATTTCGTCATCCCGACATTATTTGCAACCATGTACTTCGACCGAAACTCGAAGAACTTTTCACCAAGAGCGCACAAGTGTCGATTACCATCATCCAGCGCTCCTACTGGGAAAGGGAATGTCTCGAATATGTCTCCGTGAGTATAACGCAAATCCTGCTTCATTCTAGAGCCATGCTCCCAAGCCCAAACAGAGTGAATATCCGAAGATAAACAAGCAAACAAACCATAGCTTTCACTGGCGATCACGCATAACGTATTTGCATATATGTAAATATTATCGACAAATGTAAAGCATGGATACTTCGTAGCACCAGTTGCAAAAACCATCACTCGTTTAGGAGAAACATGGCTGGCACTCCAATCCGTCGGATGCTCATCAAAGCATGCCCCATAGCCAAGCCAGTGATACAACTCAGACCTGTACCACAAATGCCTCCAGAAAGTATCTACCGCCCCCCCCATGCTTTTCATTTCGGATCGTTCCAGGACGACCAACCTCTCAAGCAGTGAGAATAACTCAGGAGAAAAATTCTCTGCCTTTTCCTTAGACCAATCCCAGAAATTTATTACCCACCTATCAGAATCGTGCGTTGGACTCCTATTCACGTCCTGACCGCTTAAATAGGGAAAAAGAATTAAACCAAGCTGATTATTTTCTTTAATCTTCTTTAACGCATAATCCTTCTCCACAATAAAGCCATTACCAAGAAGAACACTTCCCTGATGCACACAACCTCTATTCTCCGAGATTTTGACCGGTTCCAAATTGTCTCGACTTGTCAAATATGGCGATATATACGCCACCTTTTCACCATTCAGAACTCTTTCGCCCAACCATTCCCCTTTTACCAAGTGAACTCTGCTCGTGACGACATTGGCAGACCCTGGCCAAACCTCTGAGCTTGTTGCCGCACAAATCAAAAACCCACGATTCTTTAGCTGTTCAAGTCCAACCTCCCTCGTACCTCCTTCAGCGATAGAGTTACTCGCTATCAATCCCATTACACCTAAGGGCTTTAGGACTAGCGCAGAACGAAGAAAGAAAAACGCAACTAAATCAGCCGACCCCTTCACCCCTTCACCCACTATCGCAACAAGGTATTTAAGATACTTACGCCCCATTGCTGCGGCAATTTTTTTTCCACCAAGGAAGGGTGGATTCCCAACTATAGCGTCAAACCCCGGCTCAGCAGAATCGAAAACCTCTGGAAACTCCAGCGGCCAATGAAATGGCTTATGCTTTATTTCTTTTCCAGAGACATCTTCTTTCAATGTTTTCCCTGCGCGCCCTTGAATTTCTTGTAGGGCTTTAGTGTCCCCTTCGATTGCTTGCCCAGCTTGAATAGACAAAGAGCTTATGCACTTTTCTAATGCACTGGATTTACCCTCGACCACCAAAACCTCACCAATAAAAGCATCTGCGATACGCTGCGGGATTTCGATTTTTGAATGCGCAGTTGCATTAAGGCGAGTCACAATCTCTACGTCACGCATGTCACGAATTGGCAGTTCACGTAGTGTTTTCCGTCCGCTTATCGCTGCAAGGACAGCCTTTTCGATGTTCTTGCCAAACAAACGCTGCTGCCCTTTACCGCCAAGCGTCATCGAAAGTTCAGTGAGCTGCTCCAGTCGGTGAATGCCCAACAAGCTATCGCCGCAGCGCAGGTTGTGATCAAGGAAACCGAACGGCCTGCTCTTTGCCATCGTGACCAGCCAGATGGAGAGCTTAGCTAGTTCCACCGCCAGAGGATTAAGGTCCACGCCGTAGAGGCAACGTTCAGCGATAAGACGGCGAGCGATCACGGTGCGCGTCTCAGCGTCCAAGGGTAACGGCTCCTTGGCATCCAGCGCATCCAAAACTTCGCCGTCCACGCTCACTGCCTTTCCGCTGCCTTCAACTTTCGACCATGCCTCGACCAATCGATCGGCCAGCCAACGACATACCTGAACTAGGAAGGCACCCGAGCCCATGGCCGGATCGCAGACTTTCAGATCCAGCATTTCTGCGGGTGACTTCAGCACCCATTGTTTACGCGAAGTTCCTTCTGCCGGCCCTGTGAAGACGATAGGGGTCAGCGTCTCCTCGACGATGGCTTCGGTGAGCGATTTCGGCGTGTAGTGCGTTCCCGTCTCGCGCCGATCGCTGCCCATGGTGACGATAAATGCCCCCTCAGGGTAAATCAGCGGGTAACCCCAAGGATCGGTACGCAGCAGGTTGAGGAATGGCAGTGCACGATCACGCAGGCCTTCGTCGCCAGCGCAAGCGGTGAGCAGGCGGTTGGCCTGGAGAGCCTCGACCGAGCGTTCGAGATCCTTGCGGATCGCTCCTCCGCCACGCTTGATCGCATCGGCACCGGAGAGCGCCTCGGCCAACACTTCGCCCCCCCGCTGGTGCATAGCTTCGAGCTCCTCCAGAGTATAGAGGGTCTTCTTTGCCCCTTTGCCACCGGCAAGCTCCACTGTCACCCGCTCGGTTAGTCCTACAGTCCGATCCAGCAAGCCTTCGTAGACGTAACCGATCTGCTCAACATCCAGCGCTCGGTAGGAAAGCGTACGCCCCTCGTACTGCTGGATCGCCTCCAGCAGGAGCAGAACGGTACGGTTATCTATCGGTAGTGGTCGCGCGGAGTCGATCTTCCAATCTGAGCCCTTGGAGCGCCCCTCAAGGAACGGGAAACGATTCGGGTCGAACAGGGAACCACCTAGTGCCGGAAGGCGCAGCATTTCATGCTCAATGCCGCCGTACACCGCGCGAAATGTCGCTAGTAACCTTGACCAGGCATCGTTGCGCCGCTCCAGCACCTCCCAGGCGTCCTGGCGCAGTTGCATACGCAAAGTGGAAATGGCGTAGCTGCTTTCGTAGGCCTCCTCGCCCATCAGCAAGAGCCCCCGCTCCTCGGCCGAAAGCAGGAACACCAGACGCATCATGATGGTCAGGCCCGCTTCGTAGAGTTCGGTCGGCTCGACGCCTTGCAGCAACGCCCCTGACCGCTCACGGTCTTCCTTACCCAGAGCCTGGATCAACACCTCGACCGCCCGGCGGACTTGCTCACCCAGGGCATCGGTGACCTCCTCCTGATGCTGGAGAGACTCGTCCAGCATTGAGGGCAAGGTCTCATCGTCTGGACCGAAGAAGCGCCGGACACCCAATAGGGTGAGAAAGGCCTGCAGCGTCAGCCGCTCCTGCCCCCAGAGACGTGCATACCAACTTGCGAAGGTCGATACAGCGCCAACGAGAGCATCGACTAGCATCCAGCGCTCACCATCGGTGACCAAACCAAGGCGACAGCCGCTGGCCCGGCAGAGCCGCTCCATGCGCTCGGCTGGACTAGCGGACCAGCCATCCAATTTCAGTGCTGCCTGGAGATCCGTGCCCGCAGAATAGGTTTGCACGAGCAGCTGACTTTTGCCGCCTGAGACCAACGCATAGTCAGGCTCCAAGGTGACACCATGTTCCGGCAGAGTGACGCGCAGCTCAAAAGGAATGCGCTCACCTCGTAGTAGAAGCTCACCGCTATCGTTCTCGTCGTATTCCAGGCCGCGGGCAAGCACCTCGTGAATCCAGGCGCGATGCAGTTCGGTGAATCTGGGATCGTCGTTGTCACGCGCCTCGCACCATTCGTCATAAGCTTGCCGCAGGTACTGTCGAATGCGAGGTTCGACAGCAGGTAGACCAGTGGAGAAGATTCGTTTCAGTACCGGCGTGGCGAGGAAAGGACCGGAGACCTCAATCAGCGACAACCATTCATCGTGAATATCGAGTGGGTTCATACGCGGCCTCCCTGGGCTAGCGATACAGGTACGATGAAAATGACGGCTACCGGGAAGGTGCGATCCTGCGGTTCGGCATAACGAGCTTCGATGGCACCGGCCTCCTCTTCCCGCTCCGCAGGAATCCGCGCGAGACGTGCTTGCAGGGCGGAGTTGTCACGACGAACCTGGGTGCGCTCATCTTCACTGAACAAAGAAAACTGCTCAGGCAACTCGTCCTTACCCAGCTCCCTGCGAATGGCGCTATCCAGCTCATCCAGCACGGCGAAAATGTCTTCTTTTTCTTTGTTCTTGCGGGTTTCCAGGGTGTTGCCCAAATATTCGAGACGATTGCGTGAACGTGCTCCGAGGGATTGCTGGATGGCCTCTGCCGCTGTGGCGAAGCGAGAGCGCAACATGGCGAAGACCGAGTCATTGAGCCGACACGGCTGCGCGTCGTCCAACAAGGCCTGTACGCGGGCGACACCTTCTTCGCGCTTGAAGCCCTGTTCGCGCAGATAGCCCCCAGCCAACGTCAGCTCCTCGTGTAGACGATGGTGATTGCCGCCAGTGATCACCAAGCGTGACACGACCACAACCGCCGGGGCCTCGAGACGACCGTCAGGCAACGTTCGCACCGTCACTCGGTGCAAGCGCTTGTTGTCTTCCTGCGCCCAAACTTCAGCACGCAGCAAACGCAAACACATCTGCACCAAGCGATGATTTAGATGGATGAGCACCAGGTCATCTCGTCCATTGGCGACTTCATGATCGAAGGTCACCGGGCGGATCTTGCCGGTGAATGGATGCTCTAGCCCTTCGCGGCAACGTTCCCAGGCGCCCCCCAGGGGCGGCAGCTCGAAGACTTTACCCGGCGTAATTCCCGCCAATGTCCACGGCTTGAGAGCCGGTTTCTCGGCCAATGCCAAGCCGGTTTCGACCGCCTTCAGGATGTGCTCTGGAGAGAGATGGAAGTCCTCCCGAGTCTCGACCAACTTCTCATGTAGCTTAGCTATTCGGTTAGCGAGGTCTTTTTCAGCCCGGACGAAACTGCGGGCCTGGGCGATCTTCGCGTCCGCCAGTCGGGTATCCAGATTCCGCAACGTCCCTTCGATGAGCCCAGACATCTGCGGTGCGATCACGGGGTTCACGCTGCCCATATCCGCACGCATGGAATCGAGCTTGCGCAAGGCACGCAGGATATCGTCCTGGTGACCACCGACAGCATCCTGGTCTTGGCGAGCATCGACCGGATGCCAAATCACTACCTCTTTCTCACGCTGGCCATGGCGGTCGATACGACCGTTGCGCTGCTCCATGACGTTGGGGTTGTACGGAATCTCCAGGTGAATGAGGTAGTTACAGTGGTTCTGCAGGTCGATACCTTCGGAAGCGGCGTCGGTGGCCAGCAGGATGCGCACGGGAGAAATGTCCGGAGAGGCCTGGAATGCTGCCTTCACTTGCTCTCGATCGTCATGATCCATGCCGCCGTGCAAGATCATCAGGCGATCGCCACCCAAGTCATGAGACGCCAGAATCTGATGCAGCCAGTCGAGCGTGGTACGGTACTCAGTGAAGAGAATCACTCGCTTACCATTCCAGAATCCATCGGTCTCCAGATGCCGATCAATCCAAGCGAGTAGAGCTTTGACCTTGGAGTCGACCTGATTCATCGCCTGCTGAGCCCAATGCCTGAGCTCGTCGAGTAAGATGCGCTCATCTTCACTCAACGGACGTGAGTGGCGCGTGGCTTCCTCGACGGCCTCTTGCTGCGCAACCTCGACATCTGCGTCATTGGCGTAGTCTTCTTCGGCGCGTTGGATAGCCTTGAGCAAGATTCGCTCGGACAAATCCGTCCGCCCCTTGCTAGCTCCGCCACTTTCCAAGGTCGCGAGATGTTTTTCCAGGGTCGACGCGAAGGCAGCCGGCGACGAAAACAAGCGCTTGCGTAGCAGCTGGTTGACGAAGGATGCGCCGGTCACGCCGCCCAACTCCTCATCAGCAGCTTCCCTACTGGCACAGAACTCTTGCAGCTTGCGATGGATCTCTCTTTCTTTGGCGGTGTAGTCGACGGGCAATGCTTCGAGCTTGCGCTGTGCGTAAATCAGGTTCCCGTCCTTATCAGTGATTTCGCTCTTGAGGCGACGAATCATCACCTGAGACAGCTGCTTCGGTTCAGGCATGATATTGCGGGCGAAGCGCTGATCGTCTAACAGTTCCAACAGCGAAGTGAAGGACTCGGTGTAGCCGTTATGCGGCGTCGCAGTGAGGAACAGATGGTGCTGGAAATGCGGAGCGATGATGCGGATGAAACGAGTACGTTGGCTTTCGATAGCGTATTGAGCGCTCGCTGACGGCGCGACGTTGTGGGCCTCGTCGACGACCAACATGTCGAACTTGCGTGGATAGCTGACATGCGCCGGGAGGATATCGCGGAAAGCACGTAAGCCATCACCAGCCTTGGCCCAATCCATCGACGTGATCAGGCGTGGGAACGAGGTCCAGGGATTGGCATGGATTCCACGTTCGCGCCGCATCTCCTTGATGTAAGTGCTGTCGACGATGCGGAACTCCAAACCGAACTTTTCCATCATCTCAACACGCCACTTTTCTTGCAGCGACGCGGGGCAGACGATCAGTACGGTGCGGACGCGATGACGTAGCAACATCTCCTGGATGACCAAACCTGCCTCAATGGTCTTGCCAAGACCTACATCATCTGCGATCAACAGATTGACGCGCGCCATGTCGATCGCACGAACCAGCGGATCCAGCTGGAAGTCCTGAAGGCTCACACCACTACGAAACGGTGCTTGGAGAAAACCACGATCAGCATTGGTAGCGCCTCCCCAACGCACGGCATCGAGAAAGGCTTCCAGAGTATCGGAGTCGTCCTGTCCGGTGATGTCTGGCAAGCCAGCGCGTTCGATGACATGTGCGCCCGGCTCAATCTCCCAGATCACCTGAAGCTCTTCGCCGAGGGCATCCTCATCAATGGAAGCCAGCGTGACGGCATGCTGCTGTACGCTGCCCAACTTGGACGCATCCACTTCAGCCACCACCCACTGCCGACGTCTAACCACGACGAGCTGGCCTGGTTCCGGGATATTGCGGTAGCTGCTGTCTTCCGCAGTTACAGTCATTCTTAACTCCCTAGCACCGTAACCACCTAACTGATGACTACGGATGAGCAAAAGCTTATACGCGACGCACTCCAAGAGCACGCAGGACTAAATACAGTTGGGAATAGGTGCGGAGTCGAGGGCTGAAACGGCAGCGTTCGTGCTGGTAGAAACGCTGTAGATCAATCATCCCTGGGATACCACGGCCTGCCATGATGCGATGTTTGTCACCTTATCCATTGGCTGAGGATGGGTAAAGCCACACTCACAGCTTTTTGCCAGCATGGTCGGCTTACCGGTGCATTCATGCCGAAGGAACAAGCGACCAGAAAGCTAGGACTCTTCCAGTAAGGCTCTCAATGACTCACATGCAGTGGTTGCCAATGCTTCAGATTCGAGCATTGCATCAGCTCACAGGTTTTGAGGACTTCACCTGGCAACAGTGCTTGCGGCAGATGCGCTACTTGATCGCCCTCAGAATTTTCAACGCAATGTCTGGCACCGAGCAGCCATCATGAATTCAGCGAAAAATGCTTCTCCTGGTTAGATCGGAATGCAAGGTTATGGGGCCTCGTAGATGGCCCTTCTTCTCTCCTCCAGCCAGAGTAACTGGCTTCTAGGCAAGATCATGAAGGGCGGTGTTTGAAAATACAAAGCTTCGCAATGCTGGAGATTTCAAGAATAAATCTGTCGTCGAGTACGCCATCATCAGAGTCGAGCCCACACGAGAGTGTCAGATTTTTTGTGTGCGGGCCGATAACGGCTTGCCGTCAGGCTGGCCATGCTTTTACCAGGTCGGCCTGATAAATCGATCTCCGTACAGCATCGCGAATTGATTCATCGCATTTTTCCAATCATGGGCCGCTGAGCCCCAGTTTGCCGTGATGTTCCAAATCGCTTTGTTGCGCACAAGGCCTTCTTCGCGAATCTTGACTCGCAGCGCATCAAAGAAAATGACCGGGTACATCGGCTCCAGCGGCCGCTGTTGCCACGCGCCGATTTCCTCCATCACCTCGGCCGTGACCGAACTGATGAAGTCATGCGAAACATCCGTTCCGTACTGCTCGGAGAGGAATGCGCGAATTTCCCGAACGGTCATGCCTCGGGCATACATGGCGATGATCTTGTCATCGAAACCGGTGTAACGGCGCTCATGTTTGGGAATCAGAATGGGCGCAAAACTACCGTCTCGATCACGGGGGATATCCAGCCGCAGCGGCCCCTCTCCAGTCAGAACCGTCTTGCCAGTCCTGCCGTTGCGCTGGTTGGTTTCATCCACCGGACGCTGCGCGCCCGGCAGATACCCCAGATGGTGACTGAGCTCGGCGTTCAAGGCTCGTTCGATCAGCGCCTTCTTGAACGCCGCAGAGGCATCTTCGATAGCCTCCGCAGTCATCAGGCCCTCACCGAACTGCTCAAGCAGCTCCTTGGGGATTTTTGGTAGGTCACGCAGGGGTTTCTTCTTGGTTGGCATACATGCACCTCTTGCTCATGTTATGCCCGAACACAAAATTTCTGACATGCCCTGGCGGAGAGTTTATCACCGCTTCTGGCTATGCCGAAAATTACAGAACCATCGTCCAGATGCTCGTGCGATTGCATCTCAAGCTCAATTAATAATGGCTCAATGACTTGCCGATCCGAATAATCGATTCAACTACTGTATTCGACCAGTGCTGGAATAAAGGATATTTAAAGGGATAGAACACTTCAAATAACCAGATAAAAGCTATAAGAATCATACATATAAAACATAGTTCGACTCCTGGTGTCGCCGCACTTGATTTCCACAGACTAGGCCCCTCCCGTCACACCCCCGACAACACCCGCATAGCCGCCGAAGCCAAAAACCCTGACCGGCTTTTCTGCTCAGGATGATTAGCAACATAGTCATCAATCCGCTGCAACAGATGCTCGGGCAGGGTGGCATTGAAGCGTACCGATTTACCCAGGTACGGCGTGACGTCGAAGTCCACTACAGCCCACACACCGCCTGCATAGTCTGGATTTTCCAGATGTGCGTCTATCGGCCGACCATTGGGGAGGGGCTCTCCCTCAGCAATGGCGCCCTCGCAGTAAAGCGCCAAGGCTTCGAGCACTTTATCCAGCGCTTCCTCGACCGTTTCGCCACCGCTGAAGCAGCCGGGGGCGTCCGGGACGGTCACGCCGTAATCAGAATCGGGGTCCTTATGGACCACCACTGGAAATTTCATTGAGTTCTCCTGATGGAAGCGGAGCCGGTCACCCCATGGATGTGCAGCACAGCCGCTCCAACAACCGGCCATTTTTCAGGGCCGCGATCAGATTTAGAAAGCGCGCCGGAGCTGTTGCGCCTGATCAGACGCATGTCCTATCCACCACTCTGCATGCCCGTTAAATCAGCGATATGACACATCAAAAATAATACACATCATACACACCATGCTAATGCATACGTGTCGGGCCTACACCGCTAAACCCTAGAGCCAAACAGAGCGATCAGCGCTCACACAGCCTCCACCTCACGCAAAAAATCCCCTTCTCCTTGACCCCAATCACCCCCACCCTAACCACCCCCACCTACCCTATCCAACCCCCCCACCCCAGCCCCCATGGCCAAAAAATTCACCACCCACCCCGCCCACCCCGAACGCATCTGCTGGGGCTGCGACCTCTACTGCCCCGCCAAATCCCTGGCCTGCGGCAACGGTGCCGACCGCACGATGCACCCCGTCGAGCTGTTCGGCGAAGACTGGACCACGTTCGAACCCGATCCACCCTCCACTTCACCGTCCCCCAAAAACAACAATGCCGGTCACTAGGACCGGCATGCCGACACACATTTAAACAACCCTCACCCAAATCACCTCAAAAATTCGTACTCACCGTCAACGACAAACTCCGCGGATCCCCATAGATCGCCCCCGCGTAGAACCCGTAGCGGGTGTAGTACCGCTTGTCGAACAGGTTGTCGGCATTGAGGCTGACGCTGGTGTCGTCGGTCACCTGATACTTGGCCATGGCGTTCCAGATCGCATAACCCGACCAGTTCACGTCAGTGGCGCTGCGGCTTACGCCATTGGTCGGCTGCCCTGCCGGGGTGGACAGTGCGCGGATGTTGGTCTGCGCTGTGACGCCGGCGCCCAGGGTCAGGCGGTCCAGCGGGCCGGACAGGCGATAGGTGGTGGAGGCCTTGAACAGGTGTGACGGGTCGCTGCGGCCGTCGCTGTCGAGGCGGCGGAAGTGCAGGTAGGTGTAGCCGCCGTAGACGTTCCAGTTTTCGGTCAGGGCGCCGGCCAGTTCCAGGTCGATGCCGTCGGTTTCCTGGCCGGAGCCGGCCTTGTAGGCCGTGGCGCCGGTCGGGGTGAGCAGGTCGCCGTCGGTGACCGCCTTGTTTTCCTGCTTGGTGCGGAAGTACGCCGCCGAGGCGTTGAGGCGACCGTCGAACCAGGCGGCCTTCAGGCCGGTTTCGTAGCTCTGGCCACGGATCGGCTCGACCTTGCTGCCGCTGGCGGTTTCCTGGGTTTGTGGATTGAAGATATCGGTGTAGCTGGCGTACAGCGAGTAGGTGTCGTTCAGGTCATACACCGCGCCCAGGTAGGGGGTGACGATGCCATTGTTCTGCTGGTTGCTGCGCACGCCGCCGACGCTGCGTGTGGTCGAGGAATAGTCGGTCACGCGGGCGCCGAGAATGACCGACAGCGGATCGGTGATGCTCAGCCGGGTGGCGGCGTACATGCCCTGCAAGCGCGTGGTGGTCTTGCTGTGGCGGCCGGTTTGCGAGGCGAGCATGTTGTAGTCGCTGTCCACGCCGTTGAGCCAGTTGCTCAGCGGGAAGCCGTTGTTGGCGCGGAACTGACAGCCCAGCGCCGGCGCGCTGACGCGGTTGGCACTGGTCAGGGTGCAGGTGTACTCCGGCGACCAGGCCACGGTGCGGCTGTCGTTGTAGCCGACCATCGCCTGATGGGTGCGGCCCAGCAGTTGGAACGGGCCGGAGAGGTCGATCTGCGCTGATTGCTGGGTGGTGTCGCTGGAGCTGTGCAAACCATTGAGCACGGCGCCGCTGCCGTCCTGGTCCCAGTAGCCGCCGTACACCCCGCGTCCCGATGAGTTGACCTTGGCCAGGCCGCGATGGTTGAGCGCATCGGTGGTGCTCTGGGCGCCTTTGAGGTCCAGGGTCCAGTCGTTGTCGAAGCGGTGCTGCAGCGAGCCGAAGGTGGTGCGGGTGATGTATTCGCCGAAGCTCCAGCTCGGCACCACGTTGCTGCTGCGTGGCAGGTGGGTCTTGCTGCCGTCGCCGTACCAGATCGGGATGTTCGCGCCCCAGCCGCCGCCGACCACCTTGTTGTACTCGTACTGGTAGCCGGCGCCGAGGGTGGTGGCGTCATCCAGGTCGAACTCGAAGTTGGCCAAGGCGGCGCGCGCGCGCTGGGATTCGTTGTCGCGGAACGAGTTGGCGTCTTGTTGGGTGACCACGAAGCGCGAGCGCAGGCGGCCGTCTTCGGACAGCGGAACGTTGAGGTCAGCGCCCAGGCGCCGTTTGTCCCAACTGCCGTAGGTGGCGTAGGCGCTGCCGCCGAAAGTGCGGGTCGGGGCCTTGCGAATCAGGTTCACGGTGGCCGACGGGTCGCCCGTGCCACCGAGCAGGCCGTTGGCGCCGCGAACGATGTCGATGCGCTCGTACAGGTCGAGGTTCAGGGCGTTACCGCTGCCGCTGAAGTCCGAGCCGCCCGGAAATTGCAGGCCGTCGAGTTTCCAGTTAGTGATGGCGTAGCCACGGGCGCGGAAGTCGGTACGTCCGCCCACTTCCATTTTGCTGACGCTGATCCCCGGCGCCGTCTCCAACGCCTGCTCGATGCTGTGCACATCGCGGTCGTCCATTTGCTGACGGGTGATCGTGGTCACCGACTGCGGGGTCTGGCGTGGGGTAAGATCGAGCCCGGTGGAGCTGCGTGTGCTCTCGACCGTGTAGCCAAGCTGCCCGGTGGCGTCGGCGCTGGGCAGCGCGCTGTCCTCGATGCTGGTCGCGCTCAGTTCGATGGGCTGGCCGTCAGCGGCGTAGGCACTGGTGCACAGGCTGAAGGCAACGCACAGGGCGAGCGGCGAGAGACGACTGCCGCCACGGCTTGAGCGTGCGCAATCGCTGGAAAGATTCAGGTGATTCATTTGGGAAGGTTTCGTATTCGCAGATGGTTTTTGCTACGATTCTAGGGATGTGCCCTCCGGGCTCCATGCCCGACATGTACGGGGATGTAATGGAACGTAACGGCGCGCCAGCGCGCGCCACACAGGTGCCCCCGCAATGAGCACGACTCTGCTGGTCGTCGACGACGACGACGAGATCCGCGAACTTCTCTGCGATTACCTGGCAGATGCCGGCTACCACGTGCTGGCTGCCGCCGACGGCGAGCGCATGCGCGAGCAACTGGCGCAACACAAGGTCGAGCTGGTGGTGCTCGACCTGATGCTGCCCGGCGAAGACGGCCTGAGCCTGTGCCGTTACCTGCAAACCCAACCGGGCCTGGCGGTGATCATGCTCTCGGCCAAGGGCAGCACCCTGGACCGCATCATCGGCCTGGAAGTGGGCGCCGACGACTACCTGGCCAAGCCCTTCGAGCCGCGCGAGCTGGTGGCGCGGATCAAGGCGGTGCTGCGCCGCCCCCAGCGCCTGGACGCCCCTGCCGAAGATCAAGCCCAGTCCCTGCAGCGCTTCGCCGGCTTCAGACTCGACCACATCAAGCGCCTGCTCACCCTCCCCGACGGCCAGACCCTGAACCTGCCCCGCTCCGACTACCGCGTGCTGCGCGAACTGCTGGACGCCAACGACCGTGTGGTGTCGCGCGACCACCTGACCCGCAGCGCCTTCGGCCGCGACCACCTGCCCGACGACCGCTCGGTGGACATGTGCATCAGCCGCCTGCGCCAGCAACTGCGCCGTGGTGCCGAGGGCAGCGCGCAGATCCTCACCATCCGCAACGAAGGCTACCTGCTCAGCATCGCCGAGAGGCCGGGCGTCTAAGGTGCGCTTACTGCGCCGGCTGTGGCCCCGCACCCTGTTCGGCCAACTGCTGCTGATCATGATCAGCGGCACGCTGCTGGTGCAGTTGGTGTCCAGCAGCATCTGGTTCGACGTGCGCTTCGCCCAAGTGTTCGAAGCGCCGGTGCGGCTGATCGCGGCGCGCAGCGCGCCGTTGATCGCCCAGGCCGATTGCCACGCCACACCGCCGCGTATCCCTGCCCGTTATCACCTGCGCTGCGCCGAATCACTGCCCTCGCCGCAGGCCGACGACCCGCACAGCCGCCACCGCATCGAACTGCTGCTCAATCAGGCCCTGAGCTACGAACTCGGTCACGCGCTCAAGGCGCGCGTGCTCAAGCTGCAGCTCACCGACGAACTGGGCCGACCGGTGCTGTGGCGCAGCCTGTTCGGCCTGCGCATCGCCCAGGCGCACTTGCAGTTCGCCGTACCGCTGGAGGACGGCCACTGGTTGCTGGTCGATGGCGAAGAGTTGCAGGGCTGGAGCGGTGAGTCGGCCTGGGTGCTGATCAGCGACTACCTGCTACGGGTCTATGCCCTGCGCATTCTGGCCGTGCTGCTGGTGTGCCTGGTGGCGGTGCGCCTGTGCCTGCGCCCGCTGCGGCGCCTGGCCGACGCCGCGCTGGGCCTGGGCCGCAACCTCGAACAGCCGCCACTGCCGCTGGAGGGCCCGGAGGAAGTGCGCCAGGCCGCCCAGGCGTTCAATGCCATGCAGCAGCGGCTGATCGCCATGGTCAACGACAAGGCCTACTTCCTCGCCGCCGTGTCCCACGACTTGCGCACCCCGCTCACGCGCATGCGGCTGCGCCTGGAACGACTCGAGGACGGAGAGCACAAGGTACGGCTGCAGCAGAACATCGCGCAGATGGACGCGATGATCGGCCAGGTCCTCGATTACCTGCATGCCGGGGAGCAGCAGAACCTGCAAGAGGTCGATCTGGACCGACTGGTGGCGCGGGTGTGCGCCGATTTGGCCAGCGCCGAGGAACCGCTGCCGGTGCAGGGCAGTGTCGGCAAGGTGCGCGTCGATGCATTGCTGATGCAGCGCTGCCTGCAGAACCTGCTGGTCAATGCGCTGCGCTATGGGCGCCAGGTGACGCTGCGACTGGACGCTGACTCGACACACATCCGCCTCCACGTCGAAGACCGCGGCCCCGGTATCGACCCGGCATTGCTGGCGACCGTCACCGACCCTTTCGTCCGTGGCGAGACCTCGCGCAACCACCGCTCCGGCGGCTACGGCCTGGGCCTGAGCATCGCCCAGCGCATCGCCGCCAGCCATGGCGGCGCGTTGCATCTGGAGAATCGGGAAGGCGGCGGACTGGTGGTGAGGGTGACGGTAGCGCGGTGATTCAGGGTTTGCGTGCGGCGCGCCGCTGTTCGCGGTAGTACGCCAGGCCTCGGCGCATTTCGCGGTAGCGGCGAGTGTTGAATACCAGCAAGGCGACCAAAATAAGCAGCACGATCGCTATCAAGGAGCCTCTGAACGAGGTGTATGCATAGCAGGGAGCCACCGCGACCATACCTGCGGCCAATACCGCCAACATGACCCATGCACCCCAATAGCGGCCTCGAACGATAGCGATGTGTGATCCTGCAACAATCAGAGCAATGCCCAACGTCACAGCGAAGGAGAACGTCCCATCTCCCTCAAAATCGCGAAGGTAGGTGGCGAATGTCAGCGACACTACGCCACTCAAGCTCACGCAGGACAATAGAAAGCCCAGAATGAACATCGGAAAATAACGGCGCAGGAACGAAGACCGTTCAGAGTCGGGCGATGGATTTTCGTTGTGTGACTTAGTGCTCATGGTTTCGGGGTACGCCCTTTTGAATCTCGCCCCGCACGCTCCTGCCTACGCTTGGCTCGATACTCCGCCAACACGATCCGCATCTGCCGATAAGTGCGGCTATTGAGCACCAACAAGCCAAGCAACGCTGCGATCAAAATGCTTGTGAAGACCATTTTGTGAGGTCCGTAGGCATAGGTCGGAATCAGAAATGCAATTGATCCGATACACAGCCCAGCGACCCACCATGCCCCCCAGTAGAAGCCTCGAACTACCGCAGCATGCGCCGTGGAAAGTGCCAGGATCAAAACGGCTAGACTCGCAGGGTAGGCGATCTCCCGAGTGCATTCGCGGCAGTACGAACTCCATACCAGTGAAAAGGTGCCCGCCATAGCAAAGAGGGACAGAAAGTAGGCGGCTAGAAATATCAGCAGATACCGATCGAGAAATCTTTGCAGCTCAGGATCACGGCTCATTCGCCGAACTCCTCGTAAAGCCCCAGCGCGATACTTTGAGCTTGGCCTTGGACAGTGCTGCTGCCGACGAAGCCTAGGGATGCACCGATCGAATCCTTGATCAGCGTCTGGGTGGCGTGCTTGATTTCGGTGGGCGTGTATCGCTTGGTGAGTGCGCCCGTGCTCTGCTTCAACTTGATCTGCTTGGCCGTCAGTGAAGGATGCTTGATTGCCAGTAGTTCTTTGGTCAACGCACTACGCTGTTGACGGCTGAGGGAGCGAGTAAGGTCGAACCAACTGGCACCAGTGGCGGCCTTACGCACCTGCAGAAAACGCACTGTCGTCAGCGTGGAAGATCCGACGCCGATCAGCGCGACGCCATCCAGAACATTGGTTGCGGCGCGATACCACTCGGACTGATCCAGAGCGTCGTTGGCGGCTGGGTCATTGAGCTCGTTGACGGTCCTGGCTGCCCCAATGAAGCATTGCGCAGTACTCGCCGTTGCCGCCGCATAGCCGGCCACGGCAAGCACTGCGCTGGTACCACCGGAGAACGGCACCGCGATGCTGCCGCTGAACATTACCACCCAGCCAATGATCGCCCCTACGCATGCAAGCGAGGTGTTGACCGCCTCCTTCACCACGCGTGACTCTCGCGGGCTGGTAACAAGCTGATCCATGAATTGCTGAGGCGCTATATAGCGTGGCGCCTCCCGCAAGATGATCCGCTTGGGCTTGATACTGCAAATCGGCTGGAACTCGCGCAGGGTGATGACGTTGTAATCAGCGTCTATGTAGACCACGCCAGCACCGACGATGCCTGGATCGGCATCGATGGCCTTGAACAGTTTGGGCAGGTCGATACGACCTTGAAGACGCTGCCGCGCCATGAATTGCGAAGAGTTGGCCAGTTGATTGACCAGAAGATCCGTCATTGAAAGCGTCCCCGTTCAACACGCAGCGCAGCGCCTGAAACCTCGGCGCTGCACCCGACGCGCCACCGGTCGCACGGGGCGGACCGGCGTCGCGAAAAGGGGCGCGCAGCGCCCCATGGCATCCCATCAAACGTTCGGGCAAGGCACCGGTGCCCAGTCGCCCATGTCCGGGTTGCGGCACATGCTGTTGACCTGATCGGTACCGGCCTTGGCCACTTGCTGGGCCTGGGCCTTCTTGCTGCTGGCGTTCTGCAGGGTCTTCTCGGTGGCCACGGCCTCGCTAGGCACGGTGCTGCTGGCCTTGGACGAGGCTTTCTTGCCAGCCGCTTTGCCGGTGGCCTTCGGCGGCTCGACCGCGGCGACCACTTGCGAGCGCTGCACGCCCACTTGCTTGAGGTCTTGCTCGTAGGCCTGGGTGTAGTTGTTCAGGTTCTCACCCAGACGACCGTTCACGGCGGTCAGCAGGTTGTTCGATTCCTGCAGGCCCGAGACGATCTCGGCCAGGCGCTTGCGGCCTTCGGTGTCGTTGATGCGGTTGGCCTTGCGATTCTGGATCAGGCTGGCGAACTCGCGCTGATAGCACGACTGCGAGGCCTTGGCGTACTGGGTGGTGCGGTCCAGGTCGGCGGCGCTCTTGTCGATGTCGGCGGCGTAGGAGGCGATGCGCTGCTTGTCGTCGCTGATCTGCTTCTGACGCTCGGTGTAGTACCCCGCCGCGCCGCCCACCAGGGCACCGCCGGCCGCGCCGATGGCAGCGTTACGGCCACGCTTGTCGCCATCGACCATGGCACCGGTCAGGGCACCGCCGACAGCCCCCAGCAGCGCGCCGGTGGCGACCGAACGGGTCATGTCACCGTCGGTGGAGCGCAGGTGCTGCACCGGCTCGTAGCAGTTGGGGTAGTACTCCACCTTGGTGCTGGCGCCCACCTTGGACACCGGCGAGCCGGCGCAGCCGGTCAGCAGCACGGTGCTGAAGCCGGCGGCGAGCAGCAGGGCAGTTCGAGCCTTGGAAGCGGAGATCAGTGAGGTGCGATTCATGCGCATGGTCGGGTTCTCTCTCGGGTTGTGCAAATCCGGCCAGCGTCATGCCGGCCGGAGGTTGGGCAAAGGGTTCAGGGTCGTGGAGCGGCCGAGGCCAGCAGCTCCTTGAGAATCGTCGCCGGGTCGGCCCGCCGGTTCTGGCGGTATTCGCCGACGTGGCGAACGAACAGGGTCGCGCGCGCCTCCAGGCTTCGGCCCAGTACCGGCTTGCGCTCCAGTTCCTGCTTGACCTGCTGGAACTGCGCCTGGATCACCGCATCGGTGTAGCGCGTGCCGCTGGCCAGGTTGTCGATGTAGATCGCCAGCGCACCGTCCAGCGCGCTGCGACCGTTGGCGATGGCCGCGCCGTACAGCTTGGCGCTGGTCTGGTCGCCCGCCGCCTGGGCCTTGGCCTGGGTGTTCTGCAGGTTGGTCAGGCGGATGTTGTAGTTGTTGATGGTCTCGGCCACCAAAGCGGCGGACTGGATCAGGTTGCCGGCCGCTTCCTCGCGCTGGCGGGCGATCAGCGAGACATTGCGCTTGAGTTCTTCGTTGACCAGGCCCAGCTCGGCTTGCAGGCGCGGATCGCCGGAACCGGCGATGATGCTGTCCAGGCGTTGGGTCGGGTCGGCGGCGGCGTCGATGTCATCGGTCAGGCCCGCCAATCGGCCTTCCTTCTGCCACTGCTCGAACAGTTCCTGATAGCGCGAACGCGGCGCCGACAGCGCACCGATGGCGACCCGGAAGCCGGTGGTCTCGTTGCGCTGCTCGGTGCCGTCGGCGCCGAACAGCGGGTACTCGCGGCGCATGCCGGTGAACAGTGTAGTCTCGCCTTCGAGGTAGTTGCCGCCCTTGACCACGAAGCCGCCATAGGCACCCTGGCGACGCCCGGCATGCACCAGCTGGAACGACTCCTGGACCATCTCGGCGGCATTGCCGATCACATCGAACAGCCCCAGCGGGTTCGGCAGCTTGGTGCCGATCGGCATCAGCCGCGCCGCCTGGCCGGTGCCGCCGGCCACTTGGTTGTACACCGCCCAGTCGGCAAGCGGCCCCTCGCTGTCGCTGCCCTCGACCTGGCGCGGGAACAACCGACCGTCGAGCTGCTGGCGGCTGACCGCCGAGCCGCCACGGGCCGCGAATTCCCATTCCACTTCGGTGGGCAGGCGCACGAAGCCGATGCCGCCGTCCTCGGCCTTGCTGCCCCGGCCACTGACTGGCAGCAGGTCGCGGTGATGCTTCATCAACCAGGCGCTGTACACCGCCGCGAAGCGCTCGGCCTCGAAGCGCGACAACTTGACCTTGGGCAGGCGCCCGGCCGCTTCGGTGACCGGCTCGCAGGTCGGCGCCGCCTCGCCACTGGCCAGCGACTGGGCCTGGGCCATCACCTGCGCGTACTGCCGCGCGGTGACTTCGTATTTGCCGATGAAGTACATCATCGGCTTGAGCGGGCTGCCGGCCTCGACCTTGGGCAGGCTGCCGGCGATCTGTTTCTGCCAGTCGGACGACAGGTCCTTCACGCTGAACTGACCGTTGATGAAGTCGCGGCGATAGCCGGAGATGAACGACTGCTTGTAGCCCGCCTCGCCCTCGCTGAAGGGATAGCCCAGGTTGACCTCGCGGTCGTCGAGGCTGCCTTGGGCCAGTACGTAGACGTGGCGGAAGACGATTTCGCCGCCGCACGGCAGCGGCAGGCTGACGTCGTCCGGCAGCGGCTTGGGGTTGTCGAGCTTGCTCAGGGCTGCGGGGTCGGGCGTGGCCGCAGCGGCGCTGGAGGAGGATTTGGGCTTGTCGTCGCCATCGGCGGGGGAGCAGGCGCCCAGCGCCATCGCGGCCACGACCAGGGACAGCACCTTCAGCAGCGCGGGGGCCGCTGCGGTTGATTTACACATCACGAATTCCTTGCGAAGCGTCGATCCGCGCCACTCGCCAGCCGCCCAGGGCGGCGGCGGCGGTGCTGGCCAACAGCACGGCCAGCAGCGCGACGAGATAGTGCATGGGCAGCAGATGCGCGGCGTATTCACCCGGCACCTGCATGAACAATCGGTTCAGGCCTTGCTCGGCCAGCAGGTACAACAGTGTTGCCAACAACACCGCCAACAACCCGCTGTACAAGGCCTGCAACACCACGAACAGCAACAGCGCGGCGGTGCCCAGGCCCAGCAGGCGCAGCACCGCCAGTTCGCGCTGCTTGCGCTGCACCGCCGCCACCGCACCCGCCGCCGTGGCCGCTACGGCGCCGGCCACCGCCAGGCTGGCGATGATCCAGAACACCAGGTCCAGGTTGCGGCCCAGCGACTGCACCTGGGCGATCTGCGCGGCCTGGGTCGACACCAGCAGCTTGCGCTCGGCGAAGAAGCGCCGCAGCGGCTCCACATCGTCGAGCGTGCGGGCGTAGAGGCGAAACGCTGGATAGACCCGCGCCGCAGCCGCCACCGCGTCCGGCGCTTCGCCGCTCCAGCCCAACGCAGGCACCGCGCGGCCGTCGCGGTAGTCTTCGGCTGCCTCCAGCAACGCCAGCGAGGCAAACAGGCCGTCGCGCTCGAAGGCCGCCAGCGGCAGCACCGCACGCACATGCAACGGCGTCTGCCGCCACTGCACATCGCCGCCCTGCTGGCGATTGAAACTGCCCAGCAGACGATCCCCCGCCCGCGCGCCAAGCTTTTCTGCAGCGGTGAAGCTCAGCACCACATCGCGCAGATCGGCGGGGTCCGGTGCCACCGCGCCATCGAGCAGCGGATCGCCCGCTGCGGTGGGCAGCATCTCGACCGTCACCCCGCGCCCCTGCGCCGGCAGCAACAGCTCGGCGGTGGCAGCGATCTGCCGGGTGCGCGGGATGGCGAAGGCCACGTCGGAGCGCGCTGCCAGGCGCGCAATGAACTCGGCGCTGAAACGCCCGCCGCCCAGCGCGATGATTTCGCGCACACCGGGGTCGCGTTGCAGGCGCTCGGTCAGGCTGCCGATCAGGCCGAACTTCAGACCGAACAGCACCAGCAGCGGCGCGATCACCGCCACCAACGCCAGCACCGCGCAGGCCGACAGCCGCGCGTCGGTGCGATAGTCCTGCCAGGCCAGCCTGGCGATCAGCAGCGGGCGCATCAGGCGGCCTGCTCCAGGGTGGTGGTGACGCCGCCATCGGCATCGCGGCGGCACTGCATGCGCAGCACCCGCAGCCCGGCGTTGCGCGCCAGCGTCTCGTCGTGGGTGGCGATCACGCAGGTCACCCGGTGCGCCTCGGCCTGGCGCAGCAGCAACTGCATCACCCGCTCGGCGTTGAGCGGATCGAGCGCCGCGGTCGGCTCGTCGGCCAGCAACAGCGTCGGTGCATGGACCAGGGCACGGGCACAGCTGACCCGCTGACGCTGGCCCAGGGAGAGATCTGCCGGCCGCTTGTCCAACTGATCGCTGACGTCCAGCGCCGCCGCCAGCCGCTCCACGCCACCGTCATCGGCCAGGCCGAGCAATTGGCGCGGCAGGCGAATGTTGCCGCGCACATCGAGAAACCCGAGCAGGCCGCCCGCTTGCAGCACATAGCCGAGATGGCGGCTGCGCAGCGCCGCCAGGCGATCGAGCTGGCGCGCCCGCCATAACCCGGCGATGTCCTGCGCGGCACCGTCCACTTCGAGACTGAAACGCTCGGCAGCGTCCGGCGCCAGCACCAGCGCCAGCAGGTCGAGCAAGGTGCTCTTGCCGCAGCCGCTGGGGCCGACCAGCGCCACCTGCGCACCGGCCGCCAGATGCAGCTCGCCGATCTCCAGGCTGTAGCGCTGGGCACCCTGCCCGCGCGTTTTGCGCACCCCCTGCACGTTGATCATCACGGCAGCGTCGACAGTGGGACACGGTACAAGGCGTCGCCCGGCTCGGCCTTGCCGAAACGCACCCAGTTGGCCATGTCATTGTGGAAGGTTTCGTAGAGGCGAATCTTCGACTCCAGCTCGTCGATGAAGTCTTCCTGCTCGGCCACCGACAGCGACAGCCACAGGTCCTGGGTCATGCTCAACGACTTGCTGCGATACGGCAGGCCTTCGAGGTACTCGCCGAGCACGCCACCCTGGGCCAGGTTGGCGCCCTTGCTCAGTGCACTCGGGTCGCGGCTCATGTAGGCGCTGGCGCTGGCGATCTCGTTGAAGAAGTCGCCCGGCGAGCTGCGGGTCTTGCGCGCGGCATCGACGATCAGCTTGAGCGATTGCTGCAGGTCGTTGAGCTGCAGCTTGGTGAGCATCACGCACACTTGCAGGGTCGGCAGCGCCGGGTTGGTCAGGTCGCGGTCGGCGGTCCAGGCGCTGACCAGTTGCGGCGCCTGGCTGGCGCTGCGCCGGCCGAGGAAGTCCATGTGCATGGCGTAGCCCACCGCCTGGGTCTTGGCCGCCAGGCTGGAGCCGGCACCCAGCATCGGCACCGGCTGCGGCTGCTGGCTGCGGACCTGATGCACCAGGTCCGCGAAGGTCGAACCAATTTCCCGCACCCGTTCGCCGAAGGCATTCACTTCACCGCCCGGCACGCCCACGTAGAGATCGCCAATGCGCGGGTTGCTGTCGGCGGTGAGCACGCGGTACTGCTGCTCGGCCGAGCCGTGGTTCTTGATCCCGGCGGGGGTGCGCAGGTGCAGCGCGTAGATCTTGATCTGCTTGCTCAACGCTGCCTGGCGCACTTCGGCCTCGTTCATCTGCGTGCTGCTTTGCGGATCGCTCTTGCGCAGCGCGCCCGCGTCGGTGACCAACAGCACGATGCGTCCGCCATAGCCGGACCAGTCCATGCCCTCGACCGCCTGCATCACGCCGGCAAACGCATCCTCGTTGAACGACTGGCTGGAGACGGTGGTGGCCTTGACCTGCGCGGCGGCCTTGAGGAACCGTGCCGGATCGCGGCCTTCGTCCAGGGTCACCAGGGTCTTGCTCAGGTATTCCAGCCCCGGCGTGCGCTTGATGCTGTTGCGAAAGCCCACCAGGCCGAAGCTGACGCTGTCCAGTTCGCCGCGGTCGGCCAACTGCGCCTGCAATTCGCTGACCACCTGGCGCACGCGGTCGATGTAGGGCTGCATCGACACCGAGGTGTCCACCACCAGCACGATGCCGGTACGGAAGTTGTTGTCGGCTGCGCCCGTGGCAGGCGTCTGGGACGCGTTGGTGGCCTCGCCGGACGCGCCCGCACCGGGATCGATCGAGGCGACGTTAAGCAACTGCGCCGGTTGTCCGTCGGCGTCGAAGCTCTCGCGGTAGTCGAAGATCGGCATCAGGTAGAACTGGTCTTGCGGCACAGCGTTGGCGGTAGGCTCCAGCGCCAGCACCTCGGGCGCCTGGGCCGGATCGTTCTGCGCCTGGAGCAATTGCGCGCGGGCGCGGTTGCTGTCGTCGAGCAACTGCTGCACATCGTCGGGCTGACGCATGAACATCACCGGTGCGCGGCCGGAGCGTTCGGTGAACTTGAGCACCAGGCTCTGCTTCCAGTCACTGGTCTGCTCGGCGGCGAGCCAGCCTTCACGCTGCCCGTCGCTGGCAGCACCGACCTGCACCCAGGACTGACCGTCGACGTCCTTGCGCTGGTAGACGTAGAGCACCGAGAACGCCGGCAGCGGCTCGCCCGCCTGACCTCCAGGACTGTCGGCCAGGCGCGCGCCAGGCTTGGTCAGCACGCGTTGGAACAGCGTCTTCTTGCCGGGCATGAGCAGCGGACGCTGATCGTCCGTGGCGGCTGTCGCCAGAGGCGGCGGTTTCTGGGCGTGAGACGGTGTCTGCACCCCCGGCGGTTCGACGGCAGGCTCGTCACCGCCACTGAACAGCCAGTAGCCACCGGCAGCCAACCCCAGCGCCGCCGCGATGGCCACCGCAAGCAGGGCGACCGCGGGCTTTTTCTTCGCAGCCTTGGACGGCGCGGGCTGGGGCTGGAGAGGTGGCGGTTTGATCGGCTCTGGGCGCGCAGCGGCCTGGGGAATGTCGATGGAGACCGGGGTCAATCCGCCCAACGCCGGCGCCGGCGCGGATACCGAGTCCGGCCCGATGCTCGCCACGGGCATGAACACCGTGCTGTCGCCCTCGGCGGGCAGGCGGTCCAACGCCGCCAATAGCGCATCGGCATCGGCGAAGCGTGCAGTAGGATCCTTGGCCAGCAAGCCGTGCAGGATGTCCTGATAACGGCCGTGCTCGATGGGCAGTTCCGGCAGCGGTTCGGTCAGGTGCGCCAGCGCCGTGGACAGCGCGTCGACACCGTTGTACGGCAGCTTGCCGACGAGGATTTCGTACAGCACCACGCCCAGCGCGTAGAGGTCGGCGCGCCCGTCGATCTCGAGCCCGCGCGCCTGCTCCGGGCTCATGTAGCTGGGCGTGCCGATGGCGAAGCCGGCCTGGGTGAACTGGGTGTGGTCATCCAGCGACTTGGCGATGCCGAAGTCCGACAGCACGGCAGTGCCGTCGGCGCGGAACAGGATGTTGGCCGGTTTCACATCGCGGTGCACCAGGCCCTGGGCATGGGCATAGCCCAGCGCCTGGGCCATCTGCCGCACGTAGACCAGCCCCTGTTCGGCGCCCAAACCCGCCGCGATGCGCTCCTTGAGCGTGCCGGCCGGCAGGTACTCCATGGCCATGTAGTACAGCTCGCCGACATTGCCGATGTCGTGGATGGTGGCGATGTTCGGATGCGCCAGGCGCGCCAGGGTGCGGCCTTCGCGCAGGAAGCGCTCGCAGAAGGTCGGATCGGCCGCCAGGCTGGCCGCCATCACCTTCAGCGCCACCTTGCGTTGCAGCGAACGCTGGGTGGCCAGGTAGACGCTGGCCATGGCGCCCTGGCCAATTTCGCCGTCGATGTCGAAACCGGGGATCTGCATGTCGATGTCGTTCTTCAATTGGCCTTCACCACCACGGCTGTGATGTTGTCGGGGGCGCCACGGGTCAGGCCGAGATGGACCAGCCCGCGTACCACCTGATAGGGGTCGGCGTGGTGCAGCACCTCGCCGATTTCGAGGTCTTCGGCGGTCTTGGTCAGGCCGTCGCTGCACAGCAGGTAGGTATCGCCGGGACGTACTTGCACCGAAAGACTCTGCAATTGGAGCTGATCCTCCACGCCGATGGCGCGGGTGACGATGTTGCCGCGTGGGTGCACGCGCGCCTCGGCTTCGCTGAGCAGGCCACTGTCCTGCAGTTCCTGGACATAACTGTGGTCATGGCTGAGGCGCTCGATGCGTCCGTCGCGCAGGCGGTACAGACGGCTGTCGCCGGCCCACAGGGCGACGCCCTGGTCGCCGCGCACGGCCAGTACCACCACCGTGCTGCCCATCATCGACACGCCCCGACGATGGGTTTCCTCGCGGACCGCGCGGTTGACCCGCACCAGGGTGTCGCGCACGGCTTGGGCGCGCGCCTCGAGCGGCGCAGGCAGTGGCAACTGCCGCAGGCTGTCGACGGTCAGGCTGGCCACGTAATCGCCCGCCGCATGACCGCCCATGCCGTCGGCCACAGCCCACAGGCCATCGGCCGCCAGGTCCAGGCAGGCATCCTCGTTGATCTTGCGCACCATGCCCACGTGGCTGTAGCTGGCGGCACTGTAATGCAGGGTCGTCATACCCCGCCTCCCTCGTCGCCCAACAGGAATGCGGCGAAGTGCTCGCTGCGCGGCAGGCCTGGGTAACGCATCAGGCCCGGCGCGATGCGCTCCGAGCCGCGCCCCCACCACAGGCTCATGCCTTCGCAGGCGCACTCGGCCAGCGCGTGTGCGCGGCCCTCGGGGGTGGTCGCGGCCAAGCGTTGCAGGCCACCGACGCTGGGTACCGATACCGCACCTTGAGTGCCCGTGCTGTCGGCGCCATAAGGCTGCACGGCGCGCTCGAACGCGTCCAACGGCGCCCCCTCCTCCAGCGTGTCCAACAATGCCGCCTCGACCGCCTCGAACCAGGCATCGCTGCCGGCCACGATCGCCGCCAAAGACGTCTGCGGTGCCAGCACCTGAGCGACGGTCAGCGGGAAGTAGCGCCCGACCCGGTCGATGCTGGGCATCACGACGCCAGTCACCGCCTGAGGCCCGCACACGCCGGGCGCCAAGGCAAAGCGCCACAATGGGCTGACCAGGTAGGCCTGTAGCCACTGTTCGCCCAACTGCCGCTGACTGGCTTGAATGCCAGCGGCCAGCCACTGATCCCAGGGCTGGATGAAGGTCTGCGGCAGGTCGCGGCTGACGAAGTCGCCGCGACAGGCGATTTTCCCGTAGAAACCCACGTCGTTCACAAATGCTCCGGCAGGCTGAAACCGCTGACCACTCGGCTGCGGAACGGATTGAACGCGCTGCTGGCACGCAGCTCGTAGGACACGCTGGCGCCATCGACGCGCAGGCGTAGGTTGAAGCGCTCCGGCGAACTGCCGGCACTGAGATCGGACTGATCGAGCAAGCGGAACCACGCCCACGGTCCCTCCAGTGTCATCCCCGAGCGACCGCTGGCCGCCGGGGGCGAGATCGACAGGCGCACCACGCCGATACTGTTGGGGTTCGGCCACTGCAGCGACACCGGGCGACTCGGACCGTGGTCGTAGCTGACCTGCTGACCGTCGAGGTCGAGCAGGAACTGAGTGATCGAGGCGTCCATCGCCACCGGCTTGAGCTCGAAACGCACCCCCGGTTGCAGGCCGCCGCTGGTGCGGAAGAAGGCATCGCGAATGGTCGCGGCGCGCTGGAAGGTGTTCAGCACGCCGCCACCGATACCCAGCTTCTGCGCGGCGCCCGGCTGCCAGCTCCAGGGCGACGTGGCCGTGTTGACGTAGGGTTGCAGGTACTTGCGGAAGTAGTTGTCCATCACCCCGCCCACACCGAAGAACTGGCCGAAGTCTTCCAGGGTGGCATCGCGTGGGCTGCCGGCGCTCAGGGGATAGCGCCCGCTGAGCGACTGACGGTAGACATTGACCACCTCGCTGGTCCAGGCGGCGTTGAGCTGATTGCGCACCCCGCCCATGACGATGGCGTTGGTCGAGCCGACCACCGAACCGACCAGGTTCTGCACCAGCTTGGGCTGGCGCGCCGCGCCCAGCGACACGCGCTGCGAAGCCGCCTGCGCCTGGTTCTTGGCCTCGCCCAGCAAGGCATCGCCACTGGCGCCGACCATGGCGCTGACTTGCACGTACAGCGCGTTGAGGTCGGCCAGCAAGCCGTCGAGCGAACTCGGCTGGCCCTCGCCGCTGGCGACCAGTTCGGCCAGTTCAGCGAAGTGGGCCGTGACCGGGTCCACCTCGCGCGCCTGCGCCTCGGTGCCCGGAATCGGCGTATCGCCCAGCAGGCCACCGAGGCGCTGACGCAACTGATCAACCCCGGCCTGCTCCACCTTGGCCTGGGCCTGGTCGAGCACGGTCGGCTGTTGCAGGTCGGTTTCCTTGGCCACCGCCTGCAGCAGCTTCTTCAGCGGCGAGGTCGGCCCGGACAATACGCGCAGCACGTCGGCAGCCTGCCCGGCACTGGTGATGGGTACGAAATCGAGATCGGCCAGCAGCGCATCCCACTGGCGGATGTAGTCCTGGTAATAGAGCTGGCGCACGTCGTCGGCCAGGCGCTTGGCATCGCTGGCCTCGCTCAGCTCGCGACCCAGCACCCAGCGCTCCTCGGCCAGGGTTTCGGCGTGGGCGACGCTGGCGGCGAGAAACGCTTTGCGGTAACCGTCGACGGTGAAGATGCCCGGCAGCGGATCGGTCAACGGCTTGCCGCTCTTGCGCTGGAACACCAGCGCCGCATCGCGACCGGCCGCGTCGCTGAGGCGAAAATCGCTGACACCGTTCGGCAGTTTCTGACGCTTGACCCGGTCATACACCCGTTGCGCCACCGGCAATTGCTGCAACTGACGGCGGGTGTCGTCGATCAGGCGCTGATCCAGTCGCGCATTGGGCGGGCGCTTGTCGAACAGCGCCGAGAGGTGCTGCTCCAGTGCCTGACGTTGTTCCGGGGCCAGATCGCGCGGCAGATGACGCTCCCAATCCAGGCTGATCCAGGCCTTGATGAAGTCGGCGTCGTAATGCTCGCTGTCGGCGAGCATGAGATAGGCCTTGAGGCCTTCGTAGAGGTAATCCGACGGGCCACCGGCATACAACTGTTCCTCGATGCGGGTAACCAGGCGCGGGGCGAAGATGGCGATCAGCAGCTTGCGGTAGACGCTATCGGACTCGCTCTCGAGCATATCGCCCTGATACAGCCCCAGGCCCTCGGCCCAACTGGGCGGATCGTTGGCCAGGCGGCGCACGGCATTGAGCAACGGCAGCACCTCGATCACTTCGCGCTGCGCCGGGCTCAGTTCCTGAACGCTCTTGCCCAGCGGTTTGAGGCGGCTGTCGACTTCGGCGATGTACTGCTGGTTGGCGCGGTAGCTCAAGGTCCACAAGGTGCCGACCACCAGCACCAGCGCCACGCTCAAGGCCAGGGCACCGCGTGCGATCCATTTGCGTCGGCGCTCCACCTTGGGATCGCTGCCCACCAGCCCACGCTCGGCGAAGGCCACGGCGGTGAACAGCTTCTCGATGAAGTAGCTGCGCCCGGTGCCGGTCTGACGCGCCAGGTGCGCACGGTCCAGGCCCATGCTCTGCGCCATGCTGCCGATCAGGCGGTCGATCGGGCTGCCTTCCTGGGTGCCGCTGGTGAAGTACACCCCGCGCAGCAGCGCCCGCTCTTCGAAGGCATTGGGTTTGAACACGCCGTCGAGGAAGCTCTTGAGGTTGCCACGCAGCGCCGCGAACTGCTGGATGAAGCCATAGACCAGATCGCGCCGCGCCGGGTCGCGTTCCTGCTGGAGGCGTTCGACCAACCGCTGGTTCAGGCGCGTCTCCAGCAGGCCGAACTCTTGCTCGAACTGCGCCACCGGCCCCTCGCCCTGCTGACCCTCATCCAGCGCGAAGGTCATGCCCCACACCTGAGCACGTTCTTCCTTGCTCAGGTTGTCGAAGAACTCCATGAACCCAGGCACCAGGTCGAGCTTGGTGAGCATCAGGTAGATGGGGAAGCGCACGCCGAGTTGGGTATACAGCTCCTGGATCCGCGTGCGAATCGCCGTGGCATGGGCGGCGCGTTCTGCATCGCTGCCCAGCAGCAGATCCGACAGGCTGATGGCGATGAAGGCGCCATCGATGGGACGCCGTGAGCGCTGCTGCTTGAGCAGGTCGAGAAAGCCCAGCCAGGCGGCCTTGTCGACCTGGGCATGGCTGTCCTGGGTGGTGTAGCGGCCAGCGGTGTCGAGCAGCACGGCCTGGTCGGTGAACCACCAGTCGCAATTGCGCGTGCCGCCAACGCCGCGGATGGCGCCTTCGCCCAGTTGCGCGGCCAGCGGGAAGTGCAGGCCGGAATTGATCAGCGCAGTGGTCTTGCCCGAGCCGGGCGGGCCGATGATCACGTACCAAGGCAGCTCATAGAGATTACGCCGCTCGTCGCCGCCCAGACGCGCCTTCTTCAGCAGCACCAGGGCTTCGTCCATGCGCTGGCGCAGGGTCGCCAGTTCTTCGGCAGTGGCCAGGCTGGTAGGGTCCGGCGCCGTCTCGGCCGCCAGGCTTTCCAGCACCTTGGCCGCCTGGCGGCGGGCCTGGACGATGCGCCAGGTGCGGTAGGCGATCCACACCGCGAACAGCAGGATGATCAGGATCCAGCGCGGCGCAGGCGGGGCCAGCACATCCAGCAGCGGCCCCAGGAACCAGATGATCAGGCTCAGGGCGATCAGCCCCAGCACCGGGATCACCCAGCGGATGACGAAACTGAAAAACGCCTTCACTCGACGCCCTCCGCCAGAACTGTGATTTCCACCCGACGATTCTTCGCCCGGCCTTGCGCGGTGTCGTTCGACGCCAACGGCTCGGTGTCGCTCAGCCCCTGGGCGGTGAAACGCTCGGCCTGTCCGGTGCGCGCCACCAGCAGCGACTTGACCTCTTCGGCACGGGCCTGGGACAGCGCCCAGTTCGAGGGGAAGCGGATCGTGGCGATGCGTTGGTTGTCGCTGTGCCCGGTCACGCGCACATTGCCCTTGACCTTGGAGACGGCCGCCGCAATGCGCTGCAGCAGGGGCTCGAAGTCGCCCTTGATGCTGGCGCTGGCCGACGCGAACAGTTCGTCACCGCGAATGGTGACCACCGAACGGTCGACCGCATCTTCGACCGAGACCCGGCCAGCCTTGATGTCATCGGCCAGGAAACCGGCCAGGCGCGGGCGCTCGACGGGCTTGGGCTGCACCACGGGACGGTCCATGGCCTGCACCGGAATTTCCCCCAGCGCGTGAATGCCACGGAACACCGGCTCGGCGTCGGAGGCGAGCTTCATGCGCAGGCCGAACAACAACAGCAACAGCAGCGCCAGGGCCACGGCCAGGCCGACCCATGGCGGGATGAACTGCGCCAGGCGGTCGCGGCTGACCGAGACGCCGCGCCAATGCGGCGACAGTTCGCGCTCGATCTCGCCACGGGCGCCGCGGATGGCTGCGGCGGTGCGTTCACGCAGCGCTTCGAGCTGCGCGCGGCCCCCGTTCATGACCCGATAGCGGCCCTCGAAACCCAGGCTGGTGCACAGGTACAGCAGCTCCAGCAGGTTCAAGCGCTCACGCGGGCTCTGCAGGCAATGTTCGAGCAACTGGAAAGTCTTCTCCCCGCCCCAGGCCTCGTTGTGCACGGTGATCAGCAGGCTTTGCTTGCCCCAGTCGCTACTGCTGCCCCACGGGGTGCTCAGCACCGCCTCGTCGAGGGCGGTGCACAGGGCGTAGCGTGCCAGCAGCACTTCGTTACGCGGCACACCGGCGGCGTCGGCACGCTCCTCGAACTGACGCAGGTAGGCCAGCAATTGTGCGCGCAGGCTGGCCGGGGCGGGATGGGCGATGGTGTTGCGCAGGCGTGTGAGCAAGGCCAGCAGCGGCCCGGCTGCCTGCTCCAGTGGATTGAGCCCGGCGCCCTGCCCAGGCGCCAGCGGCTCGGCCGGCACGCTCAACGGCGGCGGTGCGGGCTGCGCCGGTGTCGAGGGCTGCGGACCACGGCCACCGGGGCGCGGCATGAATTGGGTCCGGTCATTGCCTTGAGGATCGTCGTGCTGCATCGCGGCTTATCCTCGAATGGCCCAGAACGCCAGGCTCAACCCAGGGAACTCGCCAGCGACGTAGAAGGCGAAGCCACCGGAATGCTGCAACTGTTTCCAGTGCTCGCTGCCACGGTCGAGCTCAAAGTAAGTGGAACCGGCATGGAACGGGATCTGCCTGGGCGCCACCGGCAACGGCAACAGGCCGATGCCAGGCAATTGCAGGTTGACCAGGTCGCGGATGTGTTCCACCGAGCCGATCTTGCTCTGCTGGCCGAACCGACTGCGCAGGGTTTCGCTGGGCACATCGGCGCGCACCACCAGGATGAAGCTGGCGCTGTCCAGCAGGCTGCGGTCGGCCAGCATGCCCACGTGCACGCCATAGGCTTTCTCGACGATCGGAATGGCCACCGCCTTGCTGTCGATCAGCATCGACAGGGCTTGGCGCAGGGAGGCCATCAGCGGCTGGAACGTCGCCGCCAGATCATCGTGCTGATAGGCCGGGAAGCTCTCCGGACGCCGGCCGTCCTGGGTGAAGGTGGCGAACTCGCCGGCAAGGGCGACCAGTTCGCTGAACAGCCGCTCCGGGTGCAGCGGGCTGAGCTGCCCCAGGTGCTCGACCAGCGGCTGCGCCCGGTTGACCAGTTGCAGCAGCATGAAGTCGGCGATTTCCGAGGCGCCGCCGTTGGCCGAAGCCACCACGCGCCCGGCCAGCGCTTCGCCGCGTTGATGCAGCAGCCCCAGCAGTTCGCTGCGGAAATTCGCCAACGTATCGCTCACCGCCACGTCCAGTATGGGCGGGATGTAGCTGTCATCGAGCACCAGCGCGCGGTCGGCGCGTTTCTCACGGAGACGCAGCACGCCCAGCGCCGCGTAGTCGCCCAAGCCCTCGCGCTCGGACAACAGACGCAGGGCACGACTGCCCAGGGCCAACGGCGCGCGGTTCTCGAACGGCGCATTGTCGTCGCGCACTTCGCTGACCCGGGCCACGTAACGCGCGCCGTCCAGCGGTTCACCTTCATCGACGGTGTCGCGGGCGCCGGCGCGCTTGAGCGGCAGGCCCAGATAAATCACCGCATCGCGCAGGTCTTCGGGAATTTCCAACGGCGGCGGTGGCAGGTCGTCACGCGGGATGTCGAACGGCGTACCGTCCGGCAACAGGCCACGGGCGCTGATGATCGCCAGCTTGCCCTGGGCCAGCAGGCCCTGGTCGATCAGCAACTCGGAGAAGCCCCAGGCGGCCGTGGACAGCGGGCGACTGCGGGCATCGATGAACGTCTCCAGATAGCGGTCGTGCTGCTGGAAGTGCTGGGTCGTGATGAACATGCCTTCCGACCAGACCACGCGATTGTTCCAGGACATGGGTTCTCCGTTTGCCTAGCGGGCAGGGACAGGTTGTGGTGTGGCCACGGCGCTGCGCACGGCGCGCACATCGAGGCTGATCTGGTAGTCGTGTGGCGGCACCGGCAGCACGCTGCGCCATTGCGCCCGATCGACCTCGCGGTAGCCGACGACCAGGCCGACCAGGCGCGTGGCCGGGTTCAGCGGACGGTCGAGTTGCAACTGCCGACCGGGCTGCAGCAGCACCTCGTCCTGATCGACGAGGTCGACCCCCAATGTGGCCTGAGCGCGCTCGGCCAGGGCGAAATAGTCAGCGCGCTCGAAGGCGGCGGCGTTCTTCAGCTCGTAGACCCTCACCCGTACCGGCGCGGGCGTGCCGTCGGCGCCCGGATTGAGGCCAGCGGCGGCGCTGAAGTACAGGCTGACGCCGGGCGCCTCGTGGTCAGCCGACGCGGGTGCGGGCGCGTCTTTGCTGCAGGCACCGAGCAGCACCAGGGCCAGGGCCGCGATCAGTCGTGTTGCATTCATGTTCGTCCTCATGACGTCCTGTAACTCTTCCTGTCCTGAAGCACGGCCTCAGGAACGTTGCATTCTTGCGGTATGGGCTTCGTAGGCGCGGCTGAACTCGCGGCCGAACAAGTCCTGGAAATCGTCCTGCGCTTCGCGGGAAATCTGCCCGTAGAGCTGGGTGAACTGCTGCCACAGATGGGCCTGGCGCGAGCCACCGAACAGCTTGGCCAGGCCTGCCGCAGGCGCCAGCCGCGCTTCCAGTTGCCCAGGCTCGAAGCGGGTCAGCAGGTGCTTGATGGCGGCTTCGACGCCGGCCATCACTGCCAGTTGGTGGGCACGCAAATCATCGAAACTGTCGCGCACGGCCTGGTCGGCCGGCATGAACGCCTGACTGCCCTGGCGCAGCAACAGCAGCAAGGCCTCATCGGCATTGGGGGCGAACTTGAGCGGGTTGTTCTGCACGGGGGCGATGGTGGTCTGCTGCATGCGGAACTCGCCCTTGAGGCTGCTGCGCGCGCGCAAGACATCGATCAGCCCTTCGACCATCAAGCGGTAGCTGCGCCCGACGGCCTCCATCTGCGCAGCCGCATCCTCGGCGTCGAAACGCAGGTGGTCGATCCCGGCACCGCGCAGGAATGCCTGTAGAAGACCCTGGTCAGCGGCAGGCGGGGCGGGCGGCGCTGCCGCGACGGACGTTGAGGGCGGCGGCTGAGGCGTCTGCGGCGGGGCGATCGACGGCGCAGGCTCAGCCGCCAACGGGCTTTCGAAAGCCGGCATGGGCGGGATGTCTGGCGCGGCAGCGGGCACAGGCGCAGGCGCAGGCGCGGGACTGTCGTCGAAGGGGTTCCAGTCCGCTGGAATGGCCCCGATACCAGGCGCTGCAGGAGGCGGCGGCGCAGGAGCGGGCGCAACGGGCGCAGGTGGCCGGAAATCGTGTTGTTGGGCCGGTACGTGGTCGGGCTGGCTGGCCGGAGGCACACTCGATGCACCCAGGAAATCGAACAAATCTGGCAGGGTGTCGTGGCTGGATGCCCCCTGCAGCAACGCCGCAGAGGCCGGAGCGATGGGCGAGCTCGACGCTGCGACCTGATTGGCCATCAGCGCCTCGAAGCTCTGAGCGCCCGGCTGACGACTCTCGTCGACGGAAAAGCCCGAATCGATACGCGCCTGGATCTCGTAATCGCCGATCCGGATGAGTTCGCCGTCCATCAACGGTTCACTGTTTCCACGGCGAAGACGCACGCCGGCCTGAACCAACTCGATACCGTTGGTACTGCTATCCGTTATGTAGTAACGGCCCTCACGGAATTGGACTACACAATGACTAGAAGATACCAACCGCTCAGGATCAGGTAATACCCAGTCATTGTTAGGACTTCTTCCTATGCTGACGGCACCATTTTCCACCGTGATCTCCGAGCATTGCCCTGGGGTGATCTTGTGGTAACTAGTGATAGTTAGGCAAAGTGCCATCACGCCTCCTGCATAGACTATAAACCTTGATTCCATTCAAATGGATGGACTGCTTTGCGCTACAGGATCAGACCTTGAAATCCACGTAATTTCAAAGGAGATGCGCTATTTATCGCTACAGAACCTGACAATCTAACTCACTCAAGCTGCACTTTGATGTCAGTTTCAGCGGCCGGCTGAAATTCTGCTGAAACGATCACACTCGGGTGTTCAGCGCGCTAGCTTACCTTGACAGCATTTTGGAAATAAACCATAAATGCGCAACTTTGAGCTGCAGCCGCTGATATCGGTTCAATATCAACCCTTAAAGTTCACCAGCGTTTTGTGCGCTGGTTCACACTTTTGAATTTTGACCCTGCGCCATTTGCAGAGCCCCGCCACGGGCCGATATGGAGATCGATATCTGGTGAACTCCCAGGCACTGCTAGCCGCTGTTTCAGATGACTTCCCTTGTGGCGAAGACCTGGAATACGACGCCGACTTCCTGCAACTCGAACGCGATGCCCAAGGGCGTCCGGAGCGGGTCATGGGCGATGCGGTACAGCCGGCCGAACCGCCTCAGTGGCGCACCCTCGAACAGTCCTGCATCTCCCTGCTGCAACGCAGCAAAGACCTGCGCATTACCCACTTCCTGGTTCAGTCCAACCTTGCCCTGCACGGTTTTGTCGGCCTGGCCGACGGCCTGGAACTGATCCGCGATCTGCTGGGCGAGTACTGGCTGCACCTGCACCCGCAACTCGATGCCTCGGACGACAACGACCCGACCGTGCGCGTCAACGCCTTGGCCGGCCTCACCTGCGAAGCCAACATCGCCTTGCTGCGCGAAGCCGTCCTGGCACGCTCGCGCGCGTTCGGCCCGGTGACCCTGCGTGCCGGCCTGCACGCCGCTGGCCTGCAGCACTTCGCCAGCGAAGACCTCAGCATCGAAGCCTTGGCCGCCGCACTGCGCGATGCCGACGCCGAAGAGCTCGAACAGACGCGCCAGGCCCTGACCCGAGCGCGCGAAGCCTGCGAAGCCATCGAACGACGGGTGAGCGACCACGTTGGATCCGCCTCGGGCGTCGACCTGAGCGCGCTCAAGCAGCCGCTGCGCCTGGCCTCGCAAGTGCTCGCCGACTACGCACCCGGTGGCTCGCCATCGGCCACGGTACCCGACACGCCTGCGCATGAACCGCTCGACAACGACCAGGCACCATCGGCCAGCGCCGCTACACCGAGCGCCCGCCCGCCAGCGCGGCCCGGCGAAGTGAACAGCCGCGACGATGTCCGCCAGAGCCTCGACCGGCTGCTGCAGTACTACGCCCGCCACGAGCCTTCGAGCCCACTGCCCGTGCTGCTGCGCCGGGCCAAGCACCTGGTCGATGCCGATTTCGCGACCATCGTGCGCGACCTGATTCCCGATGGCCTGTCGCAGTTCGAGAACCTGCGCGGGCCCCAGGACGACTGATACCACCGACAGCCGCAACGAACGACAGCGCCCCCAGCGGCGACCAGGAGGAACCACGTGGCCAAAGACAGCTCCCAGAAATTCATCGCGCGCAACCGCGCGCCGCGCGTGCAGATCGAATACGACGTCGAACTGTACGGCGCCGAGAAGAAGGTCCAGCTCCCCTTCGTCATGGGCGTGCTGGCCGATCTGGCCGGCAAGCCGGAAGAACCGCTGCCGGCCGTGGCCGACCGCAAGTTTCTGGAGGTCGATGTGGACAACTTCGACTCGCGGCTCAAGGCGATGAAGCCTCGCGTGGCGTTCAACGTCCCCAACGAACTCACCGGCGACGGCAACCTGAGCCTGGACATCACCTTCGAGAGCATGGACGACTTCAGCCCGGCCGCCGTCGCGCGCAAGGTCGATGCCCTCAACCAATTGCTCGAGGCACGTACCCAGTTGGCCAACCTGCTGACCTACATGGACGGCAAGACTGGCGCCGAGGACATCATCCTCAAGGCCATCAAGGACCCTGCGCTGCTGCAGGCCCTGGCCAGTGCCCCGAAACCTGCCGACAACGAGCCGAGCGCCTGAGGAGCCCGCCATGACCGACACATTGCGCGACAACCAGGCCGCCGAGGCCAGCACCGAGCAGACCAGCGACTTCGCCAACCTGCTGCTGCAGGAATTCAAACCCAAGACCGAACGCGCCAAGGAGGCGGTGCAAAGCGCCGTACGCACCCTGGCCGAGCAGGCCCTGGCGCAGACCAACCTGATCTCCGACGACGCCATCGGCTCGATCGAGCAGATCATCGCCGCCATCGATGCCAAGCTCACTGCCCAGGTCAACCAGATCATTCACCATGACGACTTCCAGAAGCTGGAAAGCGCCTGGCGCGGTCTGCACTACCTGGTCACCAACACCGAGAGCGACGAGCAACTGAAGATCCGTGTGCTCAACGTGTCCAAGACCGACCTGCACAAGACCCTGAAGAAGTTCAAGGGCACCGCCTGGGACCAGAGCCCGGTGTTCAAGAAACTCTACGAAGAGGAATACGGTCAGTTCGGCGGCGAGCCCTACGGCTGCCTGGTGGGCGACTACTATTTCGACCAGTCGCCGCCCGACGTCGAGCTGCTCGGCGAGCTGTCCAAGGTCTGCGCCTCGATGCATGCCCCGTTCATCGCTGCCGCCTCGCCGACAGTCATGGGCATGGGCTCATGGCAGGAGCTGTCCAACCCGCGTGACCTGACCAAGATCTTCACCACCCCGGAATATGCCGGCTGGCGCTCGCTGCGCGAATCGGAAGACTCGCGCTACATCGGCCTGACCATGCCACGCTTCCTGGCACGTCTGCCCTACGGCGCCAAGACCGACCCGGTCGAAGCCTTCGCCTTCGAGGAAGACACCGACGGCGCCGACAGCAGCAAATACACCTGGGCCAACGCGGCCTATGCCATGGCAGTGAACATCAACCGCTCGTTCAAGCACTACGGCTGGTGCTCGCGCATCCGCGGCGTGGAATCGGGCGGTGAAGTGCAGGGCCTGCCGGCGCACACCTTCCCCACCGACGACGGTGGCGTGGACATGAAGTGCCCGACCGAGATCGCCATTTCCGACCGCCGCGAAGCGGAACTGGCGAAGAACGGCTTCATGCCGCTGCTGCACAAGAAGAACACCGACTTTGCTGCCTTCATCGGCGCCCAGTCGCTGCAGAAGCCGGCCGAATACGACGACCCGGACGCCACCGCCAACGCCAACCTGGCCGCGCGCCTGCCGTACCTGTTCGCCACCTGCCGCTTCGCCCATTACCTGAAGTGCATCGTTCGCGACAAGATCGGCTCGTTCAAGGAAAAGGACGAGATGCAGCGCTGGCTGCAGGACTGGATCCTGAACTACGTCGACGGCGATCCCGCGCACTCCAGCGAAACCACCAAGGCCCAGCATCCGCTGGCCGCCGCTGAAGTGGTGGTGGAGGAAATCGAAGGCAACCCTGGCTACTACAACTCGCGCTTCTACCTGCGCCCGCACTACCAGCTCGAAGGGCTGACCGTGTCGCTGCGCCTGGTCTCGAAGCTGCCGTCGGCCAAAGGGGCCTGATCGACGCTTGACCTTCCGGGGAGTGGTTTCCCTCTCGATCGAGCCGGGAAGCCTTGTAAACCTGCGGACCTTGTCCGGCAGGTGAAGCAGTGCCCCCGGAACTGTACGACCTCACGACGAACGCCAACCGACGCGAAATATCGAGGACATCATGGCTGTAGACATTTTCATCAAGATCGGCGACATCAAGGGCGAGTCCGCAGACAAGGCCCACAAGGAAGAAATCGACGTGCTGAACTGGAGCTGGGGCATGTCCCAGTCCGGCAACATGCACATGGGCAGCGGCGGCGGTGCCGGCAAGGTCAACATCCAGGACCTGTCGATCACCAAGTACGTCGACAAGTCCAGCCCGAACCTGATGGCCCACTGCTCCAGCGGCAAGCACATCGACAAGGTCAAGCTGACCGTGCGCAAGGCCGGTGGCGAGAGCCAGGTCGAGTACCTGATCATCAACCTGGAAGAAGTGATCATCAGCTCGCTGAGCACCGGCGGCTCGGGCAGCGATGACCGCCTGACCGAGAACGTCACCTTGAACTTCGCCAAGGTCACCGTGGACTACCAGCCACAGAAAGCTGACGGCACCAAGGACGGCGGCGCCATCAAGTACGGTTGGAACGTGCGTCAGAACGTCAAGATCTGATCGCGCACGCTGGCGCCCTCACCAGGCGCCAGCGTTCTCTTGTACACCAGATTTGTCCAAGGTAATCGGTCATGGCCAAGCCTTCTTTCATGAACCTTTGGAATGCCTACCCCATTGTTGCAGCACCTTGCGACGGACCTTGGGACAACCAATGTGCGATTCGTATGAGCATCGCGCTAAATGGCGAGCATACGATCAAGGTCAACGCCAGAACGTACAGTGGGCCGCGTTGCGCCCATGGGCACGCCAGAGGCGCTGAGTCGTTGGCGAACTGGCTATGGAAACTCACCTTGGAGCGCCTATGCAATTGAGCGGCAGCGCCATGGACAGAAAGAAGCTCAATGGCAAACGCGGCCTCATCTTCTTCAAGGATTGCTTTGCACGCTCGGGACAGTCCTTCGAACACCGTAGCGGGGACCACATCGATCTTTGGGATAGAGGCCGGGTAACAGGCTCCTTCGCCGATCAAGCACATCGCTCCAAGGCCGTCTGGTTCTGGGAGCTAACATGAAGAGGCTGATCAAGGTCGTACCCGGCCTTCTAGCCCTACTTGCCATGAATGCGTGTGGCGAACACCTAACGTCATCTGCGCCGCCCAACTCACAAGTCACCCTTGGCGGGCAAACGCTTGCGCTGGTGAGTCACCAAGGCCGCTGCGCCTTGCAAAAAAGCGATCAATCGCTTTTGGAGCTGCAGATGCCGTGGCCATGCCAATTGAGCCCCGAACGCAACACTGGCCGGCCTCGAGTGGAGCAGTTCAGAGGAGCACAGGTCATCATTGTGAGCCATGTCGAAGCCGATCCCTCAACGCCTGGGCGATGTGATAGCCAGTATCAGGCCGTGCGCCTGATGGACAGCGTGCTCGAACCTTCCATCTTGGCAAAAGGTGGGAGCTGCATGACCGGTCCCTTGGACCAGAAGGACTTCGTGGGGCTATTCACGTGGTAGCCGACATCGCCGCCCGCGACCGCCTGCAACCCTCGCTTCTCGATCGTCTGACCGACGATGATCCCGGCAATCCGCAGGAAGCTCCGGACAAACGCGTACTGTCGCTGCAACAGCTCAAGGCCTCGGTCCTGCGCGACTTGGCCTGGCTACTGAACACCACCTCGTTGCTCGACAGCGACGATACCCTGAATACCCCGGCCGGCACCTCGGTGATCAACTACGGACTGCCTGCGTTGGCCGGCAACTGCGCCACCAACATCGACCTGCTGGCGCTCGAACGCATCATTCATCAGGCCATCGCCACCTATGAGCCGCGTATCCTGGCCCACACGCTGCGGGTTCGAGCACTCACCGCGCCGGCTGAAATGAACGCCAACGCCTTGAGCTTCGAGATCGAGGGCGATCTCTGGGCTCAGCCTGCGGCCCTGCCGCTGCTGTTGCAGACCGACCTGGACCTGGAGTCCGGGCAGGTGCGCGTGACCACGGCCGATCGTCGGAGACGCGCATGAATCCGCGCCTGCTCGAACTGTACAACCAGGAACTGCGCCACATCCGCGAGAGTGCTGCTGAGTTCTCCCGTGAATATCCCAAGATCGCCGGGCGCCTGACGCTCTCCGGCATCGAATGCGCCGACCCTTATGTCGAGCGCCTGCTCGAAGGCTTCGCCTACCTGACCGCACGGGTGCAGTTCAAACTCGACGCCGAGTATCCGACCTTCACCCACAACCTGCTGGAAATCGCCTACCCGCACTATCTGGCACCGACCCCGTCGATGACCATCGTGCAGTTGCAGACCGACCCCGACGAGGGCTCGCTCAGTGCCGGTTTCCCGCTGCCGCGCGGCAGCGCATTACGCGCCAACCTGGGCCGCGATTCGCAAACCCCCTGCGAATTCCGCAGCACGCAAGAGGTGACCTTGTGGCCGCTGCAGGTGGCGCGCGCAGAGTACTTCGGCAACCCAGGCGCCGTACTCGGCCGCCTCGCTGCCAGCGAGCCCAAGGCCCGCGCGGCCTTGCGCCTGACCCTGCGCAGCGGCGCCGAGATTCCCTTCTCCAGCCTGCCACTCAAGCACTTGCCGTTGTACCTCAATGGTGCCGACGAGATGCCCTACCGCCTGTACGAGCAGTTGCTCGGCAGTGCCTGCGCGGTGTTCGCCCGCCAGCCCGGCGCCGACTGGGTCGAGCGCATCCCGCTGGAACAGGCGCTGCGCCCATGCGGTTTCGACGACCATGAGGCCGCCCTGCCGGTGGTGCCGCAAGCCTTCCAGGGCTACCGCCTGCTGCAGGAGTATTTCGCCCTGCCGCAACGGTTCCTGTTCGTCGACTTCGCCGGGCTCGAGCGCGCAGTCAAGCGCTGCAACGGGCAGGAGCTGGAGCTGCTGGTCCTGTTCGAGCGTTTCGATTCGACCTTGGAAAACAGTGTTGGCGCCGAGCGCCTGGTGCCCTTCTGCACCCCGGCGATCAACCTGTTTCCACGCCGCACCGACCGTATCCACCTGACCGACAAGGTCAACGAACACCACGTGATCGCCGACCGTACCCGGCCCACCGACTTCGAAATCCACTCACTGCAGGCCGTCACCGGTCACGGCACCGGCTCGGACCAGTCGTTCCTGCCGTTCTATGCGGTGCGCGACCCATCGCGCTACGGTCGCGACCAGGCCTACTACATCCTGCGCCGCGAACAGCGCGTGCTGTCCAGCGAGCAGCGGCGTACCGGCACGCGCTCGAGCTACCTGGGCAGCGAGACCTTCATCAGCCTGGTCGACGGTCAGCAGGCGCCCTACCGCCACGACCTGCGCCAGTTGGGCATCAGCGCGCTGTGCAGCAACCGCGACCTGCCACTGTTCATGACCGTGGGCGACGGCCGCAGCGACTTCAGCCTGGCCGACAGTGCGCCGGTTTCGGCGGTGCGCTGCCTGGCCGGTCCCTGCCGGCCCAAGGCCAGCCACGCCCATGACAACCGCGCCTGGCGCCTGATCAGCCAACTGTCGCTGAACTACCTGTCGCTGACCGAACAGGGCCAGGGCGCGGCAGCGTTGCGCGAACTGTTGCGCCTGTACGGCGACAGCCAGGACAGCGCCTTGCACCTGCAAATCGAAGGTCTGCGCGAGGTCAGCGCCAAGCCTTGCACCCGGCGCCTGCCGATGCCAGGGCCGATCGTGTTCGGTCGAGGCCTGGAAATCACTCTGGAATTCGACGAGAACGCCTTCCGTGGCACGGGGGTGTTCCTGCTGGGTGCGGTCTTCGAACGCTTCCTGACCCGCTACGTCTCCATCAACAGCTTCACCGAAACCGTACTGCGCACCACTGAGCGCGGCGAGATCATGCGATGGAAAGCCAAGCCCGGACGCAGGCCGACCCTGTGAACATTCTCCAGGACATGCAGGCCGAGCCCTGGGCCTTCGACTTCTTCCAGGCGTTGCGCCGTCTGGAAGCCGAACACCCGGAGTTGCCGCGTTTCGGCCACGCCCAGCGCTTGGCCGACGAGCCCGTGCGCCTGGGTCAGCACCTCGATTGCAGCTTCGCCCCGGCGACCCTGGCTTCGGTGACCCACAACGACACCGGCCCGGCCCGTCTGGAGCAGTTCTTCTTCGGCCTTGGCGGTCCCAACGGCCCGCTACCGCTGCACCTGACCGAATACCTGCGCGAGCGCCAGCGCAATCACGCCGACCACACCAGCAAGCGCTTCCTCGACATCTTCCACCACCGTCTGCTGACCCTGTTCTACCGGGCCTGGGCCGAGGCACGGCCGACCGTCAGCCACGACCGTCCCGGTGACGACTACTGGGCCGCGCGCCTGGCGGCCCTGAGCGGCCGCGGCCAACCCGAACTGCAAGACCAGGGCATCCTGCCGCACACGGCCAAACTGCACTACTCCGGTCACCTCGCCGCGCAGACGCGTTATCCCGACGGGCTATGCAGCATCCTGTCGAGCTACTTCGACGTACCGGTGCGCATCGAAGAGTATGTCGGCCAATGGCTGGAGCTGCCCGAGCGCAGCCGTCTGGGCGTGCAAGCCAACCGGCTCGGCGTGGACTTGTGCCTGGGCCGTCACGTGTGGGACCGCCAGCACAAGTTTCGCCTGTGCATCGGTCCGCTGAGCCTGGAGCAGTACCACGCCCTGCTCCCCGGTGGCCAAGCCTTCGTCGAACTGGCGGCTTGGGTCGCCGAATACCAGGGCCACGAACTGGACTGGGAGCTGAACCTGATCCTCGCCCGCGACCAGGTGCCTGCACTGCAACTCGACGCCCGCCGGCGGCTGGGTTTCGACACCTGGCTGGGGCAACCCGAACACGATGCCAACGACCTCAAGCTGGCCCGCTACTACGCCGAGCAGCCGGTTCAATCCCCCCGTACAAGGAGTCCGCAACATGGGTGAAATCAGTCGCGCCGCGCTGTTCGGCAAACTCAACAGCGTGGCCTACAAAGCCATCGAAGCCGCCACGGTGTTCTGCAAGCTGCGCGGCAACCCCTATGTGGAACTGGTGCATTGGTTGCACCAGTTGTTGCAGTTGCAGGACAGCGACCTGCACCGCATCGTGCGCCAGTTCAACGTCGAGCCGGCGCGCCTGGCCCGGGATCTCACCGATGCCCTGGACCGCCTGCCGCGCGGCTCCACCTCGATCACCGACCTGTCTTCGCAGGTGGAAGAAGCGGTGGAGCGTGGCTGGGTGTACGGCAGCCTGATGTTCGGCCAGAGCCAGGTGCGAACCGGCTATCTGCTGGTCGGCATTCTCAAGACGCCAAGCTTGCGCAACGCCCTGCTGGGGCTGTCGAGCGAGTTCGCCAAACTCAAGATCGAGGCCCTGAGCGAGCGCTTCGACGAATACGTCGGCGACTCTCCCGAGAACGACCTGGGCGCCAGCGACGGCTTCAACGCGGCGGTGCCAGGCGAGGCCAGTGGCGCTGTCGCCCCCGCCGCGATGGGCAAGCAGGAAGCGCTCAAGCGCTTCACCGTCGACCTCACCGAGCAGGCGCGCAGTGGCAAGCTCGATCCAATCGTCGGACGCGACGAGGAAATCCGCCAACTGGTCGATATCCTCATGCGCCGCCGGCAGAACAACCCGATCCTCACCGGCGAAGCCGGCGTGGGCAAAACCGCCGTGGTCGAAGGCTTCGCCCTGCGCATCGTCGCCGGCGACGTGCCGCCGGCGCTCAAGGACGTCGAATTGCGCAGCCTGGACGTCGGCCTGCTACAGGCCGGCGCCAGCATGAAGGGTGAGTTCGAGCAGCGCCTGCGCCAGGTCATCGAAGACGTCCAGGCCTCGCCCAAGCCGATCATCCTGTTCATCGACGAAGCCCACACGCTGGTCGGCGCCAGCGGCGCAGCCGGCACCGGGGATGCCGCCAACCTGCTCAAACCGGCCCTGGCCCGCGGCAGCCTGCGCACCGTGGCCGCCACCACCTGGGCCGAGTACAAGAAGCACATCGAAAAAGACCCGGCACTCACCCGGCGCTTCCAGGTGGTGCAGGTCGATGAGCCGAGCGAGCCCAAGGCCTTGCTGATGATGCGCGGGGTGGCCTCGACCATGGAGAAACACCATCAGGTGCAGATCCTCGACGAAGCGCTGGAAGCGGCCGTCAAGCTGTCGCACCGCTACATCCCCGCGCGGCAATTGCCGGACAAATCCGTGAGCCTGCTCGATACCGCCTGCGCACGCGTGGCCATCAGCCTGCACGCCGTGCCCGCCGAAGTGGACGACAGCCGCCGGCGCATCGAAGCGCTGGAAGTCGAGTTGCAGATCATCGCCCGCGAGGCGGCCATCGGCGTGAACACCACCCAGCGTCAGGCCTCGGCCGAGCGCCTTCTGGCCGAAGAGCGCGAGCGCCTGCAAACCCTGGAAAGCCGTTGGAGCGACGAAAAGGCGCTGGTCGACGAGTTGCTGGCCACCCGCGCACGGCTGCGTGAGCAGGTCGGTGTCGTCGACCAGGACGTGGACGCGCAGGGCAGCCATGAACTGCGTGAGCAACTGATCGACCTGCAACAGCGCCTGAGCGTCTTGCAGGGCGAAAGCCCATTGATCCTGCCCACCGTCGACTATCAAGCCGTGGCTTCGGTGGTCGCCGATTGGACCGGCATTCCGGTCGGGCGCATGGCGCGCAACGAGATCGAGACGGTTCTCAACCTCGACAGCCACCTGGCCAAGCGCATCATCGGCCAGGACCACGCCTTGAAGATGATCGCCAAGCGCATCCAGACCTCTCGCGCCGGGCTGGACAACCCGAACAAGCCCATCGGTGTGTTCATGCTGGCCGGCACCTCGGGCGTGGGCAAGACCGAGACGGCGCTGGCCTTGGCCGAGGCCCTGTACGGCGGCGAGCAGAACCTGATCACCATCAACATGAGCGAGTTCCAGGAGGCGCATACCGTCTCCACCCTCAAGGGCGCGCCACCCGGCTATGTCGGCTACGGCGAAGGCGGTGTGCTGACCGAGGCTGTGCGTCGCCGGCCGTACAGCGTGGTACTGCTCGACGAAGTGGAGAAGGCTCACCCCGACGTGCACGAAATCTTCTTCCAGGTGTTCGACAAGGGTGTCATGGAAGACGGTGAAGGGCGGCAGATCGATTTTCGCAACACGCTGATCCTGCTCACCACCAACGCCGGCACCGAGCTGATCGCCGACATTTGCCAAGATCCAAAGACCCTGCCGGAGCCCGACGCGGTAGCCACCCTGCTGCGCAAGCCGCTGCTGGAGATCTTCCCGCCCGCCCTGCTCGGCCGCCTGGTGACCATCCCCTACTATCCGCTCAGCGATGCCATGCTCCAGGCCATCACTCGCCTGCAACTGGAGCGTATCCGCAAGCGCGTGGAGGCTACGCACAAGGTCGGCTTCGCCTACGACGACGCGGTCGTGGAACTGATCGTCTCGCGCTGCACCGAAACCGAGAGCGGCGGGCGGATGATCGACGCCATCCTCACCAACGGCCTGTTGCCGGACATGAGCCGCGAGTTCCTCACCCGCATGCTCGAAGGCAAGCCGCTGGCCAGCGTGCGCATCACGGCTCAGGACAACGAACTGCACTATGACTTCAGCGCGGCCGATTGAGCGCCGCACCCACGGGATCCTCCATGCTGTTCACGCAAACGACGCGCCTGGCGCAGATCAACAGCCCCTTGGGGCCGGACGTGCTGATTCTCAGCGAGCTGGGCGGCAGCGAAGAGTTGGGCCGGCTGTTCGAGTTCGAGCTGAGCCTGACCAGCCAGAACCCAGCAGTCGATCTCAACCTGCTGCTCGGCGCGCCCTTGAGCGTTTCCGTGCAGACCCACGGCCTGAGCCAACGACACTTCCATGGCATCGTTGCACGCTGTAGCCAGTCCGTCGCCCGTGGCCAATTCGCCAGCTATCGGGTCACGTTGCGGCCCTGGCTGTGGTTGCTGACGCGCACCAGCGACTGCCGGATTTTCCAGAAGATGACGGTGCCGCAGATCATCCAGCAGGTGTTCCGCGACCTGGGGTTCTCGGACTTCGAGGACCGTTTGAGCCGCAGCTACCCCGAGCGCGAGTACTGCGTGCAGTACTGCGAGACCAGCTTCGATTTCGTCAGTCGCTTGATGGAAGATGAGGGCATCTACTACTACTTCCGCCATGAAAAAGCCCGTCACGTCCTGGTGCTGGCCGACGCGTTCATCGCCCACCACAAAGCACCCGGTTATGAGGCCGTGCCGTTCTACCCACCGGATGGCCAGCACCGCGAGCGTGACCACATCAACGACTGGCATCTGGCCCGCGAGGTACAGCCAGGCTCGCTGGAGCTCAACGACTACGACTTCGAGCGTCCCAGCGCGCGTCTGGACGTGCGTTCGGTCATGCCACGGCCACACTCCGGCGGCGCCTATCCGCTGTTCGACTACCCCGGTGGCTACAGCAAGACAGAGGATGGCGAGCAGTATGCGCGCACGCGCATGGAGTCGTTGCAAAGCCTGCACGAACGCATCGACATGCACGGCAACGCCCGAGGGCTGGCCTGCGGCCACCTGTTCGCCCTCACCAGCTTCTGGCGACTGGACCAGAACCGTGAGTACCTGATCGTCGCAGCGCGTTATCACATCATCCAGGAGTCACTGGAAACCGGCGGCGGCAGTGGTTCAGGCCAGTTCGAAAGCGACCTGACCTGCACCGATGCATTGCAGACCTTCCGTTCGGTTTCCAGCACCACCCGGCCAAAGGTCATGGGTCCGCAGACCGCCCTGGTGGTCGGCCCCAAAGACGAGGAAATCTGGACCGACGAACACGGCCGGGTCAAGGTCCACTTCTACTGGGATCGCCATGACCAATCGGACGAGAACAGCTCCTGCTGGATTCGTGTTTCGCAATCCTGGGCCGGCAAGAACTGGGGCGCGATGCAGATTCCGAGGATCGGCCAGGAAGTCATCGTCAGTTTTCTGGGAGGTGATCCCGACCAGCCGATCATCACCGGTCGTGTCTACAACGGCGAGCAGACGGTGCCCTACGACCTGCCGGCCAACGCCACCCAGAGCGGCATGAAAAGCCGCTCGAGCAAAGGCGGCAGCGCAGCGAACTTCAATGAGATCCGCATGGAGGACAAGCGCGGGGAGGAACAGCTGTACGTGCACGCCGAGCGCAACATGGACACGGTGGTGGAGCAGAACGAGACGCTGTCGGTGGGCGCCAGCCGGGTGCAGACGGTGGGCATGCTGGAAACCATTACCATCGGCCAGGACCGAATCAGGGCAGTGCGCCGTGACGACATGCTGATGGTGGGCGCCAGCAAGACCGACAGCGTCAGTACCAGCTACCTGATCGAGGTAGGCGAAAACCTGCGCCTTGTGTGTGGCAAGAGCGTGATCGAGCTCAACGCCAGCGGCCAAATCAACATCAGTTGCGAGCAATTCAGTTTCCACGCCAGTAAGGACGGGGAAATCAACACAGATGGCACCCTGGATCTCAATGTCGGAAGCGGCGCCCAGACCTCACCGGACAAGCAAGGTGTAAAGAAGGACATCGACGACGCGGTCAAAGCCCTCTTTCCGAACTCAGGCAAGTAACGAGACCTTTCATGAACTACCGCCTCAATGAATTTTGCCTCGCGCTGCCCGATACCGACGTGCGCGATACCAGCATCAACATCCTGCGCTTCGAGGCGCTGGGCACCTCGCTGATCGTTAGCCGCAGTGCGCTCGCGGATGACGAAACGCTGCAGAGCAACTTCGATGGTCAATTGCAGCGTCTGCAACAGCAGGTCAAGGACTTGCAATTCCAGCCGGCTCACCCGGTGAAGGTGGGCGCTGCAAAGGACATCGATGCCATCGAGCTGAGCAGCCAGTTCAGCAAGGGCCAGGAAATGGTCTACCAATACCAATTGGCGCTGGTGCTGCCGGGTACGCGCAAGATGTTCGCCCTGAGCTACGTGAAGCCCTCGCCCCTGGGTGAAGCCGAAGCGTCACACTGGGCCGCCATCAAGCAGTCGCTCGACTTCGACAATCTAGGCTGAACCGGTATGTCGGACGCATTCTGGGCAGCGCGCGAGGGTGACGCGCTGATGCACACCTCGATGATGGCCGATATCGTCGGGGGCGTGCTGGAAGTGGCAGCCAACGTGGCGATCGGCGCACTGGCCACCGCGGCCGTGGGCGCAGCGCTGGGCATCACCGTGGCTACCGGTGGGCTGGGCTGCTTCGTGCTGGGCGCTGCCGTCGGCCTGGTGGTCGGTGTGGCCATGGCCAAGAGCGGCGCCGATACCGGACTGAGCCGATTATGCGACGGCATCGGCAACGCCCTGTTCCCGCCTTCGGTGCAGGCGCACATCGCTACCGGCTCGGGCAACACCCACACCAACGGCAAGCCTGCCGCCCGTGCAGCAGGCATCGTCACCGGGCCGGTGGGGCCGGCAGCGGACGCCTCCGGCCAACCAGCGGGCGAGGAGCCGGAAGAAAGCTTCCTGGACATGGCCAAGGGCTTCTTCTCCCAAATGTGGCGGCCGACCGTGGCGACACCGGCGCCCAATACCCAGGAAGCGGAAGACGACAAGATCCTCTGCGACAAACATCCGGCGATGCCGCCGCAGTACCTGGCCGAAGGCTCCAGCAAGGTGCTCATCAACGGCCACCCAGCCTGCCGCAGTGGAGATCGCAGCACCTGCGAGGCGGTAGTGGTGGACGCTGGCGAGATTTCCAGCAACGTGCGCATCGGCGGCGAACCCATCGTGGTGCGCGAGATCCGCAGCGGCAAGACACCCGGCATCGGACTGGCGATCACCGCGCTGATGCTGCTGCGTGGGCGCGGCGGCAAGTTCTACAGCAAGTTCGGCTGCATGCTCATCGGTGGAGTGACCCAACTGGTCACTAGCCAGGTCACCAGTGCCCTCACCTCGGCCATCGTCGGCTCGCCCAACCCGGTACATACACCGACCGGCGCCAAGCTGCTCAATGGCGAGGACGATCACGACTTCGACCTGCCGGCCCTGCTGCCCATCACCTGGCAACGCTACTACAACAGCCACGGCCAACGCGAAGACGGGCTGCTGGGCACCGGCTGGAGCGTGCCGTACGAGGTCTACCTCGAGCTCAAGACGCACACGCAAGGTGGCGAAGAGCTGGTATTCGTCGACGAGCAGGCCCGGGCCATCGAAATGGGCATTATCGTGCCAGGCGATGCGGTCTATAGCGCGGCCGAAGGCTTGAGTGTGCGTCGCGACCACAACGGCGAGGTGTTGATCGAGGACCGCGACGGCCGCTACCGGTTGTTCCAGCCCTGCCCCGCCAACCCCATGCGTCTGCGCCTGAGCCAGATCGGTGATCGCAACGACAACCGCCTCTTTCTCGATTACGACGACAGCGGACGGCTACGTGGGCTACGCGACACGTTCGACCAGACCGAAGCGCTCTTGAGCTACGACCCGCAATGGCCGCAGCGCCTGAGCCAGATCGAGCGGCGCCTGACCGACGCGAGCGTCGAGCCACTGGTGAGCTACGGCTACGATGGCGCTGGTCGCCTCGCGCAGGTCAAGAATCGCCACGGGCAGGTCACGCGCCGCTTCAGCTACGACACTGGCGGACGCATGGTCGAGCACCAACTGCCCACCGGTTTGAGTTGCTACTACCAATGGGCGCAGACGGCGGATGGCTGGCGAGTGATTCGTCACTGGACGGATGCAGGTGATGAGTACAGCTTCGAGTACGACCTGACAGCGGGCATCACACGCGTCACCGACGGACTGCAACGGGTCACCACACGCCACTGGAACGACCAGTATCAGATCACGGCCTACACCGACGCCTTGGGGCGCACCTGGCGTTTCGACTGGAACGCAGACCGGCAACTGCTCGGCGCCAGCGACCCGGACGGCGGACGCTGGTCGTTCAACTACGACGAGTCCGGCAACCTCAGCGAGACCTTCGACCCTCTGGGCCGCTGCGTATCGACGCAGTGGCTGGAGCATTGGGCGCTGCCCCGCTCACGCATGGACGCCGCCGGCCACTGCTGGCGATACCACTACGATTCCCGTGGCAACTGCATCCGCGAGACCGATCCGCTCGGCCAGACGACCCACTACCGGTATGACCCACACGGTCAGGTGATCGAAATAACCGATGCTGCAGGTCGGGCCAAGCAGTTGCAGTGGACCGACTTCGGCGCCCTGCGTGCCCTGACCGACTGCTCCGGCTACACCACGCGTCTGGATTACGACCACCGAGGACATCTGGCAGCGCTCATCGACGCCCACGGCGAACGTACCGACTACCAGCACGATGCGTCCGGACGACTGGTGCAGGTGCGCCTGCCCGACGGCCGCACTCAATCTTTCGACTATGCCGTGGGCGACCGGCTGGCTCGTCATACCGACACTGCCGGCCATCAGCGTCAGTTCCAGTACGATGCGCGCGGCCAGTTGCGGCAGTTGATCGATCCCTTGGGCCGTACCGTGGAGTACCGCTACGACCTGTACGGCCGATTGCTCAGCCTGACCAACGAAAATGGCGAGCAGTACCGCTTCACCTGGGATGCCGCCGATCGTCTGGTCGAGCAGCGGGACCTGGACGACAGCGCCAAACGCTATCACTACGACGCTCTCGACTGCCTCTCGCGGCTCGACTACCTGCCCGGACCGCACGGGACCGGCCTGGCGCTGGTGTCCCCGACGCCAGCGGCCGTGATCAGCCATTTCTTCGAGCGTGATGCTGGCTGCCGGCTGCTGGCCAAGGTGACCGACGATGGCCGTACGGAGTACCAGTACGACGCCCTAGACCAACTGCTGCAGGCCTGCTTCACCGACAACCAAGGCAAGCGCGAGACCGTCGCGTTCGCTTTCGATGCCCTCGGCCGGCGGACCCAGGAGCAGGGCAGCAATGGAACCCTTCATCACCGCCATGACGCACTGGGCAATCGCCTGCAGACCTGGCTGCCGGATGGGCGTACGCTCAACCAGCTGTACTACGGCAGCGGCCATCTGCATCAGGTCAACCTGGACGGCAAGGTCATCTGCGATTTCGAGCGCGACCGCCTGCACCGTGAGGTGCTGCGCATTCAGGGCGGGTTCGAGACGCGCAGCGAGTACGATCGCGCCGGCCGCATTCGCTCGCGCCTGAGCCACCCCCGAACAGTACCCCGACGTCTGCCCGCACCGTTGCAGCAACGCTTCGAGTACGACCTGGCGGACAATCTGGCCGTGCGCTTTCGGCAGAGTCCCCAAGGTATCGTCCAGCAACACCTGCAACACGATGCCAACGAGCGAATCGTCAGTAGCAGCCAGCCCCATGCTGCGCTGCCCGACGAAGTCTTCGCCTACGATGCAGCCGCCAACCTGCTCGATACGCCGTCGCTGGGCTGGGTACGGCATAACCGCGTGCTCACCTATCAGGACAAGCGCTATCGCTACGATGCCTTCGGCAGGCTGATCGAAAAGCGCAGCGCCAGGCGTGGCCTACAGCGTTTCGCCTACGACGCCGAACACCGCCTGATCGAGGTGCGCAGCCACAACAACGGCCGCGAGCGGATCGTGCGCATGACTTACGACCCTCTGGGCCGGCGTATCGAAAAAAGTGAACACGACGAGACGGGACGCCAGTTGGGCCTTTCGCGTTTCGGCTGGGATGGCTATCGCCTGCTGGAGGAAGTCCGGCATGGCCAGCACAGCCTTTACCTCTATGACGACCAGGACAGCCATGAGCCTCTGGCGCGCGTTGAAGGTGTAGGCGCTCACCAGCGGGTGCATCACTACCAGAATGACCTCAATGGCCTGCCGGAACGCCTGAGCGACGACACCGGCCAATTACTGTGGCAGGCCCAGTACCAGGTGTGGGGCAATACCGTCCAGGAAGTTCGCCAGGACGGCTTGGTCCAGGAGCAGAACCTGCGCATGCAGGGTCAATACCTGGATCGCGAAACCGGCCTGCACTACAACACCTTCCGCTTCTACGACCCGGATATCGGCCGCTTCACCCAGCCTGATCCGATCGGCCTGGCGGGCGGGCTGAATCTTTATCAGTACGCCCCGACACCGGCGACCTGGATCGATCCGCTGGGGTTGGAGGTCTGCAGGCTGAACAAAAAGAACATGGCGAAGCTGGACGCCAAGAAACCGACCAACATGGTCCGGCCGCATCGCCATCATATCGTTCGCGAATATGCACCGCGAAATTGGAAGCAGGAGAATCGCGACTACATCCTCAACGCCCAGGCGATCATGAAAAAGCACAAGATCAACCTGAATACGGACTTGAGGAATTTCACCTGGGCGGAGAATGGCCGTGGGACGCACAGCGTCGCTTCGGCCAGGAAAGTCTACGAGCGCCTACGAGAAGCCGACGGCGGGGGGCGCAAAGCGGTGATCAAGGAACTCGCCGAGTTGGGCAAAGAATTTACAGCAGGAGACTTCAGCAAATGAACGACGCCCAGCCACTCTTCGAACAGCACGAAGCCGAACTGCGTCGCCTGTACGAGGACATCGCAGAGGGCAAGGTTTCGAAAGTACGTGCCTTCGTGCAGGAGCATGCGAATCTGCTGACCCTGCCCCGCTACGGCAAGGGCGACGAGCAAAGCCTGCTGCACATCGCGGCCCGAAATAGCCAGCACGAAATCTGCGCGCTATTGCTGGACGCAGGCCTGGAGCCGAATCGAACTTTCATCGATGGCGGCCACGCTACCGCGCTGGCTCTGGCAGCCAGCGAGGGCGATCTGGCAACGTGCACATGCCTGCTGGACGCAGGCGCCTGGCCAGACGGCTCGCCCTGGAGCGTGCGCCCGCCCCTGTACGCAGCCGCCCAAGGTGGCCACGACGACGTGGTGACGCTACTGCTTCAGCGAGGCGCAGGCCCCGACCGGCTGCACCTCTACCTCAACAGAAGTCCTCTGGACGCCAGCCGTGTGTGGGGCCACCCAAGCACCGAGCGGCTGCTGCAAGACAACGGCGCCCACGGCACGCAGGATCCCGAGACCGGCGTCGAAGACAGTGCAGCGCAGACCCTGGTCAACTTCGTCGACCAGACCCTCGGGCACGTGCTGCCCACTGCCTTCTCGCCCCCCACCAATGACTCGCGCATCGACCTGCACATCAGCCTGATCGACGGCAAGACCACCCACAAGCTCTTGTTCACCACTGGCCTGTACCAGGCCACGCCGATGACCGAGTTGTGCCTGTGCCTGCCAGGCGAATGGCCCCTGCCGCAGGCCGGAATCCCCGACGATGCGGCACGACGCTTCCCGGTCAGCCTGCTCGAGCGCCTGGCTGCGCTTACCTTCGAGGAGGCGCCGCTGAGTGAAGGCACATTGATCCTGCGCAGCGACACACGCTTTGCCGACCTGGCCTGGCCCGAGAAGACCGATGCCTTGCTGACGGTCGACAAGCCCTGGAACAAAGCGGCGGACAGCCGAACGCACACGCCGGACAGCGTTTACCTGCTGACGCTGGCTCCGGTGGCCTTCAAAAAGTGTCCGACCGGCAAGGCCTTGACCTCACTGATCGAGCGCAAGCGCAAGGGAAGCTGGAAGACACTCGCCCTGGCGTTGCCAAACCCATCACGGTGAATTCGCACCTCGCGACCTTGCACGCAAAAACGAAACAGCCCCGACAAATGCCGGGGCTGTTGGTTACGCCAAAACCGGATCAGAAGATGCTGATCGGGTACTCGACGAACACGCGCACTTCGTTGCCGTCGTCGTTGTAGCCATTCTGACGCACGGCATCGTTGGTGCGCAGGAACGAGCCGCGCAGCTTGACCGACAGGTCTTTGGCCGGGCCTTCCTGGACCACGTAACGGACCTGGCTGAAGATCTCGCGTTCCTTGCCTTCGCCCCAGCCCTGCGGGTTGCCGACGGTGCGGGTGTTGATGTTGTCACCCACCACATAGGCGATCTTGTAGGTCAGCCCCGGAACGCCGAAGGCGCCGAAGTCCAGGCCGTAGCCAAGCTGCCAGGAACGCTCGTCCTCGGCGTTGAAGTCGGACCAGTAGGAGTTGGCCAGGTAGATGGTCGAACCGCCGTCGCCCACGCCGCCTTCGTTCTGGTACCAGCCGTAGTTGTAGCCGGTGCTGCCGGTGCTGCGCTGGTGGGCCAGGGTGAAGGAGTGCGGACCATAGGCGTAGGTCGCCGCCAGGCTCCAGATGGTGTTGCGGTCGCCATTGAGGCCGGCTTCACGCACGTACTGGCTGTCGATGTCCGACTTGTAGCCGTTGAAGTCCAGGGTCAGGGACTGGTCGGCGGCGATCGGGAAGACGTAGTTCAGGCCCAGGTAGTGGCGCTTCATGACGTCTTCGTTGTCCGCGGTGTACAGCGAGGCAGTGAAGTTGTCGGTGAACTTGTAGCTGCCGCCGAGGACGTTGATCGACTTCAAACCACCGCCGTCACGACGCTGAGCGCTCTTGCGCGCTTCCTGGGTGAAACGACCGGCGTTCAGTTCCAGCCCTTCGATTTCCTTGGAGGTGATCAGGGTGCCGGTGAAGCTTTCAGGCAGCAGGCGCGAATCGTCGTATTGCAGGACCGGCAGCGCGGGCATCTGGTCGCCGTACTTGAGCACGGTGTTGGAGATGCGGAACTTGACGGCACCGCCAGCGCGGGCGAGGTCATTGGCCGCGTCGCTGCGACCTTGAGCGTCAGTGGTGTTTTCGCGCTTGAAGAAATCGATACCGCCGCCGCCGTTGCGGCCCTTGCCGCCATCCAGGCGCAGTGCATACAGGCCGAAGGCATCGACGCCGACACCGACGGTGCCCTGGGTGAAGCCGGAGGAGAAGTTGGCGATCACACCCTGGCCCCACTGGGACTGGTCGTTGACGCCGTGCTTCTTGTCACGATTGATGAACGCGTTACGCAGAAGGACGTTGGCGTGGCTGTCCTCGATGAACCCTTTGCTCTGGGCTTGGTCGTTGGCCTGGGCCTGAGTGGCGGCGATGAGTGCCAGCGCAACCAGGCTGATCCTTGTATTCAACATGTTGTTTTCCTTACTACCGAATCAGAACGCTCTGCTACGTAAACGCCAGGAACCAACGCCCCTTCGTAGGTTCGACGCGTGTATCCAAACGGAGGGCGGCGCTGCTGTGCAGAGCGCGCGCCTCGTCCGGCGCTCGGCCATGGGATGGCCGGCAGGCGTAGAGGCCGCATCCTATCCGCGCGCGCGAACGAATGTCAAAAAAACGTGAAATGAAGGTTGATATAACCAAATTGAAGCTTTGGGCTGGTGTAAATCCGTGGAGATTGGCTCACAGGGAGTTATTCCTTCTCTTTTTCGGACGTGTGTACCAAAGCCAGCGCCCTCTCGCTGGGGTCCCAAGCTACTGGCGGGAGGCGAGTTACAAATTGATACATACGTCATGATTCAAGCTGACAAATAGCGAAGCAGTAGCAAATAGCAAGCATTACCATTCGCATCCTTTCTCGCGACCCTTTGTCGGATGCCATGCCATGCCTGCTCCCCGCCGCTTCAGATCCCTACCCTTGGGCTTTTCGCTGATGTTCAGCACCAGTCTCGTCAGCGCCGCCACCCTGCTCCCGGAAATCTCGATTTCGGCCGACACCGACCGTGAACGCGACAACCCCAGGGTCAAGGACGTCAGCACCGCCACCCGTACCTCGACCCCGGTACGCTACGTGCCGCAGGCCATCGACACGGTCAAGACGGCCAATGTACTGGACTACGGCAGCAATAGTCTGGGCAAGGCGCTGGAGGGCATTCCCAACGTCAGCAGCGGCGCCGACACACGCTTCGACAGCCTGCGCATTCGCGGCTTCGATGCCAGCAACGATTTCTATCTGGACGGCGTGCGCGATGACAGCCAGTACGTGCGCGACCTGCACAACATCGAACGCGTCGAAGTGCTCAAAGGCCCGGCGGCAGTGCTTTACGGTCGCGGCAGCCAAGGCGGCATCGTCAACCGGGTGAGCAAGGCGCCGGAGCATGGTCGTCGCTCGACCCTCGAAGTCCAGGGCGGCAGCGAGGACCTGCGCAGCCTGTACGCCGACCTCAGCGCCGACCTGAACGATGACATCAGCGTGCGCCTGAACATGGGCAATCAGGACAACAACAGTTTCCGCGACGGCATCGACGGCAACCGCCAGTTGTTCGCCCCGTCGATGAGCTGGCAACTGAGCCCCGAACTGAACTGGTTGGTGCAGTACGAATACAGTCGCTACAACCGTACGCCTGATCGCGGCATTCCCGGCGTCGGTGGTCGTCCGGCCGATGTGGGTCGCAGCACCACCTATGGCGATACGCAGCGCGACTTCATCGACGACCGGGCGCAGTCGCTACGCTCGCGGCTGAACTATCAGCTGGGCGACAACTGGCAACTGCGCCACACCCTGAGTCTGTTCAAGCTCGACAGCGAGTTCGACAACACCTACCTCACCGGCTACATCCCCAGCACCCAGCGGGTGGTTCGTCAGCGCTGGCAGCAGGACCTGAACACCCGCAACCTGTTCAACAACCTCGAAGCCGAGGGCCAGGTCAGCACCTGGGGGCTGGACCACACGCTGTTGCTGGGTGTGGAATTCGGCAACCAACGCCGCGACCCCCGGTTGTACACCGCGCGCGCGGTCAACGCCGGAGGCCAGGCGGTGCCAACGCTGGACCTCAACGCCCCGAACCGACGGCTGCAACACACCGGGCCGATGGTGGCGTCGAGCTACAACCACACGGTGGTCGACAGCCGTGGTCTCTACCTGCAGGACCAGATCCGCCTCAACGATCAATGGCAACTGCTCGCCGGCCTGCGCTTCGACCAGTTCGAGGTGCAGACCCAGAACAGGCTGCGGGGCATTTCCGAAAAACAGAACGACAACAGCACCAGTCCGCGCCTTGGTGTGGTGTACTCGCCCTGGCAGGCGCATTCCTTTTACGCCTCCTGGAGCAAGACCTTTTCCCCGGTCGGCGGTGGCCTGATCGGCATCACTCCCGGTGCAGCAGGCAACACTAACGAGACCGCGCCGGAGAACACACGGCAGAAGGAAATCGGGGTCAAGAGTGACTGGCTCGACGACCGCCTGAGCACCACCCTCGCCGTCTACGAACTGGAGCTCTACAACCGTCGCACCAGCGATCCGGACAACCCGGGTATCACCGTGCTCACCGGCCTGCAGCGCTCACGCGGGGTCGAACTGACCGCCCAGGGCAAGCTGGTGGGCGACTGGTACCTGCGCGGCGGCGTCGGTCTGCAGGATGCCACCATCGTCAAGGACAACAACGGACTGGCGGGCAACCGAGTCAACAACGTGGCGCGGCGCAATGCCAGCCTGTTCCTGACCTGGAAGCCGGAGTTGGGCTGGTACGCCGAAACCGGCCTGACCCTGGTGGGCCAACGCTACGCCGACAACCAGAACACCACCGTACTGCCCGGCTATGGCCGCTGGGATGCGCTGGTCGGGTTGCGCACCCATGACTGGGACGTGCGCGCGGCCCTGTCCAACCTCACCGACAAGACCTACTACAGCGCCGCGACCAGCGCCGCGCAGATCCAGTTCGGCGACCCGCGCAGCCTGGTGGTGACCGGCACTTACAGCTTCTGATGCAGCCAGGCTCTATCCAGAACGCCGACTCTAGGCTTCAATACGCGTTTTTTGCGGATACACCCGAGGATTCACGGCATGGCTTCCAACACCAAGCAACAGAAACGCGCCAAGCGCGCCGCCTCCAAGGCCAAGCAGAACCGGATGGTGCGCAGTGGCCAGGCGGTCAAGGCCAGCTCGGGTGAAAGCACCAGCGTCGAGCAGGTGTTCAACAAGGCCATGGATTCGGGCAGCTACGACGCGTTGTTCGAGAAGATGAAGCAGGCCCAGGAGAACGGCCTGGAGGCGATGATTTCGGTGTTCCTGGTCGACCCGCTGCTGGCGCTGGTGCTCAAGGGTCACAAGGAAGAACACGCCACCGACTATATCGTCTTGGTGTTCACCGCCTACCGCGCCTGGCTCGATGGTGCCGATGACGCGGCCACCATGGTCTGGCTGGAAAGCGATGAATTCCAGGCGGCCTATGTGGCGGCGTCGGAAGCAGTGGCCAAGCAGCAGCAACAGCAGAAACAGTTCGGCTGACGCCATTTCGCAGCCATGAAAAAGCCCCTCGGGTCGATCCCGAGGGGCTTTTGCGTAAGTCGCGCAGGCAATTACTGCAGCGACGGTGCCTCGCCCGCTTCCTGCATGCGCTGCAGTTCCTGGGCGTACAGGGCATCGAAGTTCACCGGCGACAGCATCAGCGCCGGGAACGAGCCACGGGTCACCAGGCTGTCGAGGGTTTCACGCGCGTACGGGAACAGGATGTTCGGGCAGAACGCGCCCAAGGTGTGGCTCATCGACTGCCCGTCCAGGCCCGAGATCAGGAAGATGCCGGCCTGCTGGACTTCGGCGATGAACGCCACTTCGTCACCATTCTTGACGGTGACCGACAAGGTCAGCACCACCTCGTGGAAGTCGCCTTCCAGGGCCTTCTGACGGGTGTTCAGGTCCAGCGAGACGCTCGGCTCCCACTGCTGGCGGAAAATCTGCGGGCTCTTGGGCGCTTCGAACGACAGGTCGCGCACGTAGATGCGCTGCAGCGAGAATTGCGGGCTGTTCTCTTCGGCAGCGCCGTTGGTCTGTTGGTCAGTCATGGCAGATCCTTGTCTGAAAAAGGGTTGAAAAGGGGCGTGAATCAGGCCTCGAGCAGGGCGTCGAGCTTGCCCGAGCGCTCCAGCGCAAACAAGTCATCGCAACCGCCGACATGGGTGCTGCCAATCCAGATTTGCGGCACCGAGGTACGGCCGGCCTTCTGCGCCATCTCGGCACGCAGTTGCGGCTTGCCGTCGACACGGATTTCCTCGAAGGCCACGTTCTTGCTCGCCAGCAGTTGCTTGGCGCGCATGCAGTAGGGGCAGTAGTCGCTGGAATAGACGATGACCGGTTGCATATCACTTCACCAGGGGCAGGTTGTCGGCTTTCCAGCTGGACACGCCGCCGCTGAGCTTGGCGGCGGTGTAGCCGGCTTTGAGCAGGTCGCGGCAGACGGTGCCGGACTGCTGGCCCATCGCGTCGACGATGATCAGGGTCTTGTCCTTGTGCTTCTCCAGCTCGGTCATGCGGCTGGCGATCTTGTCCTGGGGAATGTTCAGCGCGCCGACGATGTGCCCGGCAGCGTACTCCTTGCCTGGACGGATATCGATCACCACGCCTTTGTCGGCGTTGACCAGCGCGGTCAGTTGACCGTTGCTCAGGCTCTGACCGCCACGGCGGATCTCGTTGAGAAGCAGCAGGATCAGCAGAATGAAGAAGATCGCAACCAGGATGAAGTGATCTGTCGCAAATTGAATCAGGTGAGCAACCATCAGGGGTGTTCCAGGCGATTGAAAATGCCGGCCAGTATACACAGCCACTCAGGCCGGCCAAAGCCCGCCGGGCCGGTGCGAAAACCCGCCTTGCGCAGGATACGGCGGTGCGCTGGTCGCGCGGCCCGACGAATATTCGCCGCCTCTGGCCGATTTCCCCTAAAATGCGTGTCTTTATCATCTTTGAACAACCGTGAGTTTGATCGATGACGAACCTCCCCAAGCCCCTGGTCCTGATCATCCTGGATGGTTTCGGTCACAGCGAAAGCCGCGAATACAACGCCATCCTCGCCGCCAACACGCCGGTCTACGACCGCTTGCGCGCCACCCAGCCGCATGGCCTGATCTCCGGCTCCGGCATGGATGTCGGCCTGCCGGACGGGCAGATGGGCAACTCCGAAGTCGGTCACATGAACCTGGGTGCCGGGCGCGTGGTGTACCAGGACTTCACGCGGGTGACCAAAGCCATCCGTGACGGTGAATTCTTCGAGAACCCCGTGCTTACCGGCGCCGTGGACAAGGCCGTGGCCGCTGGCAAGGCGGTCCACCTGCTGGGTCTGCTATCCGATGGCGGTGTGCACAGCCACCAGGATCACATCGTCGCCATGGCCGAACTGGCCGCGCAGCGCGGCGCCGAGAAGATCTACCTGCATGCCTTCCTCGATGGCCGCGACACCCCGCCGCGCAGCGCGCAGTCATCCCTCGAACTGCTCGACGCCACCTTCGCCCGACTGGGCAAGGGCCGCATCGCCACCCTGATCGGCCGCTACTTCGCCATGGACCGCGACAACCGCTGGGACCGCGTCAGCGCGGCTTACAACCTGATCGTCGACAGCGCCGCCGACTACAGTGCCGACAGCGCAGTGGCCGGCCTGGAAGCGGCCTATGCCCGTGACGAGAGCGATGAATTCGTCAAGGCCACGCGGATCGGCGAGGCCGTGAAGGTCGAGGACGGCGATGCGGTGATCTTCATGAACTTCCGCGCCGACCGCGCCCGCGAGCTGTCGCGCGTCTTCGTCGAAGCGGATTTCAACGAGTTCCCTCGCGCGCGCCTGCCGAAACTGGCGGCCTACATCGGTCTGACCCAGTACTCGGCGAAGATCCCGGCTCCAGCCGCATTCGCCCCGGCCAGCTTGCACAACGTGCTCGGCGAGTACCTGGCCAACAACGGCAAGACTCAACTGCGCATCGCCGAGACAGAGAAGTACGCCCACGTCACCTTCTTCTTTTCCGGCGGCCGCGAAGAGCCGTTCGAAGGTGAAGAACGTATTCTCATTCCGTCGCCGAAGGTCGCCACCTACGACCTGCAACCGGAAATGAGCGCACCGGAGGTCACCGACCGCATCGTCGAAGCCATCGAGCAGCAGCGCTTCGACGTGATCGTGGTCAACTACGCCAACGGCGACATGGTCGGCCACACCGGCGTATTCGACGCCGCCGTGAAGGCGGTCGAAGCGCTGGACGGCTGCATGGGCCGTATCGTCACGGCACTGGAAAAAGTCGGCGGCGAAGCGCTGATCACCGCCGACCATGGCAACGTCGAACAGATGGAAGACGAATCCACCGGCCAGGCGCACACCGCGCACACCACCGAGCCGGTGCCGTTCATCTATGTCGGCAAGCGCAAGGTCAAGGTCCGCGAAGGCGGCGTGCTGGCGGACGTGGCGCCGACCATGCTCAAGCTGCTGGGGCTGGAGAAACCCGTCGAAATGACCGGCACCTCGATTCTGCTCGACGCCTGAGCCGGTTCACCGCTGCACAATGAAAGCCCGATGCGATTGCATCGGGCTTTTTGCGTTTCAAGGGTTCAGCGAAAGCGATAGCCAACGTTGACCATCATGGCGTTGCCCCCCAGCAGCACCGCCTCGATGCCCACCGGCCCCAGGTGGGTGCCCAGCGCGGGAATGATCACCGGTGCCACGCCAAAGCGATTGAGCGGCAGCTTGTCGCGGTACTTGCCGCGATAACCCTGCAGCAAACCGGCACTGACCTTGGCGTACACCGGCCATCGGTCATGCTGCCAGGCCTTGCCGCCGTAGGCGTAGACCGAGCGCTGGCGGAACGAATTGCGGAAGGTTGCAGCACCGTACAGCAGGCCATCGGCGCGATTGCGCTCCAGGCCGATGAGTTCCTGACGCTCGTTGTGGTCCGGGTCGGGATTGAAGTGTCGGGTGTAGACACTGGTCTGCAAGGTCCAACTGTCCTGCTCGGTGGATGCAGCAACGGACGGAATGAGGACGATCAGCAGCAAGCCTGCGCACAACAGGCAGTGCCCTAACCGGAGCAAAGGGAAGGATATCGACATGGAAGCTCTCGCACAGCAGGAAGAGGACGGGCAGACGGATCGGCGTTTGCCACGCAAGGGCCGTCGATGGTAAGCGCGGTCGTCGCAGCGCTTCATGCCGAGCTTTCCGACCTTCACAACGGATAAGTCCGATATTTCATGCGGCTTTCCTGACAAACGCGGCCCTCCTGCCGCTGGCAGGCGTTTTTTTTGCAAGCCCGGGCGGGCATACTAGGCCAGTCTCCATCCCTGGTACGCCCGATTCCATGCGCCGCGCCCTCATATTCCTCGCCCTGTCATGCCTGCTCGCCCCGGCTATCGCCGACGAGCGCGCCCAGACCCAGCAACAGCTGGACGCCACTCGCCAGGACATCGCCGAGCTCAAGAAGACGCTGGGCAAGCTCCAGGAAGAGAAAGCCGGCGTGCAGAAAGACCTCAAGTCCACTGAGACCGATATCGGCAATCTCGAGAAACAGGTGGAGGCGCTGCAACAAGCGCTAAAAAAGACCGAGGGCGAACTGGAGCGCCTTGACCACGAGAAAAAAAAACTCCAGTCCGCCCGTACTGAACAGCAACGGCTGATCGCTATCCAGGCCCGTTCGGCCTACCAGAGTGGCCGCGAGGAATACCTCAAGCTGCTGCTCAACCAGCAGAATCCCGAGAAGTTCGCGCGCACCCTCACCTATTACGATTACCTGAGCAAGGCGCGCCTGGAACAACTGCGCACCTTCAACGAGACCTTGCGCCAACTGGCCAACGTCGAGCTGGAGATTTCCGGGCAGCAAGAGCAACTGCTGGCCCAGCGCGCCGACCTCGACACCCGCCGCCAGTCGCTGGAAGCCGAGCGCAGCAAGCGCCAGCAGGTGCTGGCCAAGCTCAACAGCGACATGAAAGCCCGCGACCAGAAGCTCCAGGCCCGCGAGCAGGACCAGGCCGACCTCGCCAAGGTGCTCAAGACCATCGAGGAAACCCTCGCACGCCAGGCCCGCGAAGCCGAAGAGGCGCGGCAGAAGGCACTGCTGGCGCGCCAGGAAGAAGAAAAGCGTCGCCGCGAACAAGCCCTGGCCGATGCTCGGCGCGAGGCGCCCGAAGCGCCCGAAGCGCCGCCGAAGAAGGCCCGCACCGTACTTGGCCCGCTGGTTTCCAGCGACGGTGCCAACTACGGCGGCGCCTTTTCCGCGGCCCGTGGAAAACTTCCATGGCCGGTCAATGGTCGACTGCTGGCACGCTTCGGCGATACCCGTGGCGGTGACGCCCGCGCCAAGTGGGATGGGGTGATGATCGCCGCCTCCGCAGGCACCCAGGTGCACGCGGTGCACGGTGGCCGCGTGGTGTTCGCCGACTGGTTGCGCGGTGCCGGACTTCTGGTCATTCTCGACCACGGCAATGGTTACCTGAGCCTCTATGGCCACAACCAGAGCCTGCTCAAGAGTGCCGGAGACATCGTCAAGGCCGGTGAAGCCATTTCCACCGTCGGCGACAGCGGCGGTCAGGACAGCGCGGGCTTGTACTTCGCGATTCGCCAGCAGGGTCGGCCTACCGACCCGGCGCAATGGTGCCGAGGCTAGGCATTTGCATACATGACGGCATCGCCTCTATGGGCGACGTCGATGCTCCGTCAGGGGCACCTACAGGATCAGGAGTTCGTTCGACATGCTGCACTCGTCTCGCCTCACCCAGCTGGCCCTGAGCATCGCTCTGGTCGTCGGCGCGCCCCTGGCCACCGCCGCCGAGCCGGCCAAGGCTGCCAAGCCTGCGGCCATGCCGGCCACCGAGGTGACGGCCAAGGCGCCGCTGCCGCTGGACGAGCTGCGCACCTTCGCCGAGGTCATGGACCGGATCAAGGCCGCCTACGTCGAGCCGGTGGACGACAAGACCCTGCTGGAGAACGCCATCAAGGGCATGCTCAGCAACCTCGACCCGCACTCGGCCTACCTCGGCCCGGAAGACTTCCAGGAACTGCAGGAAAGCACCAGTGGCGAATTCGGCGGCCTGGGCATCGAAGTGGGCCAGGAAGACGGCTTCATCAAGGTGGTCTCGCCCATCGACGACACTCCTGCCTCGCGCGCCGGCATCGAGGCGGGCGACCTGATCGTCAAGATCAACGGCGCGCCGACCCGTGGCCAGACCATGACCGAAGCGGTCGACAAGATGCGCGGCAAGATCGGCCAGAAGATCACCCTGACCCTGGTGCGCGACGGTGGCACGCCGTTCGACGTGACGCTGGCCCGTGCGGTCATCCAGGTCAAGAGCGTGAAAAGCCAGTTGCTGGAAAGCGGGTATGGCTACATCCGCATCACCCAGTTCCAGGTCAAGACCGGCGAGGAAGTCGGCAAGGCACTGGCCAAGCTGCGCAAGGACAACGGCAAGAAGCTGCGCGGCCTGGTCCTGGACCTGCGTAACAACCCAGGTGGCGTGCTGCAGTCGGCCGTGGAAGTGGCCGACCACTTCCTCACCAAAGGGCTGATCGTCTACACCAAGGGCCGTATCGCCAATTCCGAGCTGCGTTTCAGCGCCGACCCGGCCGACGCCAGCGAGGGCGTGCCGCTGGTGGTGCTGATCAACGGCGGCAGCGCCTCGGCATCGGAAATCGTCGCCGGCGCCCTGCAAGACCAGAAGCGCGGCGTGCTGATGGGCACCGACAGCTTCGGCAAAGGCTCGGTGCAAACCGTGCTGCCATTGACCAACGACCGCGCACTGAAGCTCACCACGGCGCTGTACTTCACCCCCAACGGCCGCTCCATCCAGGCCCAGGGCATCGTTCCGGACATCGAGGTGCGCCAGGCCAAGCTCACCGCCGAAGCCGACACCGACAACTTCAAGGAAGCCGACCTGCAGGGCCACCTGGGCAACGGCAACGGCGGCGCCGACCGCCCCACCGGCAGCAGCAAGCGCACCGAGCGCCCACAGGACAATGACTTCCAGCTCAGCCAGGCCCTGAGCCTGCTCAAGGGCCTGAACATCACCAAGGGCGACTGATGCCCGTCATCCGCGCCCTGCTGCTGACACTGGCCTGCGCACTGGCCGGCACCGCCCACGCGGCGCCGGTCAAGGCGTTCATGAGCATCATCATCGATGACCTGGGACAGAACAGCGAACGCGACAGCCGCACCCTCGCCCTGCCCGGACCGGTCACCCTGGCGGTCATGCCCGATACCCCGCACGCCAGCGACTTCGCCCGCCAGGCCCACAAGGCCGGGCGCACGGTGATCCTGCACATGCCCATGGACCCGGCCACCGGGCCTTATGCCTGGCACCCCGGCCTGCCGATCGAGGAACTGGCGCGGCGCCTGGACGCGGCGCTGATCAAAGTGCCGTTCGCCGCAGGCGTCAACAACCACATGGGCAGTCGCATGACTGCGCAACCCGAGGCCATGGCCTGGCTGATGGGTGAGCTGCAGCGTCGTGAGCTGTTCTTCGTCGACAGCCGCACCAGCGCCGCCACGGTGGCAGCGGCCAAAGCCCAGGAAACGGGGCTGGCCCACGTTTCGCGAGATGTGTTTCTCGACGATGTGCGCACTCCCGAAGCCATCGCGGCCCAACTGCGCCAAGGCGTCGAGCTGGCGCGCAAGCAAGGCTCGGCGGTACTGATCGGCCATCCGTACCCGCAAACCTTGCAGGTGCTGGAGCGGGAAATGCCCCGGTTGGCCAGCCAGGGCATCGAGTTGATCGAGCTGCGTCAGATGATCGCCGAGCGCAGCAATCAGGCCATGCCGGCACATGGTCGGCACGGCCGATACAGCAACCGCTGAGTGTGCTCACTCGAAGGGAATGATGCCCTCGACGTCGCCCTTGCGCAGTTGCCCGCGGTATACCTTGAGCACCTGGTTGCGCTTGGCCGCACGCAACTGCGCTTGTGCGCCCAGCTTGCGCTGCTCCCAGAGCTTGAGATGCCCCCGGATGAATTCGCGGTCGGCGGTCTCCTCGGCGGGGTAATGGAAATGGGCTTCCCACAGCTTTCTGCCGGTCACCCGCCTGATTTCATAAGTGTCCAAGTAATCACCACCGGACAGCAATAAACGTCGATCACGCCGCTCGATGATGAGCTCACCAATGGAATGCAGGTACTTCAAGGCATTGAGCGTTGGTGTGCGCGTCGTCAGGTAAAGGGTGACCAGCAGATCGCGCTTGCTGTCCTCCAGCTCTTGGATGGCTGCCTGGGCCCTCTCGATCAACTCACCGTCCTGGCCACTGCGTGGCAACTGGGCCAGCCTGTGCTGAAGATCCTTCACATGCAGGTCGATCACCGTCGACAACCCCAGGGGTTCATCGTGACCGAAGAACCGCTTGGCCATGTTGATGGTTGGGTTCACGCCGGCAATCAGCGCCTGCACCTGAGTGCGCAGAACCTCCGGCTGCGGTGCAGGCCCGACGGCAGGCCTGTCTCTGTGCTCATCCGCCACTTCGCGCCACTGACTGGCTTGGCGACGGAACGTTCTGAGCACATTGTCATGACTGTCCCTCTGCTGCACGACGGCTTCGCCGTCCTCCCCCGTGGCCTCCACACCCACCACATTGCGCCCGCGCTGGGTTCTGACCACCCGACGAATACCGCCGCGCGGCGCATACACCGGGGTGCGCTGGGGCACCGGCTCGCTCAGTTCGATTTCGCGGACACTGGCGCTCATCTGTTCAGTGGCCAGCGCTTTGAGCCGCCGCGCAACGTTGAGAAAAGACTGCAGCTTGTCCTGGCGAATCAGCGCCGGCTGGGTGCTGGTCAGATACTCGGCGCTGCCGATGGTTTCCTCGTAGGCCTCGATCACATCGTTGAGCACCGCCACGCGCTCCTCCTCGGACAGATCGCTGGCCGCCAGTTCGCCATGTGCGCTACCGGCGCTGCGCAAGGCGTCGCTGACCAACAGTTCGTCATGGTCCGCGACCTCCTCCTCGGTAGAGCCCTTGAGGCGGTCCAGGCACAGCTCGCCAAGGTCTTCGAGCAAACGAAACTCCACATCGACGGCGTTGTGCCGCCGCTGCTCGATCACCTTGTCCAGTTCATGGTGCTTGTTGACCGGCTGGTCGTCATCGTCGCGAAAGACGATACCGTCGTCCTTGAGCGTGCTTTCCAGCAGCGCGTCGAAACGCTCCGCGTGCGCGACCAGTTCGATGCCCAACTGCTCGACGCGCTCCAGCGACGCAACCAGGCGCAGATACTGCTGCTTTTCCTCGTCGGTCTCGGGCAGGATCGCGATCGCCCGACGTTGAGCGTCGATCTCCTCATCGTTGATAAGCGTCGCCAGCAGGTTGTAGCGATGCTCGCAGGCGGCGATCAGGCCCTGGCGCAACAGGCTGCGCTGATGCAGTAGCGCGTCGGCCACCACCTGACTGGACAGCTTCACAGAGCCGGTGCTCATCAACAGCGCCTCATGTTTGAGGTCATGCTCGATGAGGTTCTTGAGATCCTTCGCCAGCACGTTGCGTTGTGCCCGGCGCACCTGGATGTGCAGGTCGAGCAACTCGCGCTGGCGCTCGTCCAGAGACTCCAGCGCCCGCAACTCGTCGATCTTCGCCGTGGTCTTCTCCACCTCGTCCAGGTGTTTGCCAAAAGCCTGTCCCAGGCTGTTGCGCTGACCGGTCAGTTGCACATCCTGCTCCCTGATCCGTGCTTCGGCGGCGATGTTCTCCTCGCGCTTACGGGCAATGCGGCTTTTCGGCATACCGCCACGCAGTCGTTGCCCGACATCGATTCGCCAGCCGGCACCGTAGCGCTCCACCCAGGGACCAGGGTTGCCTTGCGCGTCGACGATGCGCACACCTTCTTCGCCAAGCGTGACGCGATAGGCATCGCCACGCAGGCCGACGTAGTGTTGGTCCTCGATGAGGTACAGACCGGCGGCAGCGCCCTGTGCGAGTGGGGTCAGTCCGTCCAGCGCACGCTCGCTGCGCATGGCCTCCAACTGGCGAAGTCGTTCCGGTGGCAGCAGGTTGAATCCGCTACCGCCACTGAAGGAGAAGTCCAGCAGTGCCTGCGGCTTGGCGAGCGCGCCGGCCAGGAACACCTTGCCCTGCGCAGGCGCGGGGGGGCGCTCGGTGATCGGCAGCGCCGCACCGGCTGCAAGACCGCGCATCTGGGCTGCATCCGGTAGCCTGGCCGGCACTCGCGACACTGCAGGCGCATAGGCGTGCCCTATCACCATGACCAGGTTCAACAGCATGTCGACCAAGGCCGCCGAGCGCTCGAACGCGCTGCCCTCGCGCACCGCCTGCACATCGGCACTCGCGGCATCGAACATCTGCACCAGCCACAGCACCGTCGCCACCGGGCCGCGTAGCAACAGGCTGGCAACGTCGAACAGCAGCCATGCGCCCTGGACCAGCAGCGCCCAGCGGCTCTCGGCGTTGGACACCGAATCGCGGTCCGCCAGGGTCACCAGCAGATCGCGGTTGGCCTGGTAGAGCTGCAGGTCCACCTCGCTGCGCCAGTAGCGCGGCCAGAACTGCACCGGTGCCACGGGCGCGGGCAGAATCGAGGTGTCGACGATCGGCGTTCCCAGGTGCGGTTCGGTGAATCCGCCGTGGTCGTAGACCGGGCGCGCCTGCGGCGGCAACCAGTCGAGCAGGCTGGCTTGCAAGTCCTTGTCCTCGCGCACGGCCTGCATCATGGCGTCGATACTCGCAAACTCGAGCACGGCGTCCTTGCCGTACAACGGCCGATAGAGGATGACGTTGTTCAGCGCCGCGTTGAACAGCACGTACATGCCCTGCACCACATCGCATGCCGGGCTGTCGGGCGCACGGCGCAGGGCCAATGGCATCAGCATGCTCGCCGGCAGGCTGGCATCGATGCGTCCTGCGCAGTAGTCGCTGACCGCTTGCAGACTGGGTTCGCAGATCCGTCCGTGCAACCGCGCGCGAAGGGCGCTGAACAGCAGTGCGCTGCGCCACTGCCGAGCGAACTGCTGTACGCGCATCGAGTAGCCGGTCGGCTCGTCCAGTTGCGCTGCGACGTACAGTGGATAGGTGCCGCCGATGTCCACCCGCTCCACCAACGCCTTGACGTAGTCGGCGTTCATCCACGCCATGATCAACTGGTCATCGCGGTGTCGGATGGCAGTGATGGATGCGCCTTGCAGCGACGCAAGATTGGCGATGGCGAACTGCGTCAGGCTGACACTGCGCCGCTCCAGTGCCCCGTCGCCCGTGCCGGCACCCGCCCCGCCTGGCACGCCCCAGGCGGTGGTGAGCTCGAGCATCAGGTCGTCTGGCCAGTAATTGGCATCGATCGGGTGATCGGCCAGCAGTTGCTGGCGCAGTTGCTGGCTGGCGTAACTGTGCAGGTCCAGCACCTCGCCCAAGGCCGCGGCGCCACCGGACTCGGCCTGGGCCAGCGCCAGTTCGTACAGCGCCGATTGGCAGGCGAAGCTGTCCGTTGGACTGAGCCGGAACACCCCCGACGGTGGCACGCCTTTGATCTGCGCCTGGGTGATGTAGCCTTCGATGAACCCGCGTGACGGGTCGGTGAGCGCCAGATACGCCTGCTCCAGTTCAGCCACGCTGCTCAATGACAGACGGTCGAGGGCCTGCACCTGTTCGAGCATGCGCTCCTGCAACAACGCCGTCAGTTGTACGAAGGGGTCGCCCTCGAGCACGTGGCGATGCCAGGTCAGGCCGACACCCTGGGCAGACGGGGCGTACTCGTCGGCCAAGGCATCGGTCAGCGCATCGAGGCCGTCGAACGCCCAGATCACGCCGGACGGGCGACACCACAGGACCACCTCAGCCTCGTCCCACTGCCCCTGCACGAACAGATCGGTGAGAAACGTGCTGCTCGTGCGGGCGTCGTGCAGCAGGTCGATCTGCACCATGAACACCGTCGGCTGCTCACGTCCGCCCTTGAGCAGGCCATGAATGCACGCCTGCTGGCGCGCATCGAGGCCGTTGAGCGGGAGGTTGTATAGCAGCGCCGCGCGAATCGTTTGCTGCAGGCAGCGGTCTCGGCTAGTGCCCATGCTGCCTGGCGCGCGCCAGTAATCGACCTGCGCTTGACGGAAGTAGGCGGCAGTCAGCAACAGCACATCGTTGAACGGCTCGATCAGGCGCTGCAAGTCGATCTGATCGCCGTCAGCCGTTTCGAACGGATCCTCGATGGCGAACAAGCGTTTGCGATCGAGCGTCAGGTAGGGCTTGGTGTTGGCCACGGCGGGGAAATCCAACAGGACGCCGTTGAGGCAGGCCTGCAGCACCTCATCGACCAGCGGGCGCAAAGCGACCTGCTCGCCGTCCGGGCTGGGAGTGGCCACGCTGAGCCTGTCGGCGTCGACCAGCTCGGGACGCTGGCGGGCGATCAGCGGGTACTGCTCGACCAGCGCTAGCAGGAGTTGGCGGCTGAGCACCTGTCGCAACGTGGGACGGCTGGCGAACTGGGCGCGCACGAGCAGGCAAAAATCGGGCGATGAAACGACGGTATCGGTCATGACGACGTCTCGCTGGGAACGGACCCCGACCCTAGCTCGGTGCCCACACCGACTGGCCGTACTTATCGCTGGCACTCGATCGTCAGCACTATGTAACGCGGATGGTCTGCGCCACGGCGGCAACCTCATGGCAACCGTCCAGAGGAATTCGCCATGCCGTCACGCTCCGCCCTATCCGCATCTGCTACCTGGCTTCTGCTGGCGTTTCACGCCGACGTCGTGGTCGCCGCCGATCCAGTGCCGCTGCTCAATGCCCAGTTGCAGAGCGTGCAGTGGAACGGTATCGGCCGCCTGAGCACCCAGCACGGCACGCATCAATGCATCGCCACCTTGCTCGACACCCGCGAGCCCTCAGGCCATTCGTCCGGGCCTGCCTACGTGGTCACCGCCGCCCATTGCCTGGATCCACGCAACGGCGTGGTCGCCCATAACGTGCCGGCCGAGGGCTCGGTGGCCTTCAACTATTTCATCGACACGTCCGAGCAGCGCGTCACCTTCGCGCTCAAGCAGCGGGTGTGGAGCAGCATGCAGGGCACCGACCTAGCGTTGCTCGAGCTCGATGCCAGCTTGCAGGAGGTCATGGCCCAGGGTATCGAGCCCCTACGGTTGGGCGAGCGACCGGACACGGCCGCGCCGGTGATGGTGATTGGCGAGCCCAGTGTGCCTGATGAGGGCCTGCGCCTGATGCGCTGCACGCAACAGCGTACCAGCCATGCCATCGAATACCCCTGGGTCTGGCGCGACATCGAGCGCAACGACTGCGCGGGCATCGCCGAAGGCGCCTCGGGCAGCCCGGTGATCAGCGAGGACGGGCAACGCTTGATCGCCGTCATCAACAGCGTCGGCGTCGCCGATTCGACGCGCTGCGAGCGCAACAGCCCGTGCGCGTTCGATCATGCCGAAGCGGTGACCGGACAGGCGCTCAATTACGCCATGCCGGTGCAACGCTTGTCAGGCTGCTGGCGACAGGGGCGTGCAGACCTGGAAAACCCCGACTGCACCTTGCTGCCCGCTGTGCACATCGAGGTCCAGGAGCGCATCGCATTCATGCGCAAGCTGGCGCTGGATGCCAACGGGCAGATCGAGGCGCCGACGTGGGGCATGACCTTCGCCCTGGACACGCCGCGCTATCGCTACAAGACCGTGCAGGACCCGAAGGCCTGCGAGGATCCGCTGCACTACAGCGGCACGATCGAGGCCGCGCAGAACCGCATCGACACACCGATTGGCACGACGCCGGGCTGGTACTTCCTGTGCTTGATCGGCGTCGAGGGCGCCGATCAGCGACCCTCGCCAGGCTTGATGGCCAACAGTCTGAGCCTGCCGGTGAATCTGCTTCCCGCTGCGCCAGTACCCGACCCGGACGTGTCGATCCGACGCCTGGAGGACGCCAGCCTGGAGGTGACCTGGACCCGCCACCCGCCGGATCTGGTGCGCTACTTCGTCAAGCGCGGCCCGCCGCAGTCGACCGATTGCGAGAACCCGTCGGGCTACCGACGGGCGCGCCACGAGGTGTATACCTTCAAGCCCCAGCAACTGCCGTTGAAACTCTGCACCCGAGGCGAGGACATCAACGGCAGTCATTCGGCGGTACGCACCGACCATCTACTGCCTGCGCCATGACGGCTCAGCTGTAGACGCGGCCCAGCACCTGGCGGTGGCTTTCGAACTGATCCAGCACGTCGCGCACGATCTGCTCGGACGTGAAGCCCATCAGGTCGTATTCCTGGCTGCCGTCATGCAGATAGACCTCGGCACGGTAGAAGCGCTGGCGCACTTCTGCCTCGCCCTCGGGCGACGCCTCGTTCGGTGCAGCCAGATAGCCGTCCAGGCTCACTTCGTAGACGAACGGGTTGCCCTCTTCCATCATCACCCGCACGCCCATCATGTTGCGCGACTGACCGACGCGGGTCTCGACCTGGAAGCCCAGGGCGCGGAGCTGCTCAGCCGCCTCCTTGAGCGCCGGGCTGACCTGACGGTCCATGAAGCGCTGCACCACGGCCTGGGTCGGCTGCAGTTCGAGCTGGGTCAGGCGCTCGCTGAAGCCGCGACGGCCACGGGCTGCCAGCTCGGCGCGCTCCTGCTCGATCGCCACGTCCTGCTTCATGGCCTTGTACAAGCCGAACATGAACAGCACCAGCACCACCGAGAACGGCAGGCCGGCCAGCACCACCATGGTCTGCATGGCCTCGAAGTTGCCAGCGAACAACAGACCGATGGTCACCAGGGTGATGATCACCGACCAGAACACCACCATCCAGTGCGGCGCGTCCTCGTCCACCTGGCCGCCGGTGCAGGAAAGGTTGGCCATCATCACCGCGCCCGAGTCGGCGGGGGTGAGGAACAGCACGAAGCCGACGAACACGGCGACACCGATGACGATCTTGGCTGCCGGGAAGTATTCCAGCAGTTGGTAGATCGACATCGACGGCTGCTCCAGGGCGGTCTTGCCCAGTTCCACGGCGCCGTGGTTCATCACCAGGTCCAGCGCGGTATTGCCGAAGATCGACAGCCACGCCAGGGTGAAGCCCAGTGGGATCAGCAGCACGCCGCTGACCAACTGGCGCACGGTGCGACCCTTGGAAATCCGCGCGATGAACATGCCGACGAACGGACCCCAGGAGATCCACCAGGCCCAGTAGAACACGGTCCACAGGCCCAGCCAGCGCTCGGACTTGCCGGCCTCGCCTTCGTAGACATAGAGGTCGAAGGTCTTGAGCACCAGGCCATTGAGGTAGTCGCCGATGTTCTGCACGAAGCCGTTGAGCAGGTGCAGGGTCTCACCGCCGAGCAGTACGAAGATCAGCAGACCGCTGAAGAGCACGATGTTGAGGTTGGACAGGCGGCGAATGCCGTTTTCCACACCCGACACCGCGGCCACGGTGGCAACACCGGCCATCACCAGGATCACCACCAGCAGGTTGGTCTTGCTGTGGTCCATGCCGAACAGGTATTCGAGGCCCGAGGCCACCTGCATCGAGCCGATGCCCAGGTTGGTCACCAGGCCCAGCAGGGTGACGAACATGCCGAAGATGTCCACGGCGTTGCCCGCCGCACCCTTGACCCAGCGTTCCCCCACCAGCGGGTACAGCGCCGAGCGCAGCGCCAGCGGCTGGTTGTGGCGATAGGCGAAGTAACCCACGGCCAGGCCAACCAGGGCGTAGATCGCCCAGCCATGCAGGCCCCAGTGCAGGAAGGTCAGTTGCAGGCCCTGGCGCGCCGCTTCCAGGCTGGCGGGCGTGCCTTCGGGCGGGTTGAAGTAGTGGTCCAGCGGCTCGGACGCGCCGAAGTACAGCAGCGAGATGCCGATGCCGGAGGAAAACAGCATGCCGGCCCAGGCGCCATAGCTGAAGTCGGGCTGGTCGTCCTTGCCGCCCAGCTTGAGCTTGCCGTAGTCGGAGAAGGCCAGGTAGATGACGAACAGCAGGTAACCGCAGATCACCAGCATGTAGTACCAGCCGAAGCTGCGTGTCAGCCATTGCTGAGCGACGCTCAGCACCTGACCGGCGGTTTCGGGTACAGCGATAAGCAAGGCAGTCAACGCGAGGATCAGCAGCGCAGAGGTGTAGAACACCACGCGGTTGACCCGAACCCTCTCGGCGGGGGGCTTTGTCAGGGAGGCAGAACTCATTGCACGAATGCTCCGGGCAGTGCGGCGGTGGAGGCTAATTTCAGTCTTGTCCCGAGCAATTGGTGGAATCCCCCCACTGCGTCAGGTGTTATAAAAGCACCTTGGAAACCGTGAACCCGAACCGAATCGCTGCAAAAAAACAGAGTGGCTGGCCGGATTTCAGCACGATCATCCGCGTGGGATGCGCGCATCTGTCGCAGTTCGCCGGACCCGCTCCAAAGGTCTGCCGCACGGTCGATGACCGCCCGGCGGGATCTGTCGCTGCACCATTCCTACCCGCAAACGCCCTGTATCACGGGGGTTTCACGATTTCCTGGGGTGTCAATCCGTGTCGCTGGAGCAGCCTCAAAAGCTGTCAATGGCACAAATTGTCGCAGAGCTTATTCTTTATTGATTGAACGTTCAATCAAAACAAAATAGACTGGCCCTCGCCGAGTCGGAGGCGTCTCGTCCGCTCGCAGGCCTGAGGAGATAGCACGATGCCCAAGGTCGGTATGCAACCCATCCGCCGCCAGCAGTTGATCGAAGCCACGTTACAGGCGGTCGATCAGGTCGGACTGGGAGATGCCAGCATTGCGCTGATTGCCCGTTTGGCCGGCGTGTCCAACGGCATCATCAGTCACTACTTTCAGGACAAGAACGGCCTGATCGCAGCGACCATGAGTTACGTCATGAAGATGCTCAGCGAAGGGGTCAGCGCACGCCGCGAGGCGCTGCATGAAGACACTCCGCGAGCCCACCTGCAGGCGATCATCGAGGGCAACTTCGATGCCAGCCAGGTGAACGGTCCGGCCATGAAGACCTGGCTGGCGTTCTGGGCCTCGAGCATGCACCAACCGTCCTTGCACAGGTTGCAGCGGATCAACGACCACCGCCTGTACTCCAACCTGTGTTGTCAGTTTCGCCGCGTCCTGCCGCTCTACCATGCGCGCAAGGCAGCTCGCGGCCTGGCGGCCCTGATCGATGGTCTGTGGCTGCGCGGCGCGCTGTCGGGCGATGCGTTCGACACGGAACAGGCGATACGCATCGCCTACGAATACATGGATCTACAACTGGCTAAACAGCACAACCTGGCTCCCCAGGCCGCTGCACAACCGCCCGCGACCGCTGCCCTGAAGGCAGGCGCACGAGGCGGCTAGCCAATCACACACTGCACTTGCGAGGATTCTATGGCCCGTTTCGGAACGCAAAAACTCTACATCGATGGCGGTTATGTCGACGCTGGCAGCGACGCCACCTTCGAAGCCATCAACCCGGCCACCGGCGAAGTGCTGGCCCACGTCCAGCGTGCGACCGAGGCTGACGTCGAGCGCGCCGTCGAGAGCGCCGAGCGGGGCCAGAAAGTCTGGGCCGCGATGACCGCCATGCAGCGTTCGCGCATCCTGCGCCGCGCCGTCGACATCCTGCGCGAGCGCAACGACGAGCTGGCCATGCTGGAAACCCTGGATACCGGCAAGTCGTACTCCGAAACCCGCTACGTCGACATCGTCACCGGCGCCGACGTGCTGGAATACTACGCTGGCCTGGTGCCCGCCATCGAAGGCGAGCAGATCCCGCTGCGCGAATCGTCCTTCGTCTACACCCGTCGCGAACCGCTGGGCGTGACCGCTGGCATCGGCGCGTGGAACTACCCGATCCAGATCGCCCTGTGGAAATCCGCACCAGCCCTGGCCGCCGGCAACGCGATGATCTTCAAGCCGTCGGAAGTCACCTCGCTGACCACCCTGAAACTGGCCGAGATCTACACCGAAGCCGGCCTGCCGGACGGCGTATTCAACGTGCTGACCGGCAGCGGCCGCGAAGTGGGCACCTGGCTCACCGAGCACCCACGCATCGAGAAAGTCTCCTTCACCGGCGGCACCACCACCGGCAAGAAGGTCATGGCCAGCGCTTCGAGCTCCTCGCTCAAGGAAGTGACCATGGAGCTGGGCGGCAAGTCGCCGCTGATCATCTGCGCCGACGCCGACCTGGACAAGGCCGCCGACATCGCCATGATGGCCAACTTCTACAGCTCGGGTCAGGTGTGCACCAACGGCACCCGCGTGTTCATTCCTGCTTCGCTCAAAGCCGCCTTCGAGGCCAAGATCCTCGAGCGCGTCGCGCGCATCCGCGTCGGCAACCCGGAAGATGACAACACCAACTTCGGTCCACTGGTGAGCTTCGCCCACATGGAAAGCGTGCTGGGCTACATCGCCAAGGGCAAGGAAGAAGGTGCCCGTGTGCTGTGCGGCGGTGAGCGCCTGACCGACGGCGCCTTCGCCAAGGGCGCCTTCGTTGCACCGACCGTGTTCACCGACTGCCGCGACGACATGACCATCGTCAAGGAAGAGATCTTCGGCCCCGTGATGAGCATCCTCAGCTACGAGACCGAGGAAGAAGCCGTACGCCGCGCCAACGACACCGAGTACGGCCTGGCCGCCGGCGTGTGCACCAACGACCTGAGCCGCGCCCACCGCATCATCCACCAGCTCGAAGCCGGCATCTGCTGGATCAACGCCTGGGGCGAATCGCCGGCCGAAATGCCGGTCGGTGGCTACAAGCAATCGGGCGTTGGCCGCGAAAACGGCGTCAGCTCGCTGGCCCAGTACACCCGTATCAAGTCCGTCCAGGTCGAACTGGGCGGCTACACGTCGGTCTTCTGACAGACAGCTGCGAGCGGCTAGCTGCAAGAAAGAGCCGGTCGGCGATAGCCGCCGGCCCTTGCAGGCAACGCGCAGCCGTAAGTCCTTAGCGGCAAGCTGCAGGGAACGTGAGGCGCGTAACACCTCACCGATCTTGCAGGACCCAATCAATCGCAAGCTTGGCGCGAACGCTTCTTCTTGAAGCTCGAGGCTTGAAGCTTGCAACTGCTTCCGGAGGAAGCCTCCCCATGGAATACGATTACATCATCGTCGGTGCCGGTTCGGCCGGTAACACCCTGGCCACCCGCCTGACCGAAGACGCCAGCGTGTCGGTGCTGCTGCTCGAAGCGGGCGGCCCTGACTATCGCTTCGACTTCCGTACCCAGATGCCCGCCGCCCTGGCCTTCCCGTTGCAGGGCAAGCGCTACAACTGGGCCTACGAGACCGATCCAGAGCCGCACATGGATGGCCGCCGCATGGAATGTGGTCGCGGCAAGGGCCTCGGTGGCTCGTCGCTGATCAACGGCATGTGCTACATCCGCGGCAACGCCATGGACTTCGACGGCTGGGCGAAGCTGCCAGGCCTGGAAGACTGGACCTACCTCGACTGCCTGCCCTACTTCCGCAAGGCCGAAACCCGTGACATCGGCCCCAACGATTACCACGGCGGCGAAGGCCCGGTCAGCGTGGCCACGCCCAAGGCCGGCAACAACCCGCTGTTCCACGCCATGGTCGAAGCCGGCGTGCAGGCCGGTTACCCGCGCACCGAAGACCTCAACGGCTACCAGCAGGAAGGCTTCGGCCCGATGGACCGCTCGGTGACCAAGAACGGCCGCCGCTCCAGCACTGCCCGTGGCTACCTGGATCAGGCCAAGAAGCGTCCCAACCTGACCATCGTCACCCACGCCCTGAGCGACCGTATCCTGTTCGAAGGCAAACGCGCCGTCGGCGTGACCTACCTGGTCGGCGACAGCGAAGAGCGCGTGGAAGCGCGTGCACGCAAGGAAGTGATCGTCAGCTCCGGGGCCATCGCCTCGCCGCAACTGCTGCAACGCTCCGGCGTCGGCCCCCGCGCCCTGCTCGACAGCCTCGACATTCCCGTGGTCCACGAACTGCCGGGCGTCGGCGAGAACCTGCAGGACCACCTGGAACTGTACCTGCAATACGCCTGCACCCAACCGGTGTCGCTGTACCCGTCGCTGCTGTGGTGGAACCAGCCGGCCATCGGTGCCGAGTGGCTATTCAACGGCACTGGCATCGGCGCCAGCAACCAGTTCGAGGCCGGCGGTTTCATCCGCACCCGTCCTGAGTTCGAGTGGCCGAACATCCAGTATCACTTCCTGCCGGTGGCCATCAACTACAACGGCTCCAACGGCGTGAAGGAGCACGGCTTCCAAGCGCACATGGGCTCGATGCGCTCGCCCAGCCGCGGCCGCGTGCAGGCCAAGTCGAAGGATCCGCGCCAGCACCCGAGCATCCTGTTCAACTACATGGCTACCGAGCAGGACTGGCAGGAATTCCGCGACGGCATCCGCCTGACCCGCGAGATCATGGCCCAGCCGGCGCTGGATCCGTATCGGGGTCGTGAGATCAGCCCGGGCGAGCACGTGCAGACCGACGAGGAACTGGACAAATTCATCCGCGAGCACGCCGAGACCGCTTTCCACCCGTCGTGCTCGTGCAAGATGGGCACCGACGACATGGCGGTGGTCGATGGCGAAGGCCGCGTGCACGGCATGCAAGGCCTGCGCGTGGTAGACGCCTCGATCATGCCGATCATCATCACCGGTAACCTCAATGCCACCACGATCATGATCGCCGAGAAAATCGCCGACAAGATCCGCCAGCGCCAGCCGCTGCCGCGCAGCACCGCCAAGTACTATGTGGCCGGCGATGCTCCGGTGAAGGGCAAAGCGATGCGCGAGGTGAAGCAGGGCTAAGCGCGCCCACACAGGTTCTGCGCAGTGCTCTGAAACGTCGCTGCTGCTGACCCCTACTGAGAACCTGTGGGAGCGGGCTTGCCCCGCGATGAGGCCCGCCGCCACACCGCAGCACCCACGAAAGGCACCTCGACGGTGCCTTTCGTACATCTGCAGAAACGCTTTACATGCCGCCAATTCATCAGGTTAGAATCGATTGGCACGCGACCTGCTAGTTCTCTTCAAGCACTACCACGTCTTCATCCCCGCGAAGTCCCGGAGTACCTGCCTTTGGATGCCAGTACCATCAACAGCCTGTTCCTGATCGGCGCACTGCTGGTGGGCGCAAGCATCCTGGTCAGCTCGCTGTCTTCGCGCCTGGGCATTCCCATCCTGGTCATCATCCTCGCGGTCGGCATGGTTGCCGGCGTGGATGGCGGCGGCATCATCTTCAACAACTACCCGACCGCCTACCTGGTGGGCAACCTGGCCCTGGCGGTGATCCTGCTCGACGGCGGCCTGCGCACACGGGTGGCGAGCTTCCGCGTGGCCTTGTGGCCGGCGCTGTCGCTGGCCACGGTCGGAGTGCTCATCACCACCGCGCTGACCGGCATGGTCGCCGCCTGGCTGTTCGACCTGAGCTTGATCCAAGGCCTGCTGATCGGCGCCATCGTTGGCTCCACCGACGCTGCTGCGGTGTTTTCGCTGCTCGGCGGCAAAGGTCTCAACGAGCGGGTGACCGCCACCCTGGAGATCGAGTCCGGCAGCAACGACCCGATGGCGGTGTTCCTCACCGTGACGCTCATCGACATGATCGCCAGCGGCCAGACCGGCCTGCACTGGAGCCTGCTGACCCACCTGCTGCGCGAGTTCGGCATCGGCGGCCTGCTGGGCCTGGGCGGCGGCTGGCTGATGCTGCAACTGGTCAACCGTATCAATCTGGCCGGTGGCCTGTACCCGATCCTGGTGGTGGCGGGCGGCCTGGTGGTGTTCTCGCTGACCAACGCCCTGCATGGCAGCGGCTTCCTCGCCGTCTACCTGTGCGGCCTGGTGCTGGGCAACAAGCCGATCCGCAGCCGCCACGGCATCCTGCACATGCTGGACGGCATGGCCTGGCTGGCGCAGATCGGCATGTTCCTGGTCCTCGGCCTGCTGGTCACCCCGCACGACCTGCTGCCCATCGCCCTGCCCGCCCTGGGCCTGGCGCTGTGGATGATTCTCGTCGCCCGGCCGCTGTCGGTGGTCGCTGCGCTGCTGCCGTTCAAGGCCTTCCATGGTCGCGAGAAAGGCTTCATTTCCTGGGTCGGCCTGCGGGGCGCGGTCCCGATCATCCTGGCGGTGTTCCCGCTGATGGCGGGCCTGCCGCAGGCGCAGTTGTTCTTCAACCTGGCGTTCTTCATCGTGCTGGTGTCGCTGCTGGTGCAGGGCACCAGCCTGCCGTGGATGGCCAAGCTGCTGAAGGTCACGGTGCCACCGGACCCGGCGCCGATTTCCCGCTCGGCGCTGGAGGTGCACATCACCAGCGAATGGGAGCTGTTCGTCTATCGCCTCGGCGCGGAAAAATGGTGCATCGGCTCGCCCCTGCGCGAGCTGAGGATGCCCGAGGGTACGCGCATCGCCGCGTTGTTCCGCGGCCAACAGTTGCTGCACCCGTCCGGCAGCACCGTGCTGGAGGTCGACGACATGCTCTGCGTGATCGGCCATGAACACAACCTGCCGGCGCTGGGCAAACTGTTCAGCCAGGCGCCCCAGCGCGGCCTGGACCTGCGCTTCTTCGGCGACTTCGTGCTCGAAGGCGATGCCGAACTGGGCGCGGTGGCCGCACTGTACGGCCTCACGCTCGACGGCCTGGAGGCGTCCACCCCGCTGGCGCAGTTCATCCGACAGAAGGTCGGCGGCGCGCCCATCGTGGGCGACCAGGTGGAATGGCAGGGCACGATCTGGACGGTGGCGACCATGGACGGGAACAAGATCCAGAAAGTGGGCGTCAGATTCCCCGAAGGAACCCGACCCGGACCCGGTCTGTTCCTCTAAACTCCGATTCATGCCCTTTCGCTAGTAGTCTGCCTATGTCCCTGCGCGTATATGCCCGCACAGCCCTGCTCGGGCTGTGCCTCTCCCTGTCGTTCGCCGCCGTGGCGGCCGAGATGCCCACCGCTCCGGGCGTTCAGAACAGCCTCGACAAGATCGCCGAGCGCAAGCTGCCGGAGGCCGAACAGAAGGCGCTGCAGCAAGTGCTGGAGCAAACCCTGACGCTGATCGCCAGCAAGGACGACAGCGACCGCAAGCTCGCCGAACTCAAGCAGCAGCTCGCCAGCGCGCCCCAGGAAACCCGTGACAGCCAGCACGAGCTGGCCAAGCTCAAGACCAGCAAGCCCACCCCGGTGGCGCAGCGCTACGCCAACCTCAGCGTGCCGCAGCTCGAATTGATGCTCAGCGAACGCAGCACCCAGCAGGGCGACCTGCAAAAAGCGCTGTCCGAAGCCAACAGCCTGATCATCAACTCGCAGACCCGCCCCGAGCGTGCCCAGGCCGAGATCAGCAACAACCAGACTCGCGTCCAGCAGATCAACAACGCGCTCAAGTCGGGCAAGGACAACGGCAAGGCGCTGTCCCCCGACCAGCGCAACCAGCTCATCGCCGAACAGGCCTCGCTCAATGCCCTGACCCTGCTGCGCCGCCAGGAGCTGGCCGGCAACAGCCTGCTGCAAGACCTGGGCAGCGCCCGCCATGACCTGCTGATCGAGCGCACCGCGCGCCTGGAGCAGGAGATTCAGGACCTGCAGACGCTGATCAACGAAAAGCGCCTGGCGCAGTCCCAGCAGACCGTCACCCAGCAGTCCATCGAGGCGCAGAAGGCCGGCGGCAGCACCCTGCTGGCCAACGAGAGCGCAGCCAACCTCAAGCTCTCCGACTACCTGCTGCGCAGCACCGACCGTCTCAACGAGCTGACCCAGCAGAACCTGCAAACCAAGCAGCAACTCGACACCCTGACCCAGGCCGACCAGGCCCTGGACGAGCAGATCAACGTGCTCAAGGGCAGCCTGCTGCTGTCCAAGATCCTCTACAAGCAGAAGCAAGCCCTGCCGCACCTGAAGCTGGACCGCGACCTGGCCGACCAGATCGCCGATATCCGTCTCTACCAGTTCGAGGTCAACCAGCAGCGCGAGCAGATGAGCAGCCCGATCAGCTACGTCGACGACCTGCTGTCCAAACAGCCCGAGCAGGACGTCACGCCGCAACTGCGCAAAGCCTTGTTGGAAGTGGCCATCACCCGCAGCGACCTGCTCGAACGGCTGAACCGTGAACTGTCGGCGCTGCTCAACGAATCGATCACCCTGCAGCTCAACCAGAAACAGTTGCTCAGTACCGCGCAAAACCTGCGCACCACCCTCGATGAACAGATGTTCTGGATCCCCAGCAACAAGCCGCTGGACTGGGACTGGCTGCGCTACGTGCCGGAGCGCTTCGCCAACCAGGTCGCCAGCCTGCCGTGGAGCTCGGGCATCAATGAGCTGGCCGATGGCCTGCTACAACGGCCGCTGCTGTTCCTGCCGCTGCTGCTGGTGATCGGCGCACTGCTGTGGCGACGCAAGTACCTGTATCAGCGCCTGGGCAAGGTGCACCAGGACATTGGCCACTTCCGCCGCGACAGCCAGTGGCACACGCCCCAGGCGATTTTGATCAACATCCTCCTGGCGATGCCGCTGAGCCTGGGCCTGGCGTTGTGCAGCTACGCCTTGCAGATCGACGCGCGCGGGCAGAACGCCAACCTCGGCGCCGCACTCTGGCAACTGGCCCAGGCCTGGCTGGTGTTCTACACCGCCTACCGCATCCTCGCCCCCGGCGGCGTGGCGGAAGTGCATTTCCGCTGGCACAAGCCGCAGGTCGAGTTCCTGCGTGGCTGGGTGCGCCGGCTCGGCACCGTGGTGCTGGCCTTGGTCGGCGTGGTGGCCGTGGCTGAGCACCAGCCCTCGGCGCTGGCCGACGACGTGCTCGGCATCGGCGTGGTCCTGACCTGCTATGGGCTGATGGCCTGGTTGCTCAGCCGCCTGCTGTTGAGCAGCCCGGCGCACCAGAACACCTCGTTGTTCCGCAAGGCCGTCGGCGTGGCCTTCACCGCCCTGCCCATCGCGCTGTTCGTCGCGGTGTGCTTCGGCTACTACTACACCGCGCTGAAACTCACCGACCGCCTGATCTACACGCTGTACCTGCTGCTGTTCTGGCTGGTGATCGAGGCGGCGTTCGTGCGCGGTCTGTCGGTCGCGGCGCGGCGCCTTGCCTACCAACGCGCGCTGAGCAAGCGTGCGGCGGCCAAGGAAGGCCTGGACGGCGAGGTGATCGTCGAAGAACCGACCCTGGACATCGAGCAGGTCAACCAGCAGTCGCTGCGCCTGATCCGCCTGGCCTTGCTCGGCGGCTTCATCGCCGGCCTGTACTGGGTGTGGTCAGACCTGATCTCGGTGTTCTCCTACCTCAACAACTTCACCCTGTACGAATACACCAGCGGCACCGGCGCCACCGCCAGCATGGTGCCGATCAGCCTCGGCGACCTGCTCGGCGCGCTGGTCATCGCCGGCATCACCATCGCCCTGGCCAGCAACCTGCCGGGCCTGCTGGAGGTGCTGGTGCTGTCACGCCTGAGCCTGGCCCAGGGCAGCGCCTACGCCATCACCACGCTGCTGTCGTACGTGATCGTCGGCGTGGGCATCGTCAGCACCCTGGCCACCCTCGGGGTGAGCTGGGACAAGCTGCAATGGCTGGTCGCCGCCCTGTCGCTGGGCCTGGGCTTCGGCATGCAGGAGATCTTCGCCAACTTCATCTCCGGCATCATGATCCTGTTCGAGCGCCCGGTGCGCATCGGCGACACCATCACCATCGGCAACCTGTCCGGCACGGTGAGCAAGATCCGCATCCGTGCCACCACCATCACTGACTTCGACCGCAAGGACATCATCGTCCCCAACAAGACCTTCATCACCGGGCAGTTGATCAACTGGTCGCTGACCGACACGGTGACCCGGGTGACGCTGAAGCTGGGCATCGACTACGGCTCGGACCTGGACCTGGTGCGTGACCTGCTGCTCAAGGGCGCCCACGAAAATCCCCGGGTGCTCAAGGACCCTGAGCCGCTGGTGTACTTCCTGCAATTCGGCGAGAGCTCGCTGGACCACGAACTGCGCATGCACGTGCGCGACCTGGGCGACCGCAACCCGACGCTGGACGAGATCAACCGCTACATCAACCGTGAGTTCAAGGCCCACGACATCAAGATCTCGGTGCGCCAGGTGGAGGTGTTCCTGATGGACACCAAGAACGGCAAGCAGCAGATGATCCCGCTGGAGAACACACCCGACAGCAGCACGCCACCGAGCTGAATTGGACGCTGACCGGTGCAAGCGCCCAGAATGCCAGTCAACGCTGCACCTGGACCGCCCCTCAACAACCCGGAGCCGCCCGTGAAAACGCTCGACCACCTGCAGTTCGACAACCGCTTCGCCCGCCTCGGCGACACCTTCTCCACCCAGGTGCTGCCCGAGCCGATCGCCGACCCGCGCCTGGTGGTGGTCAGCGAAGCGGCCCTGGCGTTGCTCGATCTGGATCCGGCGCAGGCCGAGTTGCCGGTGTTCGCCGAGCTGTTCGGCGGTCATAAGCTCTGGGAAGACGCCGACCCTCGGGCGATGGTGTATTCCGGCCATCAGTTCGGCGGCTACAACCCGCGCCTGGGCGACGGTCGTGGCCTGCTGCTGGGCGAGGTGGTCAATGACGCGGGCGAGCACTGGGACCTGCACCTCAAGGGCGCCGGCCAGACCCCGTACTCGCGCATGGGCGATGGCCGCGCCGTGCTGCGCTCGTCGATCCGCGAATTCCTCGCCTCCGAAGCCCTGCACGCGCTGGGCATTCCCAGCAGTCGCGCCGTGTGCGTGATCGGTTCGAGCACGCCGGTGTGGCGCGAAACCCAGGAAAGCGCGGCCATGCTGCTGCGCCTGGCGCCCAGCCATGTCCGCTTCGGCCATTTCGAATATTTCTACTACACGCAGCAACCCGAGCAGCAGCGGGTGCTGCTGGACCATGTGCTCGAACAGCACTACCCCGAGTGCCTCGCGGCCGAGCAGCCGTACCTGGCCATGTTCCGCAGCATCGTCGAGCGCAACGCCGAGCTGATCGCGCGCTGGCAAGCCTACGGTTTCTGCCACGGGGTAATGAACACCGACAACATGTCGATCCTGGGCATCACCTTCGACTTCGGCCCGTTCGCCTTCCTCGACGACTTCGACGCCAACTTCATCTGCAACCACTCAGACGACCGTGGCCGCTACAGCTACGCCAACCAGGTGCCGATCGCCCACTGGAACCTCAGCGCGCTGGCCCAGGCCTTGACCACGGTGGTGGAGGTCGAGGCGCTCAAGGACACGCTGGGGCTGTTCCTGCCGCTGTACCAGGCCCACTACCTGGACCTGATGCGTCGCCGCCTCGGCCTGACCTGCGCTGAAGATGACGACATGGCGCTGGTCGAGCGCCTGCTGCAGTGCATGCAGCGTGGCGCAGTGGATTACACGCTGTTCTTCCGCCGGCTCGGCGAGCAACCGGTCGAACAGGCGCTACACGGGGTGCGTGACGACTTCGTCGACCTCGCCGGCTTCGACGACTGGGCCGCCGACTACCTGGCACGCTGCCAGCGCGAACCCGACAATGCCCAGGGCCGACGTGCGCGCATGCACGCGGTCAATCCGCTGTACATCCTGCGCAACTACCTGGCGCAGCAGGCCATCGAGGCGGCCGAAGCGGGCGACTACAGTGAAGTCCGGCGCTTGCATCAGGTGCTGAGCAGGCCGTTCGAGGAACAGCCCGGCATGCAGGCCTACGCCGAGCGCCCGCCAACCTGGGGCAAGCACCTGGAGATCAGTTGCTCGTCCTGAATGCCAGGCGCGGCCTGACAGCCCTATCGCACCCCAAGGAGAAGATATGCCTGAACCCCTGGTCATCCCCTGCCCTCACTGCAACGGCCTCAACCGCCTGCCGGCCGAGCGCCTGGGCGACAGCCCCAAGTGCGGGCGCTGCAAGCAGGAGGTGCTGCTTGGCCAGCCCTTCGAGCTGACCGAGCGCAGCTACGCCAGCCAGATCAAGGGCGACCTGCCGCTGCTGGTGGACGTGTGGGCCGACTGGTGCGGGCCGTGCAAGAGCTTCGCCCCGACGTTCGCACAGGCCGCCCGCCAGCTTGCCGGCCGCTGCCGCCTGGCCAAGCTGGACAGCGAAGCCAACCGCAGCCTGGCCGGTCAACTGGGGATTCGCTCGATCCCCAGCCTGATCCTGTTCAAGCAGGGCCGCGAAGTCAGCCGCCAGGCCGGCGCGCTGCCACTGCAATCGTTGCTGGAGTGGCTGCGCGGGCAGGGCGTCTAGGCGTTCTCTTCGAGCAGCGAGTGCAGCTCGACGAACTGCTGCGTCAGCTTGTGCCGTGGCTCCAGATGAATCAGCGGCAGGCTGGCGTGGTGCGACTCGCGCATCTTCACCGAGCTGCCCAGGTACACCGGTAACACCGGCAGCCCCTCGGCCAGCAGTTCGTCGAGCATCTGCTGCGGTAGGCTGGCGCGGGACTGGAACTGGTTGACGACGATGCCCTCGACCTCCAGGGTTTCGTTGTGATCGTCTTTGAGTTCCTCGATCTCGGCGAGCAGGCCATACAGGGCCTGGCGCGAGAAGCTGTCGCAATCGAAGGGAATCAGCACACGATCAGCGGCGATCAGCGCTGAAACCGCGTAGAAGTTCAGAGCGGGCGGCGTATCGATGTAGATCCGTTCGTAGTCTTCGCTCAACTCGTCGAGCAACTTGCGCAGCTTGTTGATCTTGTGTTTGGCCTCGAGCTTGGGCTGAAGGTCGGCGAGTTCCGCCGTGGCGGTGATCACGTGCAGGTTGTCGAACGGGGTCTCGTAGATATCGACCTTGTTCTTCTTCGCGACCGGCCCGCCGGCCAGGCTCTGCTTGAAAAAGTCGGCGATGCCCATGGGGATGTCGTCGCCGGTCAGGCCGGTGAGGTACTGGGTGGAGTTGGCCTGGGCATCCAGGTCGATCAACAGGGTGCGATAGCCTTCGCTGGCACTCACCGCCGCCAGGTTGCAGGCGATGCTCGACTTGCCCACGCCACCTTTCTGATTGAACACCACGCGCCGCATGACAGGATCTCCGGGTATCAAGGAATGCCCGAGTATGTGTGCACAGCAACGCTTTATCCAGCGCCTTGGGGCGCTTGCACACCGGCCAACAGCTCGCAAAACGCATTGGCCATCGCCGAGCCTGCGCCCTCGCGGCGCACCAGCCACACGGCGCTGGTTGCCTGCGGGTCCAGCAGCGTGCGATAGACCACACCGTCGATGCGAATGCGCTGGAACGAGGCCGGCAGCACCGACACGCCCAACCCGGCCGACACCAGGCCGATGATGGTCAGCGCCTCGCCTGCCTCCTGGGCGAAATGCGGGCTGAAGCCGGCCTGGCGCGCCAGTTCCATCAACTGCGCGTACAGGCCGCTGCCGTAGCTGCGTGGGAAGAACACGAACGGCTCCTGGGCCAGATCCGCCATCTGAACGCCACCGTCACCACACGCCGCCAGCGGGTGGGAGGCGTTGAGCACGGCGACCAGCGGCTCGCGGAACAGCTCGGTGACCGCCAGCCCCTCGGGTACGGGCAACGGGCGCATCAGACCGACCTCGATGGACTCGTCGAACACCGCATCGACCACCTCGCGGCTGCTCATCTCCGTTAAATGCAAGTGAACTGCCGGAAAGCGCTGGCGAAAGGCGTGAATCGCCTGGGGAATACGCGACGTGAACGGCGCAGACGAGGTGAACCCGATCTTCATCTCGCCCAGCTCGCCCAGTTGCGCGCGCCGCGCCACGTCGGCGGCCTTGTCGACCTGGGCCAGTACCTGACGCGCCTCGTCGAGAAACAGCCGGCCGGCCTCGCTGAGTGCCACCCGACGGTTGGTGCGCTCGAACAATCGGGCACCGACTTCCTGTTCGAGGGCCTGGATCTGCTGGCTCAACGGTGGCTGGGAAATGCCTAGTTGCTGCGCGGCGCGGCCGAAGTGCAGCTCCTCGGCGACAGCGATGAAATAACGCAGGTGACGCAGCTCCATAGCGCGCTCCAAACAAGTCGTCAAACGTCTCAAATAGGTCGAACAATATATTGGATCTAATCATTAGCCAGCTATATGATTTTTCCATCGCATCACCGGCCCCGCGCCTTGAGGTAGTCCGTCGTGAAATCCGCTGTAGCCCCCCTTGCCCTGGAACCCGACCCCGCTGCGCTGACCGATATCTGGATCGAAAAAGGCAGCCCGGCCTTCATGAAGACCGTGCTGGCATTGTTCAGCGGCGGCTTCGCCACCTTCGCCCTGCTCTATTGCGTGCAGCCGATGATGCCGCTGCTGTCGCAGGAGTTCGCCATCAATGCCGCGCAGAGCAGCCTGGTGCTGTCGGTCTCCACGGCATTGCTCGCCGTGGGACTGCTGGTCACCGGGCCGATCTCCGACCGCATCGGGCGCAAGCCGGTGATGGTCATGGCCCTGCTCTGCGCGGCACTGGCGACCCTGGCCAGCGCCGTCATGCCGACCTGGGAAGGCGTATTGGCCACGCGGGCGCTGGTCGGGCTGTCGCTGAGCGGGCTGGCCGCCGTGGCCATGACCTATCTGAGCGAAGAGATCCACCCCCAGCACATCGGCCTGGCCATGGGCCTGTACATCGGTGGCAATGCCATCGGTGGCATGAGCGGTCGACTGATCGCCGGGGTGCTGATCGACTTCGTCAGTTGGCACACGGCGATGCTGGTAATCGGTGGTCTGGCGCTGCTGGCGGCGGTGGTGTTCTGGAAGGTGCTGCCCGAATCGCGCAACTTCCGTGCACAATCGCTGCAACCGCGTCGCCTGCTCGACGGCTTCCTCATGCACTTCAAGGACGCCGGCCTGCCTTGGCTGTTCCTTGAAGCCTTCCTGCTGATGGGCGCGTTCGTCACCCTGTTCAACTACATCGGCTATCGCCTGCTGGCCGAGCCGTACCACATGAACCAGGCATTGGTCGGGTTGCTGTCAGTGGTTTACCTGTCGGGGATCTACAGCTCGGCGCAGGTCGGCGCACTGGCGGACAGACTGGGGCGGCGCCGGGTGTTCTGGTCCAGTATCGGCGTGATGGCGGCGGGCATGCTGATGACGCTGTTCACACCGCTGCCAGTGGTGGTGGTCGGCATGCTGGTGTTCACCTTCGGCTTCTTCGGCGCGCATTCGGTGGCCAGCAGCTGGATCGGCCGACGCGCGCTCAAGGCCAAGGGGCAGGCGTCGTCGTTGTACTTGTTCTGTTACTACGCGGGGTCGAGTGTCGCCGGGACGGCGGGCGGGGTGTTCTGGCACCACTGGGGCTGGAACGGCATCGGGCTGTTCATTGGCAGCCTGCTGGCGGTGGCGTTGCTGGTGGCGCTGCACTTGAGCAAACTGGCGCCCAAATCGGCGTGAGACCTGCGCGGAACGAGCGCGCTGCCATGACTTTCGGCAGGCGCGCTCGTCAGCGAGACAGCGGCTGGATCAGTTGATGATTTCGACGATATCCACATCCACTTCACGGCTCATCAGGTGCTTCTCCACCTCGCCGGTCAGCTTGACCTTGGTCTTTTCATTGAAAGGAGTGACCGGCAGGTCTTCATTGTCGATCTCGACGGTGATGGTGCCGGTGTTGTCCTTGAACTCGTACTTGTCGTCGTTGTTGACCTTCTTGGTGATGTAGCCCTGCAGCACCACTGGCGTGTCGTCGGCGGCTTCTTTGGCAGCGGCGACCGTGGTGATCGATTGAGCGCCCGGGCCGGTGTAGCCAGCCGCCAGGGCGGCGGTGCTGAACAGCGGGGCAAGAATCAGCGGCAGATAACGAATTTTCATGATGATCGGGTCCTTTTTGGGTTTCGATGGGACCAGATTAGCGACGATCGCTGAATTTAACCTTAATGTCACAAAAAGCCCGGCACATGGCCGGGCTGGGTGAGGCGTGAAGCGGACTCAGCCGTGATACTGCGCCGAAAACTCGTGCACGGCATTGATGAACACACCTGCGTGCTCGGGATCGACTTCCGGGGTGATGCCGTGGCCAAGGTTGAAGACGTGGCCGCTGCCAAGGCCATAGCTGGCCAGGATGCGCGCGACTTCCTGGCGGATCGCCTCCGGCTTGGCATACAGCACCGTCGGGTCCATGTTGCCTTGCAGCGCCACGCGGTCGCCCACACGGCGACGGGCGTCGCCGATATCGCAGGTCCAGTCCAGGCCCAGCGCGTCGGCGCCGGCTTCGGCGATGCTTTCCAGCCATAGCCCGCCATTCTTGGTGAACAGGATCACCGGCACCTTGCGGCCTTCGTGCTCGCGGATCAGGCCGCTGACGATCTTGCGCATGTAGGCCAAGGAGAAGGTCTGGTAGGCCGCCGCCGACAGCGCGCCGCCCCAGGTGTCGAAGATCTGCACCGCCTGGGCACCGGCCTGGATCTGGCCGTTGAGGTAGGCGGTGACCGACTGCGCCAGCTTGTCCAGCAGCAGGTGCATGGCCTCGGGCTGGTCGTAGAGCATGGCCTTGGTCTTGCGGAAGTCTTTCGACGAGCCGCCTTCGATCATGTAGGTGGCCAGGGTCCAGGGGCTGCCGGAGAAACCAATCAGCGGCACGCGGCCGTTCAGTTCGCGGCGGATGGTGCTGACCGCATCCATCACGTAGCCCAAGTCCTTATGCGCATCGGGAATGGGCAGGGCTTCGATATCGGCCGCCGTGCTGACGACCTTCTTGAAGCGCGGACCTTCGCCGGTCTCGAAATACAGACCCTGGCCCATGGCGTCGGGGATGGTGAGGATGTCGGAGAACAGGATCGCGGCGTCGAGCGGGTAGCGGTCCAGCGGCTGGAGCGTCACCTCGCAGGCGAACTGCGGGTTCTTGCACAGGCTCATGAAGTCGCCGGCGTTGGCACGGCTGGCGCGGTACTCCGGCAGGTAGCGGCCGGCCTGGCGCATCATCCACACCGGGGTGACGTCTACAGGCTGCTTGAGCAATGCACGCAGGAAACGATCGTTCTTCAGGGCAGTCATGTCGGCATCCAGCAAAAAAGTGCGGGCATTTTCTCAGACGCCAGCGCAAAAGGCACGGCTGCGGCCATGGCTTTTGTCTATTGGGTGCCGTGGGTCAAGGATTGTCGGGCGGGATAACGCCGGGGTCCAGTGGCGACCCCGGCGCTCGATCACACCTGCAGGTAGTCGAGGATGCCTTCGGCTGCCGTGCGGCCTTCGAAGATGGCCGTCACCACCAAGTCCGAACCGCGCACCATGTCGCCACCGGCGAAGATCTTCGGGTTGCTGGTCTGGTGCTTGAAGGCGGCCTTCTCCGGGGCCACCACGCGGCCCTGGCTGTCCATCTGGATGCCATGTTGCTCGAACCACGGCGCCGGGCTCGGCCGGAAGCCGAAGGCGATCACCACGGCATCGGCCGGCAGGATCTGCTCGGAGCCAGGAATCGGCTCCGGACTGCGGCGACCGCGAGCATCCGGCTCGCCCAGGCGGGTTTCGACCACCTTGACGCCCTCGACCTTGCCGTCGCCGACGATGGCGATGGGCTGGCGGTTGTAGAGGAACTTCACGCCTTCTTCCTTGGCGTTCTTCACCTCTTTGCGCGAGCCTGGCATGTTGGCCTCGTCGCGGCGGTAGGCACAGGTCACCGACTTGGCGCCCTGGCGGATCGAGGTGCGGTTGCAGTCCATCGCCGTGTCGCCACCGCCGAGCACCACCACCTGCTTGCCCTGCATGTCGACGAAGTCTTCCGGCGACTTCTCGAAGCCCAGGTTGCGGTTGACGTTGGCGATCAGGAAGTCCAGCGCGTCATGCACGCCCGGCAGGTCCTCGCCGGGGAAACCGCCCTTCATGTAGGTGTAGGTACCCATGCCCATGAACACGGCGTCGTAATCGGCGAGCAACTGCTCCAAGGTGATGTCCTTGCCCACTTCGGTGTTCAGGCGGAACTCGATGCCCATGCCGGTGAACACTTCGCGTCGGTTGCTCAGTACGCTCTTTTCCAGCTTGAACTCGGGAATGCCGAAGGTCAGCAAACCGCCGATTTCCGGGTTCTTGTCGAACACCACCGGGGTGACGCCAGCACGCACCAGCACATCGGCGCAGCCCAGCCCAGCCGGGCCGGCACCGATGATGGCGACGCGCTTGCCGGTCGGCTTGACCTTGGACATGTCCGGACGCCAGCCCATGGCGAAGGCGGTGTCGGTGATGTACTTCTCCACCGAGCCGATGGTCACCGCACCGAAACCGTCGTTCAAGGTGCACGCGCCTTCGCACAGACGGTCCTGCGGGCAGACCCGGCCGCAGACTTCCGGCAGTGTATTGGTCTGGTGCGACAGCTCCGCCGCCGCCAGGATGTTGCCCTCGGACACCAGCTTCAACCAGTTGGGGATGAAGTTGTGCACCGGGCACTTCCACTCGCAATACGGGTTGCCGCAACCCAGGCAGCGATGTGCCTGCTCCACGGACTGCTGCGGCTTGAAGGGCTCGTAGATTTCCACGAACTCCTTCTTGCGCTGGCGCAGCAGCTTCTTTTTCGGGTCCTTGCGGCCCACTTCGATGAACTGGAAGTCGTTGCTCAGACGTTCAGCCATTTTTCAAAACCTCTCAACAGCAGCTGCGAGCCAGAAGCTGCAAGCCGCAAGACGATCACGTAAGCCGGGCGAACCCCGTGCTGCTTCTGCTCGCAGCTGGGAGCTCGCCACTTGCAGCTGCTTTACTGCGGGTTGGCGCGGGTGCTGGACAGCAGTTGCTTGAGGTTGGCCGCCTTGGGCTTGACCAACCAGAAGCGCCGTACGTAGTCGTCCAGGTTCTCAGAGAGCTCACGCCCCCACTCGCTGCCGGTCTCGTCCACGTATTCGCCCAGGACACGCGCCAGATGGCTGCGATAGGCCTCCATCGCCTCACCACTGATGCGCTGGATTTCCACCAGCTCGTGGTTGAGTTTGTCGACGAAGGTGTTGTCCAGGTCGAGCACGTAGGCGAAGCCGCCCGTCATGCCGGAGCCGAAGTTGTAACCGGTCTTGCCCAGGACGCAGACAAAGCCACCGGTCATGTATTCGCAGCAATGATCGCCCGTGCCCTCGACCACAGCGTGGGCGCCGGAGTTACGCACCGCGAAGCGCTCACCTGCGGTGCCAGCGGCGAACAGCTTGCCGCCAGTGGCGCCGTACAGGCAGGTGTTGCCGACGATGGCGCTGTGCTGGGTTTCGAACGGACTGCCCGCCGGCGGTACGATGGTCAGCTTGCCACCGGTCATGCCTTTGCCGACGTAGTCGTTGGCATCGCCTTCCAGGTGCATGTTCAGGCCACCGGCGTTCCACACGCCGAAACTCTGCCCTGCGGTGCCCTTGAAGCGGAAGGTGACCGGCGTGGCCGCCATGCCCTGGTTGCCGTAGAGCTTGGCGATCTCACCGGAGATGCGCGCGCCGATGGAGCGGTCGCAGTTGCAGATGTCGAGGGCGAACTCGCCACCGGCCTGGTCACGGATCGACGGCAGGGCCATGTCGACCATGCGCTCGGCCAACTCGCCTTTGTCGAACGGCGGGTTGCGGTCCACTTCGCAGAACTGTGGCTTGTCGGCCGGAATGTGCGAGCTGCCCAGCAGTGGCGTGAGGTCCAGGTGCTGTTGGCGCTCGGTGTCGCCTGGCAGCACGTCGAGCAGGTCGGTACGCCCGATCAGCTCGCCGAGGCTGCTCACGCCCAGCTTGGCCAGCCACTCGCGGGTCTCTTCGGCGACGAAGGTGAAGAAGTTGATCACCATGTCGACGGTGCCGATGTAGTGGTCCTTGCGCAGCTTGTCGTTCTGGGTGGCCACGCCGGTGGCGCAGTTGTTCAGGTGACAGATACGTAGGTACTTGCAGCCCAGGGCGATCATCGGCGCGGTGCCGAAGCCGAAGCTCTCGGCGCCGAGGATGGCGGCCTTGATCACGTCCAGGCCGGTTTTCAGGCCACCGTCGGTCTGCACCCGCACCTTGCCGCGCAGGTCGTTGCCGCGCAGGGTCTGGTGGGTCTCGGCCAGGCCCAGTTCCCACGGTGCGCCCGCGTACTTGATCGAGGTCAGCGGCGAGGCGCCGGTGCCACCGTCGTAACCGGAGATGGTGATCAGGTCGGCATAGGCCTTGGCCACGCCTGCCGCGATGGTCCCGACACCCGCCTCGGCCACCAGCTTCACCGACACCAGCGCTTGCGGGTTGACCTGCTTGAGGTCGTAGATCAACTGCGCGAGGTCTTCGATGGAGTAGATGTCGTGGTGCGGCGGTGGCGAGATCAGGGTGACGCCGGGCACGGCATAGCGCAGCTTGGCGATCAGGCCGTTGACCTTGCCGCCAGGCAACTGGCCGCCCTCGCCCGGCTTGGCGCCTTGGGCCACTTTGATCTGCAGCACTTCGGCGTTGACCAGGTACTCCGGGGTCACGCCAAAGCGGCCGGTGGCCACCTGCTTGATCTTCGAGCTCTTGAGCGTGCCATAGCGGGCCGGGTCTTCGCCGCCCTCGCCGGAGTTGGAGCGCGCGCCCAGGCGGTTCATGGCCTCGGCCAGGGCCTCGTGGGCCTCCGGCGACAGCGCACCGAGGGAGATGCCAGCGGAGTCGAAGCGCTTGAGGATGGCCTCGACCGGCTCCACCTGCTCCAGCGCCAGGGCCTGATCGGCCACCTTGACCTTGAGCAAGTCACGTAGCATCGACACCGGACGCTGGTCGACCAGCGCGGTGTACTCCTTGAACTTGCTGTAATCGCCTTGCTGCACGGCGGCCTGCAGGGTGTTGACCACGTCCGGGTTGTAGGCGTGGTACTCGCCGCCATGCACGAACTTGAGCAGGCCACCCTGTTGGATCGGCTTGCGCGCGCTCCAGGCTTCGGCCGCCAGCAGCTTCTGGTCGCTCTCCAAATCCTCGAAGCGCGCACCTTTGATGCGGCTGGACACGCCCTTGAAGCTCAGGCCGACCACCTCGTCCGACAGCCCCACGGCTTCGAACAGCTGGGCGCCACGGTACGAGGCGACGGTGGAGATGCCCATCTTCGAAAGGATCTTCAGCAGGCCTTTGGAAATGCCCTTGCGGTAGTACTTGAACACTTCGTCCAGATCGCCCAGCACTTCGCCGGTACGAATCAGGTCGGCCAGCACTTCGTACGCCAGGTACGGGTAGACGGCCGAGGCACCGAAGCCCAGCAGCACGGCGAAGTGGTGCGGGTCACGGGCGGTAGCGGTCTCCACCAGGATGTTGCTGTCGCAGCGCAGGCCTTGTTCGGTCAGGCGGTGGTGAACCGCCCCGACAGCCAGCGAAGCATGCACGGGCAACTTGCCTGGGGCGATGAAACGGTCGCTCAGCACCAGTTGCGTCTTGCCGCTGCGCACCGCTTCCTCGGCCTGGTCGGCGATGTTGCGAATGGCCGCTTCCAAGCCCAGGCCCTGCTCGTAGTTGAGGTCGATCAACTGACGGTCGAAGCCCTCGCGCTCCAGGTTCATCAGCGAGCGCCACTTGGCTGGCGAGATCACCGGCGAGCTGAGGATCACCCGCGAGGCGTGCTCGGGGGACTCCTGGAAGATGTTGCGCTCGGCGCCCAGGCAGATTTCCAGGGACATCACGATCGCTTCGCGCAGCGGATCGATCGGCGGGTTGGTCACCTGGGCGAACTGCTGGCGGAAGAAGTCGTACGGCGAGCGGACGCGCTGGGAGAGCACGGCCATCGGCGTGTCGTCGCCCATCGAGCCGACCGCTTCCTGGCCCTGCTCGCCGAGCGGACGCAGCACCTGGTCACGCTCCTCGAAGGTGACCTGGAACATCTTCATGTACTGCTTGAGCTGGTCGGCGTCGTAGCTGGCCACGCCCTGGTCGTCGCTCAGGGTCGCCTGGATACGGGTGGCGTGCTGACGCAGCCAGCGCTTGTAGGGATGGCGCGACTTGAGGCGGTTGTCGATGGCGTCGGTATCGAGGATCTGACCGGTCTCGGTGTCCACGGCGAAGATCTGCCCCGGGCCGACACGACCTTTGGCGATGACGTCCTCCGGCTGGTAGTTCCACACGCCGATTTCCGAGGCCAGGGTGATGTAGCCGTTGCGGGTGGTCACCCAGCGCGCCGGGCGCAGGCCATTGCGGTCGAGCAGGCACACCGCGTGGCGGCCTTCGGTCATGACGATGCCGGCCGGACCGTCCCACGGCTCCATGTGCATGGAGTTGTATTCGTAGAAGGCGCGCAGGTCGGCGTCCATGGTCTCGACGTTCTGCCAGGCCGGCGGCACCAGCATGCGCACGCCGCGGAACAGGTCGATGCCACCGGTGACCATCAGCTCGAGCATGTTGTCCATGCTCGAGGAGTCGGAGCCGACCCGGTTGACCAGCGGGCCGAGCTCTTCCAGATCCGGGATCAGGTCGTTGGCGAACTTGGTGCGCCGGGCCATGGCCCAGTTGCGGTTACCGGTGATGGTGTTGATTTCGCCGTTGTGGGCGAGGAAGCGGAACGGTTGCGCCAGCGGCCACTTGGGCAAGGTGTTGGTGGAGAACCGCTGGTGGAAGACGCAGATCGCGGTCTTCAGGCGCTCGTCGCCGAGGTCTGGGTAGAAGGCGGTGAGGTCCGCCGGCATCATCAGGCCTTTGTAGATGATGGTCTTGTGCGAGAAGCTGCAGATGTAGTGGTCGGCGTCGTGGGCATTGGCCACGGACGAGCGGCGACGGGCACTGAACAGCTTGATGGCCATGTCCTGGTCGGTCAGGCCTTCGCCGCCGATGAACACCTGCTCGATCTGCGGCAGACGCTCCAGGGCCAGGCGGCCGAGCACGCGGGTATCGATCGGCACCTTGCGCCAACCGATCAGGTGCAGGCCAGCCTGGGTGATCTCGCGGTTCATGTTGGCCCGCGCGGCCTCGGCTTTCACCGGGTCCTGATTGAAGAACACCATGCCGACCGCGTACTGCTTGGGCAGCTCGACGGCGAAGTGTTCCCGGGCCACGGCGCGCAGGAACTGATCGGGCTTCTGCATCAGCAGGCCACAACCGTCACCGGTCTTGCCGTCTGCGTTGATCCCACCGCGGTGGGTCATGCAGGTCAGGGCCTCGACGGCGGTTTGCAGGAGGTGGTGGCTCGGCTCGCCCGTCATATGGGCGATCAGGCCAAAACCACAGTTGTCCTTGAATTCTTCGGGATGGTACAGACCTGTTTTCATAGACACATTCTCACCAGGTTCGCCTCTCAACCAAGGCAAATCTCTTTTTAGTACAACCACTTACCATCCACGCCGATCGAATGCCAGCTTTTTTGCGGGGGCAATGGGAAACCATTGTTGCACAGCGACGAAGCCGCCCACAAACAATAACGACGAATCGTTGAAAGTTTATGTCGCAATTTTGAATGTTTTTGCGTCACTCACCGTGTAGTCGAATGGACTCGAGTCTGAAGCGTTTCAGCGGTGACTGCAATCAGGCTTGTGGCCGGCAGTCTGGGACACGAAAGCCTGCCGCGCTCGTGCACAGCAGGCTATCGAGATTCCGGGATTCGCTCAGCAACTGGGCGGCGGGGTGGTGCCGCCCGGAAGGATCAGCGGGCCGTGGCCAGCTCTTGTTGAACGCTGCCGACGGTACGAGGCCAAGGTTTACCAGCCTGGACCTTCGCTGGCAAGTTCTTGATTGCAGCCGCTGCCGCGTCGCGGCTGGCGAAATTGCCGTAGGTGACCACGTAGAGGGGTTTGCCCTGCAGGTTTTTCTTGAAGTAGCGGTACTCGCCGCCCTGCTCGCGGACGAACGACTGGGCCGCCGACTCATTGCTGGTGCCGAATACCTGGACCACGTAGTTGCCGGCCTTCTGGCCGCTGTACCAACTGCTGTTACCCGCACCGCCGGTCGACTTCTCGACCGCTTTGGGCGCCGGCTTGGCCGTGGCGACCTGGGTCGGTGCCGCAGCCGGCTTGCTGGCAGGGGTGGCGGTTTTCGCCGGCTGCGTGGCAGCCGGTTTCTGCGCGGCGGCAGCCGGCTGGCTCGGTGCGCTGACAACCGGCTGGGCCGGCGTCGGCGCCGGACCTGCAGCGACACCTTGTGGCGGTGCAGTGGTGGTGACGGTCGGCGGCACCGCGGACGAAGGCGCGGACGGCTGCAGTGCGGTGTTGCCCGCCGGACCACCCTCCTCACCGTCTCCCATACCGGCCGCCTGGGCCAGCGGCTCACGCATCACCGGCTGCGACTGACCGACCAGCGGCAGCGGCATCGGTTGCGACGAGCCGGAGAACTCGACCGTCGGGCCGCCATTGCCCGACTGGCCCTGACCCAGTGGCAACTGGGCTTGGGCGGCAGGCGCCTCGGCGGGCGCCTTGTCGCTTTTCTTGGGCATCAGGACCGCCGCCGCAACGGCGACCACAACCACAGCAGACAGTGCGAGCACGTGTTTCTTAGGCATTTTGAACCCCATGGATGGTCGCTTCTCGGTACTGCGAGTGGCGATCATGGCTTCGATCAAGGTATCGCGGGCCACCTGATTGATGTTGCCCGGCCAACCGTCGGAGTTTTCGTGGATATCGGCGATCTGCTCGGCGCTGAACACGTCCAGCCCCCGGCCAGCACCTTCAAGGCGTTGCTCCAGATACTCGCGGGTTTCCTCTTCGCTGTAGGGGGCGAGCTCGATGATGTGGAAGCGTTCTTCCTCGGCACTGAGCTCGTCCAACCCGGCAATCAGCGAAGGCTCGCCGAACAGGAATACATGCGGGCGTCCTTCCGCAACGCCGGCCGCCAGTTCCAGCAACGCTTGGAGTGCTGACTCTTCGAGTTGTTCCGCATCGTCTACCAGCAGATACACCTCTTGCCCGGTCAGCGCCAACTGCACGACCTGGGAGAGAATGGCCTGTACCTGCGGCTGCGCGACGCCCAGCGCCTGGGCCACTTGGCCGAGCACGCCGGCGGCATCGCTGGCGCCGCGCGCCGATACCACCACGCTTTGCACCGACTGCTTGTTGGTGCTGGCGACCAGTGCCTGGCGCAGCAAGGTCTTGCCGCTGCCATGGGGACCGGTCACCACCAGCATCAGGTGGCTGTAGCGCGCCAGATGATGCAACTGACCCAGCACCGGCTTGCGCTGGGCAGGAAAGAATTTGAAGCCGGGCACACGCGGCGCGAACGGATCGTGGCTCAACTGGTAGTGGTCGAGAAACGCCTCATCGGCATGCAAACTGGTCATTGCGCTGTCACAACCTCACGCTGGGCCACGATTGCGCGGTAGTCCGCCGCCAACGTGGCCTGAAGGATCTCTTTCGGATAGTCGTCGGTGATCACGGCTTCGCCCAACTGGCGCAACAGCACCAGGCGCAGGCGTCCGTCGAGCACCTTCTTGTCGACCGCCATATGTTCCATGAAATGCGCCGGGGTCATTTCCTCTGGAGGCACCACCGGCAGGCCTGCATCCTGCATCAGGCGAATTCCGCGATCACGCGCCGTCTGGTCGATCCAGCCCAGGCGCATGGACATCTCCAGGGCCATCACGGTCCCGGCAGCGACGGCCTCGCCATGCAACCATACCCCGTAACCCATGTGGGTTTCGATGGCGTGGCCGAAGGTGTGGCCGAGGTTCAGGGTGGCACGCACGCCCGATTCGCGTTCGTCGGCACCGACGACCGCCGCTTTGGCCGCGCAGGAGCGGCGAATGGCTTCGGTGAGGGCAGTCGGGTCGAGTTGGCGCAGCGCGACCATGTTGTCTTCCAGCCAACCGAGGAACGGCTCGTCGCAGATCAGCCCGTACTTGATGACCTCGGCAAGCCCGGCCGATAGTTCGCGGGCTGGCAAGGTGCGCAGGCTGGTGGTGTCGATGAGCACTGCGTTAGGCTGGTAGAACGCGCCAACCATGTTCTTGCCCAGCGGGTGGTTGATGCCGGTCTTGCCGCCCACCGAAGAGTCCACCTGGGACAGCAGCGTAGTCGGCACCTGGATGAAATCGACGCCGCGCTGATAACAGGCTGCAGCGAAGCCGGCCATGTCACCGATCACGCCGCCGCCGAGCGCCACCACCGTGGTGCGCCGATCATGCCGGGCGGTGAGCAGGGCATCGAAGATCAACTGCAGGGTTTCCCAGTTCTTGTGGGCCTCGCCGTCGGGCAGTATCACCGGCAGCACCGACCAAGCCCCAAGGGTCTTGCTCAGGCGCTCGAGATACAGCGGCGCGACGGTTTCGTTGGAGACGATAGCGACCTGCCGTCCGGCAATATGCGGTGCCAGCAGCTCGGGCTGGTCCAACAGGCCCTCGCCAATGTAGATCGGGTAGCTGCGCTCGCCCAGATCGACCTTCAGTGTCTGCATGTATCCCCACAATGTGCTTGGGCGCGGCCTTGGCTGAGCGGCCTGCGCGTACGTTCAACCTCGACCCGGCGTTGGTCGCCGAGAATAGTCCCGCCTCAGCGGGGCGGCAACTGCTGCAGGCGCTCGAGAATGTCGATCACCACCATGCGCGGTGGCCGTTCGTCGGTTTCCACCACCAGGTCGGCGATCTCGCGATAGAGCGGGTCGCGCATCTCCAGCAGCGAGCGCAGCGTGGCTTCAGGATTGGCCGTGCGCAGCAGCGGGCGATTGCGATCACGGGCGGTACGGCCCACCTGCTGCTCGACCGAGGCGTGCAGGTAGATGACCCGGCCGCCTTGGTGCAGGGCACGACGGTTGGCCTCGCGCATCACCGCGCCACCGCCTGTGGCGACCACCACGCCGTCGAGTTCGCACAACTCGGCGATCATCGCCTGCTCGCGATCGCGAAAGCCCGGCTCGCCTTCCCTGTCGAAGATCCACGGGATGTTGGCGCCGGTGCGCAGTTCGATTTCCTTGTCGGAATCCTTGAACAGCAGACGCAGCTCTTTGGCCAACAGGCGCCCGATGGTGCTCTTTCCGGCACCCATGGGCCCTACAAGTATCAAATTTCGCACAGAATCAACGACTCACAGCAATCGCCTGGTCATTCATGATACGCGGAGTCAGGAAGACCAGCAGCTCGGATTTTTTCTCTTGTAATGCATCGCGTCGAAACAGCCGTCCAACATACGGCAGATCGCCAAGAAATGGCACCTTGTCGACCACATTGCTGTTCGACGTCGAATACACGCCACCAATCACAATGGTCTGACCGTCGGCCACGCGCACCTTGGCGTTGACCTCGTTCTTGCGAATCGGCGGCACGTCGTTGAGGGCATTGGCGTAGTCGGGCTCGTCCTTGGTCACGCGCACCGCCATGATGACTTTGCCGTCAGGGGTGATTTGCGGGGTGACCTCCAATGAAAGCGAGGCCTCGCGGAACGACACCGAGGTGGCGCCACTCTTGCTCGACTGCTGGTACGGCACCTCGGTGCCCTTGAGGATGCGTGCGGTTTCCTTGTCGGCCGTGACCACCTTGGGCTGCGAGATGATCTCGCCATTCCCGCTCTTTTCCATGGCGCTGAGCTGCAGGTCGAGCAGCGCATCGCTGCCCACCAAGCCTAGACCGATGCCGGACGTGGCGGCCGAGGCGCCGAGATCGACGAACAGTTCGCTGCCCGAGCGTCCCGGCGAGCCGCCATGCTTGGCGCCCCAGCGCACGCCGAGCACCTTCTCGTAGTCGACGTTGGCCTCGACGATGCGCGCCTCGATCATCACCTGACGCACCGGCACGTCCAACTGCGCGATCAACTGCCGCAGTTCGGCCAGCCGCGCGGCGGACTGGACGGCGACGAGGGTGTTGGTGCGTGGATCCACGCTCAGCGTGGCGCGCGCATCCGCCGGGTCATCGAGGGCCAGGCTGGCCAGCAACAGCGGCGCCAGCGCGGACGCATCGGCATGGTGAACCGGCAGCAGTGCGCGCTGCAGCGGTTGCGACCGCGCCTCCAGCAGGCGGTCAGCCTGCGTTTCGCGCGTTTGCTCGGCAAGCTCGGCAGCAGGGGCGATCAGCAGTACATTGCCCTGCTCGCGCCTGGCCAATCCGCGACTGCGCAGCACCAGGTCCAGCGCCTGGTCCCAGGGTACGTCCTGCAAGCGCAGCGTAACGTTGCCCTGGACCGTGTCGCTGGCCACCAGATTGACCCCTGCATAGTCGGCCAGCACCTGCAGCACCGCACGCACTTCCACATCCTGGAAGTTCAGCGACAGCGGCTCACCTTTGTAGGCCGTCGTCGCCAGTGCCTGCATCGACGCCAAAAGCGCCCACAGGCCGATCACCGCGTTTTTTCCGATCATCCGTGCTCCCTGCACTGCTGCCACGGCTCAACGTCAGATAGCTGGAGCGCTCCTGCCATGCTGCATCGTTGAACAACCGTTCCCTGATTTCGACCTGATCCGGATCGACCTTGACCACCTCGCCCTCTTCACGCCCCAGGTGATCACCCTCAGCCACCCGATACACCCGCCCGGCCCAGCGCACCAAGGCGTGCGTGCTACCCGCGCGCGACAGGCTGCCGACCATCTCCAACTGCTCCAGCGGCACCCCGATCAAGCCTTCTTGCGCCCTGCGCCGTGTAGACCATGGGGCGAACGGGTCAAGCAGCGGCGCTGTGATGCGCTGCCGTGCCGGCTCATCGGCAAGCGAGGCCGGCGCCGGCAACTCCTCGCCGGCCTCCAACGCGTGCACTTGCAGGTGCAGATGCAGCAGCCCGGGCCGTCCTGTTGCAGGCTCCAGCTGCGCACGCACCACTTGCAGCAACCGCACCTGCTGCAGCCATTCGTCAAGCCAGGCGCGCAACCCGGCATAGCTGCCGCTGACCTGCATCTGCAGCGGAATCTGGCGGTACCCGACAGCCTGGACCTCTTGCCCGATATCGAGTTGCTCGAACAGCAGGCCGTGGGAGCGCCCCGTCAGCGCCAGTTGATCGAGCAAGTCGCTCATGCTCGCCCCACCCGACAAGCGCCAGCGCGCCTCCTGCAGTGTGTGCTGCTCCTGGATCAACGCCGCTTCGGCCGGGGCCAGCCCCTCTGCCAGCGACCGTCGCGCTTGCAGTGCCTGCATCTGCTGCGCTTCGAGCAACGAGCCCTGGCGATAAACAGTGCGCGTGTCATGGACACGCAGCCAGTAGCCGCCGGCCAGCACCAATAGCACCCCAAGCACCACAGTGGCAGCGCGGGAGGCTGGCGAACGCGCAGCACCGTCCTGCCAGCGTGAGAGCACTGACCAGCGCATGATCAAGATGGCGAAACGCGAGCGATCAACAGGAATGCGTCCCCTGCAGCGCGCCCAACGACTTGCTTGAGTTCAAGGTCGTGAACGACCGGTGATCGCTGCAAGTCGCGCATGAACTGAGCCAGCACGGCTGAAGACAGCGCCAGGCCGTTGACCTGCAGGCGCCCGCCTTGAAGATCGAGACGGGTCAATTGCATGCCTTGGGACATCGCCGCCTCCACCTCAGCGAGCAACTGCGGCATCTGGGCCTGCCCCGCGCGCAGCCCAACGAGCGCCTGGACCTGCCCGCGCATATCCTCGCGCGCGGCATGCAGGCGCTGCACCTGTTGCACCCGCTCGTCCAGCGCCTGGAGTTCGGCTTGGCGCAGCACACCGGCTTGCGCCTGTCGTTCGAGGCGCTGATGAGCCAGGCGATCCACCAGCATCACCGCCACGAAGGCCGTGAACAGACTGCCCAGGAACATAAACCGGAACCTGCGCAGCGCGGCCAAGCGCTGGCGTTCGCGCCAGGGCAGCAGATTCAGGCGCAGGCTCATGCGTCCGCTCCCAACGCCAGTGCCAGGGGCAGGGCCATCGCGCCATGGTCCGCAGCAGGCATATCCTTGCGCACGTAGGCGGAGCAAATTGGTTGGCAAACGCGGCCTAGATGCTGCTCCAGCACCTGTAGCCAGTTCGACGTGGCCGCCGCACCGCCGACCATCAATCCCGCGGCGCTTTTTCCAAGCGCGGCGCTCGCGAGCAGGTCCTCGATGCGCTGCAGGTAAGCTGCCTGCGTGCAGCCATTGTCGAAGCGCTGCTCTACACGCACGCCCAGCGGGGCATCACCCCAGGTATGCAATGCCAGCCCGTCCGCCTCCAGCAGCAGCAAAGGCTGGCGATCCGCGCCCGGCTGCAACCGAGCCAGCGCGACGCTATCCACTTCAACGGCGACGACCTCAAGCCCCGCGTCCTCGAACGGCAGCAGCAGCGTTTCGACAAGGCTCTGGCGCGCCGCCCCAATCAGCACGTCGAGCGACTGGGAAGCCTGGGCCGTCGGGCCAAGCACCTGGAAGTCCATGGCCAGATCATCCAAAGGAAAAGGGAACAGATGCTCGGCATCGGCCAGCAGCCGCGCCTCGCGTTCAGCCTCAGGGACGGCCGACGGCAACTGCACCACCTTGCAGATCACCTGAGACCCCGGCATGGCCAGGGCGACCCTCCTGGCCCGGCCGCAACGGCGAGCAGCCTCGCGCAGCGCCTGTGCTAGCGACTCGCCATCAGCGTCCAACCGAGTTACAGGTGCCACCACCTGATGAACCCAGGAACTCACCCTGCGTCGCCCTCGGGCGCCGCTCAACTGCAGCATTCGCACCGAATCGGACGTAATTTGCACACCCAACACTGAACCGCCATCCCTGCCAAAGCGTCCAAGCATCGCTATTCCCTTTTTGATGACCGGCATCCCATTGCCGGTCGAACCCATCGTCGCCTGCCCCGCCCGGTCGATGACCCGGAAGGGCGAAATGCTTATAATGCCCAGCGTTTTTGCCCGTCCGCCGGGCCTGCGTGCACTCCATTTATCAACCTGGACACCCCAAAGCCTTGATTCGCCTGCTGAAGTTCTTCTGGTGGTCTTTCGTCGCCGTCATCTGCGCGCTCGTACTCGGTCTGAGCGGGGCGTTTCTGTATCTTAGTCCCAGCCTGCCGTCGGTCGACTCGCTCAGAAGCATCCAGTTGCAGATACCGCTGAGGGTGTACAGCAGCGACGGCAAGCTGATTGCCGAGTTTGGCGAGATGCGGCGCTCTCCCATTCGATTCGCGGAAATTCCCCCGCAGTTCATCCAGGCACTTCTGTCAGCTGAAGACGACAATTTCCTCAACCATTACGGCGTCGATCCAAGCAGCCTGATGCGCGCTGCGACCCAACTGGTGAAGTCCGGTCATATTCAGACTGGCGGCAGCACCATCACCATGCAGGTGGCCAAGAATTTCTTCCTCACCAGTGAACGCAGCTTCTCGCGCAAGACCAACGAAATCCTCCTGGCCCTGCAGATCGAACGCGAGCTGACCAAGGACGAAATCCTCGAGCTGTACGTGAACAAGATCTACTTGGGCAATCGTGCCTATGGCATCGATGCGGCAGCGCAGGTGTATTACGGCAAGTCGATCCGTGACGTCAGCCTGGCGCAAATGGCGATGATCGCCGGCCTGCCCAAGGCGCCGTCGCGTTTCAACCCGCTGGCCAACCCGGTACGCGCCAAAGAGCGCCGTGACTGGATCCTGGGGCGCATGTACAAGCTCGGCAAGATCGACCAGGCGAGCTATCAGGCCGCGCTCGCCGAGCCGCTGAACGCCAGCTATCACGTGCCGGCGCCGGAAGTGAATGCGCCGTTCGTCGCCGAGATGGCGCGGGCCGAAATGGTTGGCCGCTACGGCAGCGAGGCCTACACCGAAGGCTATCGCGTCACCACCACGGTCCCCAGCGATACCCAGGAGATCGCCAACAAGGCGGTGCTCAATGGCCTGACCGCTTACGACGAGCGCCACGGCTACCGTGGCCCCGAAGCGCGCTATCCGGGCAAGACGCGCAACGCCTGGCAGCAGGACCTGACCAAACAGCGCACCCTCGGCGGGCTGGAACCGGCCATCGTCACCCAGGTCGACAAGACTGGCCTGAAGGTACTGACCCGTGCCGGACAGGAAGAAGACGTGGCCTGGGACACCATGAAGTGGGCCCGGCCCTTCATCAACAGCAACGCCCAAGGCCGCTCGCCGCAGTCGCCGGCAGACGTGGCGCAGGTCGGCGACCTGATCCGTGTGCAGCGCCTGGACAACGGCACGCTCAAGTTCAGCCAGGTGCCGGGGGCGCAGAGCGCGCTGGTGACACTGAACCCGACCGACGGCGCGATCCAAGCGCTGGTCGGCGGCTTCTCGTTCGAGCAGAGCAACTACAACCGCGCCATGCAGGCCAAACGCCAGCCGGGTTCGAGTTTCAAGCCGTTCGTCTACAGCGCTGCGCTGGACAACGGCTACACCGCCGCCAGCCTGGTGAACGACGCACCGATCGTGTTCGTCGACGAGTCCATCGACAAGGTCTGGCGTCCGAAAAACGACACCAACACTTTCCTCGGTCCGATCCGCATGCGCGAGGCGCTGTACAAGTCGCGCAACTTGGTGTCGATCCGCCTGCTGCAAGCCATGGGCGTCGATCGCACCATCGACTACATCGCCAAGTTCGGTTTCAACAAGCAGGATCTGCCGCGCAACCTGTCGCTGGCCTTGGGCACCGCGACGCTCACGCCGATGGAGATCGCCACCGGCTGGAGCACCTTCGCCAACGGCGGCTACAAGATCAACCCGTACCTGATCGAGCGTATCGAGAGCCGTAGCGGCGAGACCCTGTTCACCGCCAACCCGGCGCGGGTACCGCAAGGCCAGCAGGATCAGGCCGGCATCGCTGCACCGGAAGCGCCGATCACTACTCTCGCGCAGCCGGGTACCGCGCCGTCGGCGCTGGGCCAGATCGCCCCGCCGCCACTGACGCCGGTGGTGGCCGAGCGGATCATCGACGGTCGTACCACCTATATCCTCACCAGCATGCTGCAGGACGTGATCAAGCGCGGCACTGGCCGACGCGCCTTGGCCCTGGGCCGCAGCGACCTGGCGGGCAAGACCGGTACCACCAACGAATCCAAGGATGCCTGGTTCTCCGGTTACAACGCCGACTACATGACCACCGTCTGGGTCGGCTTCGATCAGCCGGAGACCTTGGGTCGTCGCGAGTATGGGGGCACCGTCGCGCTACCGATCTGGATGGACTTCATGGGCCCGGCGCTCAAGGGCAAGCCCGAGCATCCGCCAGCCGAGCCCGAGGGCATTCTCAGCCTGCGGGTCGATCCGGTGAGCGGCCGTGCGGCGACGCCAAGCACGCCGAATGCCTACTTCGAGCTGTTCAAGGCTGAGGACTCGCCACCTTCCGGTGACGAACTGGGCAATGGCGTAGCACCGGGTAGCCCGCTCCCGGCCGATGAATCGGCGCCGATGGACCTGTTCTAAGCGCCGCTCATCTTCTGTCGAGGCGGCGCAGCGCTGCTTCTGCAGGACGCCCACAAAAAAGCCCCGACGCTCACGCGCCGGGGCTTTTCAATGACGCGGCGGCCGATCAGCCGTTGAACACGTCATCCACGCTCTTGAGCGGGTAGTGCTTCGGATACGGCAGGGTGGCCACACCCGACTCGATGGCTGCCTTGGCCACCGCGTCGGAAACGACGGTGATCAGGCGCGCGTCCAGCGGCTTCGGAATGATGTACTCACGGCCGAACTCCAGACCCTCGACGCCGTAGGCTTCGCACACTTCCTTCGGCACAGGCAGCTTGGCCAGATCCTTCAGGGCGACGGCGGCAGCGATCTTCATCTCTTCGTTGATGCGCTTGGCGCGCACGTCCAGGGCGCCACGGAAGATGAACGGGAAGCCCAACACGTTGTTGACCTGGTTCGGGTAGTCGGAACGACCGGTGGCCATGATCACGTCATTACGGGTGGCGTGCGCCAGCTCAGGGGCGATTTCCGGATCCGGGTTCGAGCAGGCGAACACGATCGGGTTGGCCGCCATCGACTTCAGGCCTTCGGCGCTCAGCAGGTTCGGGCCGGACAGACCCACGAACACGTCTGCACCGTCCAGGGCATCGGCCAGGGTGCGTTTGTCGGTGGCGTGGGCGAACTGGGCCTTGTACTGGTTCAGGTCGTCGCGACCGGCATGGATCACGCCGTTGCGGTCGATCATGAAGATGTTCTCGACCTTGGCACCCATGCTGACCAGCAGCTTCATGCAGGAGATGGCCGCAGCGCCGGCGCCCAGGCAGACGATCTTCGCGTCTTCCAGGGTTTTACCTGCGATTTCCAGGGCGTTGATCATGCCCGCGGCGGTCACGATGGCGGTGCCATGCTGGTCGTCGTGGAAGACCGGAATGTCGCACTGCTCGATCAGCGTGCGCTCGATCTCGAAGCACTCAGGCGCCTTGATGTCTTCGAGGTTGATGCCGCCGAAGGTGATGGAGATGCGGCGAACGGTGTCGATGAAGGCCTGTGGGCTTTCCGATTCAACTTCGATGTCGAACACGTCGATGCCCGCGAAACGCTTGAACAGAACGCCCTTGCCTTCCATGACCGGCTTGGAGGCCAGCGGGCCAAGGTCGCCCAGGCCCAGGATGGCGGTGCCGTCGGAAATCACCGCGACCAGGTTGCCCTTGCCGGTGTATTTGTAGGCCAGCTCCGGATCACGGCCAATTTCGCGGACCGGCTCGGCAACGCCTGGGCTGTAGGCCAGGGCGAGGTCGCGGGCGGTGGCGGTTGGCTTGGAGAGTTCCACGCTCAGTTTCCCCGGACGAGGTTGAGCGTGGTATTCGAGAGCGGCGGTTTTCAAATCTGACATGGTGGGCATTCCGCTTGTTTACTGTTCTGACGGACCGCCGAGGATACGCAAAGAGTCCGGGAGCGACAAGACTGCCCGGTCACACCTGTCAAGGCCGGTGGCCTACGACTTTACGCTACACCTGACGGGGCTGGCGAAATCGAGTGTGTACAATCCACGTGCATAGTGTCTACAACTATTTTCTCTTACCACCTTCTCCTCATGCTCGCACACCCTGCACCTCACCCCGCCTTACCTGCCAAACGGCAGATACAAAAAAGGCGCCCACAAGGGTCGCCTTCTTTTGCAGCATCGCGAAGCCAGAGGCCTCGCCAGGTGCATGATTACTTCTTGGTACCGAACATACCGAAGCGGTCGGCGAACTTCTGTACGCGACCACCGGTGTCCAGGACTTTCTGCTTGCCAGTGTAGAACGGGTGGCACTGGGAGCAGACGTCGATCGCCAGCGGCTTGGCCAGGGTCGAACGGGTTTCGAATTTGCTGCCGCAGCTGCAGGTGACTGCAACTACTTCGTAGTTCGGATGAATATCGGCTTTCATGGTCACTTCCTCGAGCTGCGTGCCGCCACCCAACACCTATTGTTGAATACCGCACGTAATTAGGCGGCAAATAATACCAGAGCCCGGAGGCAGCGCAAGTGGTCGCTTGCACCGGCTGTCGTCTGCTAGGCTCGCCGACTCATACCCTTCCCACGAAGACCTCCCGCGTGCCCGACGTCATCCTGCGCCTTGCCCTGCCCTCGCCCTTGCGTCGCCTGTTCGACTATCGGGCGCCGGCCGCCATGGCCCGCCAGACCCTGACCCCAGGCATGCGCATCCGCGTGCCGTTCGGACGCCGCGAGATGATTGGCGTGCTGGTGGAAGTCTGCGCGCAGAGCGAAGTGCCCGCCGACAAGCTCAAGCCAGCCAGCGAGCTGCTCGATCCGGTGTCGCCGCTGCCGCCTGAGCTGTTCAAGCTGTGCCTGTGGACCGCCCACTATTATCAGCACAGCCTGGGCGACACCCTCAGTTGGGCACTGCCGGTGCTGCTGCGCCAGGGCGAGGCGGCCGAAGCCCGGCAGGAGCGCTTTTGGCACGTCGCGCCGGGCGCGCGACTCGACGACCCGCGCATCGCCCGCGCCCCGCGCCAGAAAGAGGCCCTGCAGACCCTCGCCCAGCATCCCCATGGCGTGGCCCACAGCCTGCTGAGCAAGCTGGCGCTGAACAAGGACAGCCTCGACCTGCTGCTGGCCAAGGAGCTGGTGCAGGTCGAGGTGCGCCGCCACCTGCCACCGCCGCGCCACGAGCATTGGCTGGCGCAGCCGGAGCTGCCACTCAACGATGAACAGCGGGCGGCGTTCGAAGCCGTGCGTTCGGGCTTTGGCAGCTACCATGCTTTCCTGCTCGCCGGGGTCACCGGCAGTGGCAAGACCGAGGTCTACCTGCAACTGATCCGCGAAACCCTGGAGGCCGGCAAACAGGCCTTGATCCTGATTCCCGAGATCAACCTCGGCCCACAGACCCTGGCGCGCTTCGAGCAGCGCTTCAACGCGCGCATCGCGCTGCTGCACTCGGCGGTCAACGATCGCGAGCGCCTAGACGCCTGGCTGGCGGCCCGCGACGGCGAGGCCGACATCATCATCGGCACCCGCTCGGCGCTGTTCACGCCCATGAAGCGACCCGGCCTGATCATCATCGACGAAGAGCACGACGGCTCCTACAAACAGCAGGAAGGCCTGCGCTATCACGCCCGCGACCTGGCAGTGGTGCGCGCGCACCAGGACAACATTCCCATTCTGCTGGGCTCGGCCACGCCCTCGCTGGAAAGCTTGCACAACGCCCACACCGGCCGCTACGGCCTGTTGCGTATGAACCAGCGCGCCGGCGGTGCCAAGCCGCCGCGCTTCATGCGTCTGGATGTGCGCAGCCTGCCGTTGGACAGCGGCATCAGCGGGCCCTTGCAACAGGCCATCGGCCAGACCCTGGCGGCCGGCCAGCAGGTGCTGGTGTTCCTCAACCGCCGCGGCTTCGCCCCGACCTTGCTGTGCCATGACTGCGGCTGGCTGTCGGAGTGCCCGCGCTGCGATGCGCGCATGACCGTGCACCAGCGCTCCGGCGTGCTGCGCTGTCATCACTGCGGCTACGACGAGCGTCTGCCGCTGCAATGCCCCCAGTGCGCGCATGTCGACCTGCGGCCGGTCGGCGCCGGCACCGAGCGTGCCGAAGAGCGCCTGAAAACGCTGTTCCCCGACTACCCGGTGCTGCGCGTGGACCGCGACAGCACCTCGCGCAAGGACGCCATGCAGCAGTTGTTCAGCACCATTCAGCGCGGCCAGCCCAGCATCCTGGTCGGCACCCAGATGCTCGCCAAAGGCCACCATTTCCCCCGGGTGACGCTGGTGGCGATTCTCGATGCCGACGGAGGCCTGTTCTCCGGCGACTTCCGCGCCAGCGAGCGCATGGCGCAGTTGATCGTGCAGGTGGCTGGCCGCGCCGGTCGCGCCGAGGAACCGGGCAAGGTGATCGTGCAGACCCATCTGGCCGAGCACCCGCTACTGGTACAGCTCACCGAGCAAGGCTATTTCGCCTTCGCCGAACAGGCCTTGAGCGAACGCCGCGCCGCCGGCCTGCCGCCGTTTTCGCACTTGGCGCTGCTGCGCGCCGAAGCGCACAAGCCGGGCCAGGCCGAAGCCTTCCTCGACGAAGCCTGCGCCGCCGCCGAACGCCTGCAGACCGAGATGGCGCTGCCAGGCATCGAGCTGCTGGGCCCGGTGCCCGCCCCCATGGAGCGCCGCGCTGGCCGCTTCCGCGCCCAGTTGCTGATCCAGGCCAGCGCCCGCGCCCCACTGCACCGGCTGATCGCCGCCTGGCTGCTGGTAGTCGAGCAACTGCCCTCGGGTCGCCAAGTACGCTGGTCGCTCGACGTCGACCCCGTCGACCTTTATTGAGCTGCAAGCTGCAAGCTGCAAGCTGCAAGCTGCAAGCTGCAAGCTGCAAGCGACAGGTTCGGGCCCGCGCAGTCACCGCACAACCTCTTGCCGCTTGCAGCTTGCCACTTGCCGCTCACCAATTGCCGCTGTGCTTGAGCCTTAAGGCTCAAGCACGGATAATGTCCAGTTTTTCCACCTGCGCATCGAAGCGCTCGCCGCGTTTGCGGTCGAAACGAGAACCCGATGAAAGACACCATTCGCCAGCTGATCCAGCAAGCTCTCGCCCAACTCGTCACCGACGGTGTGCTGCCTGAAGGGTTGTCGCCATCGATTCAGGTGGAGAACGCCCGCGACAAGACCCATGGCGACTTCGCCAGCAACATCGCCATGATGCTGGCCAAGCCTGCGGGCATGAAGCCTCGCGACCTCGCCGACAAGCTGATCGCGGCGCTGCCGGCCAGCGCCGACATCAGCAAGGTCGAGATCGCCGGTCCCGGGTTCCTCAACTTCTTCCAGAACACCGACGCCCTGGCCCAGCGCCTGGACGCGGCGCTGGCCGACGACCACCTGGGCGTACGCAAAGCCGGCACCGCCGAAAAGGTGGTCGTCGACCTGTCGGCGCCCAACCTGGCCAAAGAGATGCACGTCGGCCACCTGCGCTCGACCATCATCGGTGACAGCGTCGCCCGCGTGCTCGAGTTCCTCGGCGACACGGTGATCCGCCAGAACCACGTGGGCGACTGGGGCACCCAGTTCGGCATGCTGCTGGCCTACCTGCAGGAAAACCCGATCACCAGCGAAGCGCTGTCGGACCTGGAAAACTTCTACCGCGCCGCGAAGAAACGCTTCGACGAGTCCGAGGAATTCGCCACCCGCGCCCGGGGCCTGGTGGTCAAGCTGCAGGCCGGCGATCCTGAGTGCCTGGCGCTGTGGACGCGCTTCAAGGACATCTCGCTGTCGCACTGCCAGAAAACCTACGAGCTGCTCAACGTCAAGCTGACCATGGCCGACGTGATGGGCGAAAGTGCCTACAACGACGACCTGGCACCGGTCGTGGCCGACCTCAAGGCCTCGGGCCTGCTGGTCGAGAGCCAGGGCGCCCAGTGCGTGTTCCTCGAAGAGTTCAAGAACACCGAAGGCGAGCCGCTGCCGGTGATCGTGCAGAAGGCCGATGGCGGTTACCTCTACGCCACCACCGACCTGGCGGCAGTACGCTACCGCAGCAACGTGCTGCACGCCGATCGCGCGCTGTACTTCGTCGACCAACGCCAGGCGCTGCACTTCAACCAAGTGTTCGAGGTCGCCCGCCGCGCCGGCTTCGTCGGCCACCCGATGAAAATGGAGCACATGGGCTTCGGCACCATGAACGGCGCCGATGGCCGTCCGTTCAAGACCCGCGACGGCGGCACCGTGAAGCTGATCGACCTGCTGAGCGAAGCCAAGGACCGCGCCTACGCCCTGGTCAAGGAAAAGAACCCGAGCCTGGCCGAAGACGAACTGCGGCGCATCGCCGAAGTGGTCGGCATTGGCGCAGTGAAGTACGCGGACCTGTCCAAGCACCGCACCAGCGACTACAGCTTCAACTTCGAACTGATGCTCAATTTCGAAGGCAATACCGCGCCTTACCTGCTGTACGCCTACACCCGCGTGGCCGGCGTGTTCCGCAAGCTGGGCAAGGGCTTCGAGCAGGTCGAAGGCGACATCGTGCTGCAGGCGGCTCACGAGCAGGACCTGGCCGCGCGCCTGGCGCAATTCGGCGAAGTGCTCAACAACGTCGCCGACAAAGGCACGCCACACGTGCTCTGCAGCTACCTCTACGACCTGGCGGGTCTGTTCTCCAGTTTCTACGAGAACTGCCCGATCCTCGCCGCCGACACCGCCGAGCAGCAACAAAGCCGCTTGCGGCTTGCGGCGCTGACCGGCCGTACCCTCAAACAGGGCCTGGAACTGCTTGGCCTGGAAACCCTGGAGCGCATGTAAGTTGGCTGCCAAGAAGAAACCTGCGCCCAAGCGCGGCGCCAGTCGCCATCAGCCACCTGCGAAACAGCCGATTCCGGGCTGGGTGTGGCTGGCGATCGGCCTCACCGTGGGTGCGTTCGTGGTGTTCCTGATGAAACTCGAGCCGGGCGGCGACGACATCAAGCGTGCCAAGCCTGAACAGCAGAAGCCGGCCAAGGTCGCCGAAGCCGCCAAGGGCACCACTCCCACCACGCCTCAGCCGATCAAGCCGAAGTACGATTTCTACACCCTGCTGCCGGAATCGGAAGTGATCGTGCCGCCTGAAGCGGTGCCGGAGAAGACGCCGCCAGTGCCGGCGCAGCCGACCACGCCGGTCACCCCGGCAGAAGCGGCGAAGATCGACACCGCCCGGGCCCAGGCCGCGCTGCTGGGTCAGACGCCGCCACCCGCACCACCGGTGATCAAGCCGGCAGCGACCACCCTGTACTTCCTGCAGGCGGGCTCGTTCCGCAAGGAGGCCGACGCCGACAAGGTACGGGCGCAGATCATCCTGCTGGGGCAGGTGGTGAAAGTGGAGTCCGGTACGGTGAAAGACGAGACCTGGTACCGGGTACTGGTCGGACCGTTCAGCAACCGCGAACAACTGACCGTTGCACAGAAACAATTGGCCGGCGCCGGCTTCAGCAACCTGCTGTTGCAGCAGCGCCAGACACGCCAGTAAAGAAAAGGCCTTGCCGCACTGCGACAAGGCCTTTTTTCTGAAGCGCGCCTTTCAGGGACGTTCGCGGTTGACCGTGGATATCTGGGTGTTCAGCGTCCAGAAGTCATACAGCACACCGACCAGGAACAGGCCCCCGGTGAAGAAGTAGATGATCGCGCTGATCCATTTGCCCTGGTACAGCCGGTGGATACCGAAGATGCCCAGGAAGGTCAGCAGCACCCAGGCCACCGTGTAGTTCACCCGGCCCGACTGGAAACGCATGTCGGCTTCGCGGTCCATCGACGGAATCAGGAACAGGTCGATCAGCCAACCGATGCCCAGCAGACCGAGGGTCAGGAACCAGATCGTGCCGGTGATGGGCTTGCCGTAATAGAAGCGGTGCGAGCCGGTGAAGCCGAAAATCCACAGCAGATAGCCAATCACCTTGCTATGCGTGTCGTGCAGCGGCGCACCCTGTTGATACGTATTCATGCACTGTCCTCGTGGGATAGCCGAAAATTTTCTAAGAAAAAATGTGACTTTTCCGTTTTGCGCCGACGTATGGTAATCGCCCACACGACCAACGGATCAGTTTTTGATCGAAAAGCTGTTATAAAGTTGCGCGCCAATCTCCATAACCGTTCATAAGAGCTTCATCTATGCCGCCCTTCTTCAAGACATGGCTGACCCTCTGCCTTTTATTGCCCCTGGCCGCCCACGCCACCAATCGTGAGCAACGACTTCCCAACGGCTTCAGCGGCTATACCACCAATGCCGATGCGACCATCAAACGTTCCCCCGCCAAGCACGTCAATCTGCGTGCACGGCCAGGCAATGCGGCCAAGAACCCCGCACTGAAGGTGGCCGCTGCCACGCCCAAGCAAAGCAGCCAAGTGCTCAGCCGCGCCGTCAATGCGCTCGGCACGCCCTACCGCTGGGGCGGCAGCACACCCGGCAAAGGGTTCGATTGCAGCGGCCTGGTGAAATATGCCTTCAACGACGTCGCCGACCTGGATCTGCCGCGTAGCTCCAATGCCATGGCCCAGGGCCACGGCGTGAAAGTGGCGCGCAAGGACCTCAAGCCTGGCGACCTGATCTTCTTCAACATCAAGAGCCGTCGCGTCAACCACGTGGCCATCTACCTGGGCAACGAGCGCTTCATCCACGCACCGCGCACCGGCAAGCGGGTGAGCATCGACAGTCTGGACAAACCTTACTGGCAGAAGCACTACGTCGTCGCCAAACGCGTGCTGCCCAAAGAGCAGCAGGCCTTGAGACTGGCCAAGCGTTAATCCCCCTTCGGCCCGGCGCGGGCACTCCGCGCCGAGATCACCCCTCCTACTCCAGGTTGTCGATCAGCCCCCGCGCCCTCAACCTGTCCAGCGCCGCCTCCATCGTCACCATGCCCTGTGCCGCACCGGTCTGCATGGCCGACGGCAATTGCGCCACGCGCCCTTCGCGGATCAAATTGCGGACCGCCGCGGTGGCCACCAGGACCTCGCGCGCCGCCACCCGACCGCCGCCCACACGCCGCACCAACGCCTGCGCCACCACCAATTGCAGTGATTCGGCGAGCATGGCGCGGATCAGCGGCTTCTCTTCGGCGGCGAACACCTCCACCAGCCGATCGATGCTGCTGGCAGCGCTGCGCGTGTGCACGGTGGCCAGTACCAGATGACCGGTCTGCGCTGCGCGCAAGGCCAGGCGGATGCTGTCCAGGTCGCGCAGTTCGCCGATCATGATCACATCCGGATCCTGGCGCAGTGCGCTGCGCAGGCCTTGGGCGAAGTCTCGGCTGTGACGGCCGATCTCGCGCTGGTTGATCAACGCCCGGCCACGGCCGTGTACGAACTCAACCGGGTCTTCCAGGGTCAGGATATGGCCTGCGCGGTCGCATCCCAGTTGCGCGACCAGCGCGGCGAGCGTGCTGGACTTGCCACTGCCGGTCGCCCCACCCACCAGCACCAGGCCATCGCGGCAGCGGGCAAGCGCCTGATACACCCCAGTCAATTCCAACGCCTCGACCGTCGGCGCCTGCTGCTCGATCAGCCGCAGGCTGGCGGCCAGGCCGTGATACTGCCTGAACAGGCTCAGGCGAACGCGTCCAAGCCCAGGCGGCTCCACGGCCAGGTCCACCTCGTCGCCCGTCCGCCAGCGCTGGCGCTGATCCGCATCGAGCCAGGGCGCAAGCCCCTGTTCCAGCGTGTCGCTGCACAACGTCGGCAACGCCACGCGCTGCAATACGCCATCCAGGCGCCACGCCGGCAATTCGCCCGCCGCCAAGTGCAGGTCCGAGGCCCCCGCCTTCACGGCGCGGGCCAGCAGGTCGGTCACGTCCATGAGACTCCCCAAAGGCCATCAAGCAGGTAGAATGCCGCACACCACTGAGCTGCCGGCATCGATCCATGTCAACCCTAGCAGACAACCTTCACGCCATTCGTACCCGCATCGACGGCGCGGCCAAGGCCAGCCACCGCGACCCGGCCAGCGTGCAGTTGCTGGCCGTGAGCAAGACCAAGCCCGCCAGCGCCATCGCCGACCTTCACCGGGCGGGCGTGCGCGATTTCGGCGAGAACTATCTTCAGGAAGCGCTGACCAAACAGACGGAATTGTCCGACCTGCCCTTGATCTGGCATTTCATCGGCCCCATCCAGTCGAACAAGACCAAGGCCATTGCCGAACATTTCGACTGGGTACATAGCGTGGACCGCCTGAAGATCGCCCAACGCCTGAGCGAACAGCGCCCGACCGGCCTGCCACCGCTGAATATCTGCCTGCAGGTGAATGTCAGTGGCGAGGACAGCAAGTCTGGCTGCACGCCAGAGCAGCTTCCAGCCCTGGCCCAGGCCGTGGCCGCGTTGCCCAACCTGCGCTTGCGCGGGCTGATGGCGATCCCTGAACCCACCGACGACCCTGCCGCCCAGCACGCTGCGTTCGCCCGGCTGCGCCAGTTGCAGGAGGCCCTCGGCCTTGGCCTGGACAGTCTGTCCATGGGCATGAGCCATGACTTGGAAGCGGCCATCGCCCAAGGCGCGACCTGGGTGCGTATCGGCACCGCACTGTTCGGCGCGCGCGACTACGGGCACGCCTGAATCCATGCTTTACTCACTCTTTCCTTCAAGGACCTGACATGAGCAAGACGCGTATCGCCTTCATCGGCGCGGGCAACATGGCGGCCAGCCTGATCGGTGGCCTGCGGGCCCAGGGCCTGGACGCTTCGCAGATCCGCGCCAGCGATCCTGGCGCCGACACCCGCACCCGGATCCAGGCCGAACACGGCATCGCGACCTTCGAGAGCAACGCCCAGGCCATCGATGGCGCCGACGTGATCGTGCTGGCAGTCAAGCCACAGGTCATGAAGAGCGTGTGCGAAACCCTCAAACCTGAGCTGAAGGCCGGGCAATTGGTCGTTTCGATCGCCGCCGGTATCACCTGCGACAGCCTCCAGAACTGGCTGGGCCAGGTCCCGGTGGTGCGCTGCATGCCCAATACCCCGTCCCTGCTGCGCCAGGGCGCCAGCGGCCTGTACGCCACCGCACAGGTGTCGGCCGGCCAGCGCGAGCAGGCCGAACAGTTGCTCAGCGCCGTGGGCACCGCCTTGTGGCTGGAGCAGGAGCAGCAACTGGATGCGGTCACCGCCGTCTCCGGCAGCGGCCCGGCCTATTTCTTCCTGCTGATCGAAGCCATGACCGCCGCCGGCGAGAAGCTCGGCCTGCCGCGCGACATCGCTTCGCAGCTGACCCTGCAGACCGCACTGGGCGCCGCGCACATGGCCGTTTCCAGCGACGTCGACGCCGCCGAGCTGCGTCGCCGCGTCACCTCGCCAGCCGGGACCACCGAAGCGGCGATCAAATCGTTCCAGGCCAACGGCTTCGAGGCCGTGGTCGAGCAGGCGCTGCAAGCGGCCGCCACACGCTCGGCCGAGCTGGCCGAACAATTGGGCAAATGAGGAGTTGTCGATGAATGCACTGTCCGGCGCCGCGATCTTCGTGGTGCAAACCCTGGTCAGCCTGTACCTGGTGATCGTCCTGCTGCGCTTCGTGCTGCAACTGGTCAAGGCCAATTTCTACAACCCGCTGAGCCAGTTCACGGTGCGCGCCACCCAGCCGCTGCTCAAGCCGATTCGCCGTATCGTGCCGAGCATCGCCGGGCTGGATACCTCGTCGCTGCTGTTGGCGATCGTGATCCAGGCGCTGCTGATGGCCTTCGTGCTGATGCTCACCTACGGCACCATCGGCGACCTGCCGCACCTGCTGATCTGGGCCATCCTGGGAATCACCTCGCTGTTCCTGAAGATTTTCTGGGTGGCGATGATCGTCATGGTGATCGTGTCCTGGATCGCGCCCAACAGCCACAACCCCGCCGCCGAACTGGCCTACCAGATCAGCGAGCCGGTGCTGGCGCCCTTCCGCCGCCTGGTGCCCAACCTCGGTGGTCTGGATATCTCGCCGATCTTCGCCTTCATCGCTATCCAGGTGGTGCAGTCGTTCCTGATGCCGCAACTGGCCACCTACGCCGGCATGCCGGAAGTGCTGTGGCGCCTGATCTGATCCAGCCCGGCCCCCAGCGTCAGCCATTGCTTGCCGCTGGGGGTAGCGCTCTTTAGACTTACGCCTCCGTCAAGCGTGAGCAGGGCCGATGTCCACTGTCTTTCCCGAAGATTCCGTCGGTCTGGTAACCCCCCAGATCGCCCGGTTCGATGAACCGTTGACGCTGGCCGGTGGCCGCTCGCTGGCCGGCTACGAGTTGGTCTATGAAACCTATGGCACGCTCAATGCCAGTGCCAGCAATGCGGTGCTGATCTGCCACGCGCTGTCCGGCCATCACCATGCGGCCGGCTACCACAGCGTCGAAGACCGCAAGCCGGGCTGGTGGGACAGTTGCATCGGCCCGGGCAAGCCCATCGACACCAACCGCTTCTTCGTGGTCAGCCTGAACAACCTCGGCGGCTGCAATGGCAGCACCGGTCCGAGCAGCATCAACCCGGCCACCGGCAAAGCCTATGGCGCGGACTTTCCGGTGCTCACCGTCGAGGACTGGGTGCACAGCCAGGCACGCCTGGCCGATCGCCTCGGTGTCAACCAATGGGCCGCCGTGGTCGGCGGCAGCCTGGGCGGCATGCAGGCCTTGCAGTGGACCATCACCTACCCGCAGCGCGTGCGTCATTGCGTGGACATCGCCTCGGCGCCCAAGCTGTCGGCGCAGAACATCGCCTTCAACGAAGTCGCGCGCCAGGCCATCCTCACCGACCCCGAGTTCCACGGTGGCTCGTTCCAGGACCAGGGCGTGATTCCCAAGCGCGGGCTGATGCTGGCGCGTATGGTCGGCCATATCACCTACCTGTCCGACGACTCGATGGGCGAGAAATTCGGCCGCGAGCTCAAGAGCGACAAGCTCAACTACGACTTCCACAGCGTCGAGTTCCAGGTGGAGAGCTACCTGCGCTATCAGGGCGAGGAATTTTCCGGCCGCTTCGACGCCAACACCTACCTGCTGATGACCAAGGCGCTGGACTATTTCGACCCAGCCGCCGCCCACGGCGGTGACCTGGCCGCCAGTCTGGGCCATGTCACGGCCGACTACTGCATCATGTCGTTCACCACCGACTGGCGCTTCTCCCCGGCACGCTCACGGGAGATCGTCGATGCGCTGATGGCCGCGCGCAAGAACGTGTGCTACCTGGAGATCGATGCCCCTTACGGCCACGATGCCTTCCTGATCCCCACACCGCGCTACACCCAGGGCTTCACGAACTACATGAACCGCATCGTCATCTGAGGACAGCATGAGAGCCGACCTGGAAATCATCCACGACTGGATCCCTGCCGGCAGCCGGGTACTCGACCTGGGCTGCGGTAATGGCGAGCTGCTGGCTTCGTTGCGCGACCGCAAGCAGGTCACCGGCTACGGCCTGGAGATCGACGCCGACAACATCGCCGCCTGCGTGGCCAACGGTGTCAACGTCATCGAGCAGGACCTGGACAAGGGCCTGGGCAACTTCGCCAGCAACAGCTTCGATGTGGTGGTCATGACCCAGGCCCTGCAAGCTGTGGAGTATCCCGACCGGATCCTCGACGAGATGCTGCGCGTGGGCCGCCAGTGCATCATCACCTTCCCCAACTTCGGCCACTGGCGCTGCCGCTGGTACCTGGCGACCAAGGGCCGCATGCCCGTGTCGGACTTCATGCCCTACACCTGGTACAACACCCCGAACATCCACTTCTGCACCTTCGAGGACTTCGAGAACCTGTGCCGCGAACGCGATGCCAAGGTGCTCGATCGCCTGGCCGTGGACAACCGTCACCGCAACGGGTGGGGCGGTCGGCTTTGGCCTAATCTGTTGGGGGAAATCGGTATCTATCGGGTCAGCAGCCCTGGGTTGCAGGAGCACCAGGTCGCGGTGTGACCCACCACCGGAGGAATGGCAACATGCGTCGTCTCGCCCTTTTGCTGATCACCCTGTGCCTGGCCCTGCCGACCTGGGCCGCCGATGCAGCCCGACCGGACCGCAAGCAGGTCTTCGGCGACGTCACGGTGTACTACAACGCCTTCGCCTCCGGCGCACTGACGCCCGAGGTGGCGCAGGCCAGCGGCATCGAACGCAGCAAGCGCCTGGGCGTGCTCAACATCACCCTGCTCAAGGGCGGCACGCCCACGACCGCGGTGGTCAGCGGCAAGGTCAAAGACCTCACCGGCCGCGCCAGTGCGCTGTCGTTCCGCCAGGTGAGCAGCGCAGGCGCGGTGTCCTACATCGCCCAGTTCAAGACCGAGCAGGCGCAGACCCTGGTCTTCGACGTGCAGATCGAGGCCGGCGGCATCAGCCACGACCTTCAATTCAACCAAGACGTATTCCCAGGCGAATGATGAATTTCCAGCAACTCGTATTGGCCAGCCACAACGCCGGCAAACTCAAGGAACTCCAGGCCATGCTCGGTGAGTCCGTGCAGCTGCGTTCGATCGGCGAATTCAGCCAGGTCGAACCCGAGGAAACCGGCCTGTCGTTCGTCGAAAACGCCATCCTCAAAGCACGCAATGCCGCGCGCATTTCCGGCCTGCCGGCCCTGGCCGACGATTCGGGCCTGGCGGTGGATGCATTGGGCGGCGCACCGGGCATCTACTCGGCCCGCTATGCCGACGGTCAGGGCGATGCGGCGAACAACGCCAAACTGCTCGAAGCGCTCAAGGACGTGCCTGAAGCCGAACGCGGCGCACAGTTCGTCTGCGTGCTGGCGCTGGTCAGGCATGCCGACGATCCCCTGCCAGTGCTCTGCGAGGGGCTGTGGCACGGGCGGATTCTGTTCGCGGCCAGTGGCGAGCATGGTTTTGGCTACGACCCGCTGTTCTGGGTGCCCGAACGCAATTGCTCCAGCGCCGACCTGGCGCCGCTGGAAAAGAACCAACTCAGTCACCGCGCCCGGGCCATGGCCCTGCTGCGTCAGCGTCTGGGATTGGCATGACCGAATCCTCCTCCGCGCCACCGCCGGGCCTGGTGCTTGCGGTGCTGCCGCCGCTGTCGCTGTACATCCACATTCCTTGGTGCGTGCGCAAATGCCCTTATTGCGACTTCAACTCGCACCAGGCCGGACCGACCCTGCCTGAAGCGCAGTACGTCGATGCCCTGCTCGCCGACCTGGCGCTGGAAATGCCGGCGGTGCAAGGCCGGTCGATCAGCAGCATCTTCTTCGGTGGCGGCACGCCCAGCCTGTTCAGCGCCGCCGCACTGGGTCGGCTGCTGCGTGGCATCGAGCAGCGCATTCCCTTCGCCGCCGACATCGAGATCACCCTGGAGGCCAACCCCGGCACCTTCGAGCAGGACAAGTTCAAGGCCTATCGCCAGACCGGCATCAACCGCCTGTCCATCGGCGTGCAGAGTTTCCAGGCGCAGAAGCTGGAAAAGCTCGGGCGCATTCACAATGGCGACGAGGCCGTGCGCGCCGCCGGCATGGCCCGGGCGGCAGGCTTCGACAACTTCAATCTGGACCTCATGCACGGCCTGCCTGAACAGTCGCTGGACGAAGCGCTGGGCGATCTGCGCCAGGCCATCGACCTGGGGCCGACCCACCTGTCCTGGTACCAACTGACCCTGGAACCGAATACCGTGTTCTGGAACCAGCCGCCGCTGCTGCCCGAAGACGACATTCTCTGGGATATCCAGGAGGCCGGACAGGCGCTGATGGCCGAGCAGGGTTATCGCCAATACGAAGTGTCGGCCTATGCCCAGGCCGAACGCGCCGCGCGCCACAACCTCAACTACTGGCGCTTCGGCGACTTCATCGGCATCGGTGCCGGGGCCCACGGCAAGCTGTCGTTCCCCGACGGGCGCATCCTGCGCACCTGGAAGACTCGCCTGCCCAAGGACTACCTCAATCCCGAGAAACCGTACAAGGCGGGCGAGAAGCTGCTGCCGCCCGATGAGCTGCCCTTCGAGTTCCTGATGAACGCCCTGCGCTTGACCGAGGGCGTGGAAGCCGAATTGTTCACCCAACGCACAGGGCTGCCGCTGGCGCAGTTGGCCGAGGCACGGCGCGCTGCCGAACAAAAGGGGCTTTTGCGAGTCGAACCGGAGCGGCTGGCGGCAACGCCCCAAGGCCAACTGTTTCTCAACGATCTGCTGCAGTACTTCTTGAATTAAGGATGACCCATGGACCTGGTGCTTGACCTGCTCTCGACCGTTTCCCGCTGGAGCCGCAGCAACCTTTCGGAGATTTCCCTGGCGTTGGTGGGCTGCCTGCTGGTGCTGTTCGGCACCGACATCAAGGGCTGGGTCGAGCAGCGCCTGGGCGGACTGGCCGGCGCCCTGCGGGTGCCGTTCATGGCCCTGCTGGTGATGATCGGCAGCGGCGCGGCGCTGATCTATGCCACACCGTGGGTGGTGAAAGCGCTGGCACAGTTCAACAACTACGCCCTGGCGCCGGTACTGCTGGTGGTACTGGTGCTGATCGGCGTGGTGGCGGATCGCCGCGGCTCGTAACGCAAAAGGGCTGCATAGCAGCCCTTTGTCGGTCGGTCCAACGCTGACTGTCAGTCAACCTTCTCGAACTTCAGATCCCACACCCCATGCCCGAGCCGCTCGCCGCGGCGCTCGAACTTGGTGATTGGGCGCTCGTCCGGACGCGGTACGTAGGTGCCGTCCGCCGCCTGGTTGCGGTAACCCGGCGCGGCCTGCATCACTTCCAGCATGTGCTCGGCGTAGGGCTCCCAGTCGGTGGCCATGTGGAACACGCCGCCGACCTTGAGTTTGCGCCGCACCAGTTCGGCGAACGCTGGCTGGACGATGCGCCGCTTGTGGTGACGGGCCTTGTGCCACGGATCGGGGAAAAACAGCATCAGCCGGTCCAGGCTGCCGTCGGCCACGCAGCGGTTGAGCACTTCGATGGCATCACAGTCGTACACCCGTAGGTTTTTCAGGTTCTGCGTGAGCACGCCGTTGAGCAGCGCGCCGACACCAGGGCGGTGCACTTCGACACCGATGAAATCCAGCTCCGGTGCGGCAGCGGCCATTTCCAGCAGGGAGTGGCCCATGCCGAAACCGATTTCCAGGGTGCGCGGCGCCGAGCGGCCGAACACCTGGTCGTAGTCCACCGGGCTGTCGGCCAGGGGCAGGATGAACAGCGGGCCGCCCTGCTCCAGGCCGCGCTGCTGGCCTTCGGTCATGCGGCCTGCACGCATCACGAAACTCTTGATGCGGCGGTGCGGGCGCTCTTCGCCGTCGGCGGAGATCGGCGTTTCTTGCGATTCAGTCATCAGGTGCTCTTACTTGATCAGACCATCCAGCGGCGAAGACGCGCTGGCATAGAGTTTCTTCGGCATACGCCCGGCCAGGTAGGCCATGCGACCGGCGACGATGGCGTGCTTCATGGCTTCGGCCATCAGTACCGGCTGCTGGGCGTGGGCGATGGCGGAGTTCATCAGCACGGCTTCGCAGCCCATTTCCATGGCGATGGTGGCATCGGAGGCGGTGCCCACGCCGGCATCGACCAGCACCGGCACCTTGGATTCCTCGAGGATGATCTGCAGGTTGTAGGGGTTGCAGATGCCCAGGCCCGTGCCGATCAGACCCGCCAGCGGCATGACCGCGATGCAGCCAACCTCGGCCAGTTGACGCGCGATGATCGGGTCGTCGCTGGTGTAGACCATGACATCGAAGCCATCCTTGACCAGGACTTCGGCGGCCTTGAGGGTTTCGATGACGTTGGGGAACAGCGTCTTCTGGTCGGCCAGCACCTCCAGCTTCACCAGGTTGTGGCCGTCGAGCAGCTCACGGGCCAGGCGGCAGGTGCGCACGGCTTCGATCGCGTCGTAGCACCCGGCGGTGTTCGGCAGGATGGTGTAGCGGTCCGGAGGCAGCACATCGAGCAGGTTCGGCTCGCCTGGATTCTGGCCGATGTTGGTGCGGCGCACGGCGACGGTGACGATTTCGGCACCCGAGGCCTCGATGGCCTCGCGGGTCTCGTCCATGTCACGGTACTTGCCGGTGCCGACCAGCAGGCGCGACTGGAAAGTACGCCCGGCCAGGGTGAAAGGCTTGTCGCTGCGAACGTTGCTCATCGTGGTTCCTCTGCAAAGGTTACGGGAGTTGCGGGTGGGCACGGCGCGGCCGTCAGCCGCCACCGATGGCGTGGACCACCTCGACCCGGTCGCCCTCGTTCAACAGGGTGCAGTCGTGCTGGCTGCGCGGCACGATGTCCAGGTTCAGTTCCACCGCCACACGACGCCCGACCAGCTCCAGACGCCCCAGCAGGGCCGCCACGCTCTCGCCTGCAGGCAGTTCGTAGGGTTCACCGTTGAGTTGAATGCGCATGCGCACGGCCACCATCGTTCATTGGGGCCCGCATTCTAGCGCCGATCCGCCGTGCAACCCAAGGGCGAGCGGCGCCATCAGTCGCTATTGCCGACCGACTGGTCAGCCCAGGCGCCACGCCGTCAGGCCCAGACAGGCCCAGCCCGCCAGGAAGCACACGCCACCGATGGGCGTGATGATGCCGAGCTTGCTCACGCCGCTGAGGGTCAGGGCGTAGAGGCTGCCGGAGAAGAGCACGATGCCCACGGCGAACAGGCCGCCCGCCCAGCCGATCAGCCGCCCGGGCAGATGCACGGACAGCATCGCCACCGCCAGAATCGCCAGCGCATGCACCAGTTGATAGCTGACACCGGTATGAAAGATCGCCAGGTAGTCGGCGCTCAGACGGTTCTTCAAGCCGTGTGCGGCGAAGGCACCCAGCGCGACACCGGTGAAGCCGAAGAAGGCCGCGAGCATCAGGAAGCTGCGAAGCATGGGACGACTCCTTGAAAGGGGTCTGTATAATGGCCCGTTCCATCGGTCCGGCCAAGCTATCGACATGCTGTCATCCCTTATCCGCCGTCTTGCTCGTGCTCTGCTCTGGTTCGCCGCAGGCAGCATCGTGCTGGTGTTGGCGCTGCGCTGGGTGCCGCCACCGGGCACGGCCTTGATGGTCGAGCGCAAGGTGCAGTCGTGGGTCGATGGCGAGCCGATCGACCTGCAGCGCGACTGGGTGTCCTGGGAGCAGATCTCCGATGAACTGAAGGTGGCTGTGGTCGCCGGCGAAGATCAGCACTTCGCCAGCCATTGGGGCTTCGATGTCCCGGCGATTCAGGCAGCCTTGGTGCACAACGAGCAAGGGGGCAAGCTGCGCGGCGCCAGCACGCTGACCCAGCAGGTGGCCAAGAACCTGTTCCTGTGGTCTGGGCGCAGTTGGCTGCGCAAAGGCTTGGAGGCCTGGTTCACCGCGCTGATGGAACTGCTCTGGTCGAAGGAGCGCATCCTCGAGGTCTACCTCAACAGCGCCGAATGGGGGCCGGGGGTGTTCGGTGCCCAGGCTGCCGCGCGCTATCACTTCGGCGTCGATGCCAGTCGCCTGACACGTCAGCAGGCCAGCCAGCTCGCCGCTGTGCTACCCAGTCCGCTGAAATGGAGCGCCAGCCGGCCCAGCGCCTATGTGGCAAGCCGGGCCAGTTGGATACAACGACAGATGAGTCAGTTGGGCGGTACCAGCTACCTGATGCAACTGCAGGGCAGCGCGCGCCTCTGAGTGAGGCGCCTGGCAAACGCCAAGGTCACAAGCACCGGTAACGAAAAAGCCGCCTGTTTCGTGGGAAACAGGCGGCTTTTCAGTTGAGCGCAAGGCCGATCAGACGGTGATCAGCGCCTTGACCTTGCTCATCGCGTTTTTCTCGAGCTGACGAATCCGCTCGGCCGACACGCTGTACTTCTCGGCCAACTCATGCAAGGTCGCCTTTTCCTCGGCCAGCCAGCGCTGGTAGAGGATGTCGCGGCTGCGCTCGTCCAGACCGTTCAACGCTTCATACAGGTTGCTGTTGGCGTTGTCGCTCCAGTCGGCATCTTCCAACTGCATGGCCGGATCGTAGCGATGGTCTTCCAGGTAGTGCGCAGGCGAATGGAAGGCGCTGTCGTCGTCGGCATCGGCTGCCGGATCGAAGGCCATGTCATGGCCACTCAGGCGGCTTTCCATCTCGCGCACTTCACGCGGCTCGACGCCCAGGCTCTCGGCGACACGGTGCACTTCGTCGTTGTTCAGCCAGGCCAGACGCTTCTTCTGGCTGCGCAGGTTGAAGAACAGCTTGCGTTGCGCCTTGGTGGTGGCCACTTTGACGATACGCCAGTTGCGCAGAATGAATTCGTGGATCTCCGCCTTGATCCAGTGCACGGCGAAGGACACCAGGCGCACACCCATTTCCGGGTTGAAGCGCTTGACTGCCTTCATCAGTCCCACGTTGCCTTCCTGGATCAGGTCAGCCTGGGCCAGCCCGTAACCAGCGTAGCTGCGGGCGATATGGACGACGAAACGCAGGTGGGCCATCACCATTTGCCGAGCGGCCTCAAGATCCTGCTCATAGAAGAGACGCTCAGCCAGTTCACGCTCCTGCTCGACCGTCAGCAGCGGGATGCTGTTGACCGTGTGCACATAGGCTTCCAGGTTTGCACCGGGAACCAAGGCATACGCAGGTTGCAACGAAGTGGTCATTCAAGTACCTCCGACTCACTGGACTCGTGCCTTGTGGGCACTGCCAACATAGACCCGGAACCATCAGACAAGTTCCTGGATGAAAAAAGTCAATGCTGGCACGAAAGCATTATCGCGGTGCGAGCTCGTTCAGGTGCCGAGCGACCGCAATCCATGCACCGATATACCCCAAGAGCACCGCCCCGATCAAGAGTGACAGACCGTCGGCAGCGGGTACGCCCCCCAGGGCGAAGTCACTGCCATACAGGTCGGAAAGCCCGACCACCGCATCGTTCAGCCAGTTCAGGCCAAACGCGAGGATGCCCCAGGCCAGCACGCCGGCGCCCAGGCCGTACAAGGCGCCCATGTACAGGAAGGGTCGGCGCACGTAGCTGTCGGTGCCACCCACCAGCTTGATCACCTCGATCTCCACCCGGCGGTTCTCGATGTGCAGGCGAATGGTGTTGCCGATGACCAGCAGCAGTGCGGAAATCAGCATCACCGCCAGGCCGAAGACGAAGCGATCGCCCAGTTTGAGGATCGCCGCCAGGCGCTCGACCCAGACCAGGTCCAACTGCGCCACTTCAACCCGCGGCAGCTCCGACAGACGCTGGCGCAGCGCTTCGAGCGCCGGCTTGTCGACTTCGGTCGGTGTCACCACCACCACGCCGGGCAGCGGGTTCTCCGGCAGCTCGCGCAGCGCCTCGCCCAGGCCCGACTGCTGCTGGAACTCCTGCAGCGCCTGTTCGCGGCTGACATAGGTGGCCTCGGCCACCCCCGGCATGGCCTTGATCTCGTCGCGCAGCGCTTCGCCTTGCTGGGTGCCGGCATCGAGCTTGAGGTACAGCGAAATCTGCGCCGCGCGCTGCCATGAGCCGCCCAGTTTCTCGACGTTCTTCAACAGCAGCGACAGTCCCATCGGCATGCTCAGCGCCACCGCCATCACCAGGCAGGTGAAGAAGCTACCGATCGGCTGCTTGCCCAGGCGACGCAGGCTGTCGGCCAAGCTGGCGCGGTGGCTTTCCAGCCAGGCGTTGAGCAGGGTGCGGAAATCCGGGCCATCGTCGTCGTGGCCACCGCGCTTCTTGTCGGACCTGGGGTCTGCCGCCTTGGGCGCGACGCGCTCGGAGACCTTGGGTGTACGGGTGTCGCTCATTGTCCGGCCTCCCCATCGCCGATCAGTCGTCCGCGTTGCAGGGTGAGCATGCGGTGGCGCATGCGCGCGATCAGCGCCAGGTCGTGACTGGCGATCAGCACGGTGGTGCCCAACCGGTTGATGTCTTCGAACACCCCCATGATCTCGGCCGCCAGGCGCGGGTCGAGGTTGCCGGTGGGCTCGTCCGCCAGCAGCAGGGCCGGCTGGTGGACGATGGCGCGGGCGATGCCGACGCGCTGCTGCTGACCAGTGGACAGGTCGGCGGGGAACAGTTCGCCCTTGTCCGACAGCGAAACCCGCTCCAGCGCCGAGTCCACGCGCTTGCCGATCTCGGCCTTGGACAGGCCGAGAATCTGCAGCGGCAGGGCGATGTTGTTGAATACGGTACGGTCGAAGAGCAGTTGGTGATTCTGGAACACCACGCCGATCTGGCGGCGCAGGAACGGAATCTGTGCGTTGCTGATCTGGCCCAGGTCCTGGCCGGCCAGCAGCAGCTTGCCGCTGGTGGGGCGCTCCATGGCCAGCAACAAGCGCAGCAAGGTGCTCTTGCCGGCGCCCGAGTGCCCGGTGACGAACAGGAATTCGCCCCGGCGCGCCCGGAAACTCAGTTCATGCAGGCCGACGTGGCCATTGGGGTAGCGCTTGGCGACCTGCTCGAATCGGATCATGGGTGCTCACGCTCGGCAAACAGGGCTTTGACGAAAGGCTCGGCTTCGAAGGTGCGCAGGTCATCGATACCTTCGCCGACGCCGATGAAGCGGATCGGCAGGCTGAACTGCTTGGCCAGGGCGAAGATCACCCCGCCCTTGGCAGTACCATCCAGCTTGGTCAGGGCCAGGCCAGTCAGTTCGACGCTCTGGTTGAAGTACTTGGCCTGGCTGATGGCGTTCTGCCCGGTTCCGGCATCGAGCACCAGCAGCACCTCGTGCGGCGCCTCGGCGTCGAGCTTGCCGATGACCCGACGGACCTTCTTCAGCTCTTCCATCAGGTTGTCTTTGGTATGCAGGCGACCGGCCGTGTCGGCGATCAACACATCGACGCCACGGGCCTTGGCCGCCTGTACCGCGTCGAAGATCACCGAAGCCGAATCGGCGCCGGTGTGCTGGGCGATCACCGGAATCTGGTTGCGCTCGCCCCAGACTTGCAACTGCTCCACCGCTGCGGCGCGGAAGGTGTCACCGGCGGCGAGCATGACCTTCTTGCCTTCGAGTTGCAGCTTCTTGGCCAGCTTGCCGATGGTGGTGGTCTTGCCGGCGCCGTTGACGCCCACCACCAGAATCACATAGGGCTTGGTCTGCGCGTCGATCTTCAGGGGTTGCTCGACCGGGCGCAGCAGCGCGGCGAGTTCTTCCTGCAGCGACTTGTACAGCGCATCGGCGTCGGCCAACTGCTTGCGGGCGACCTTCTGGGTGAGGTTCTGCACGATCAGCGAAGTGGCTTCGACACCGACGTCGGCGGTCAGCAGGCGTGTCTCGATCTCGTCGAGCAGGTCGTCGTCGATGACCTTCTTGCCGAGGAACAGGCTGGCCATGCCTTCGCCAATGCTGGCGCTGGTCTTGGACAGGCCCTGCTTGAGCCGGGCGAAGAAACCGACCTTGACCTGCTCGGTGGCCGCGACCGGTGCAGCGACCGGCTCCGGCTCGGCTACGGGCACGGCCTCGACGGGGGCAGGCACGCTCACGGGCGCCGGCTCCACCACCACGGGCGCAACCACGACCAACTCGGGTTCGACGGACTGAGGCTGAACCACCGGCTCGGCGATCGGCTCGGCAATGGCAGCAGGACGCTCGGGGATGACCGGCGGCGCGCTCGGTTCCAGATCGGGCACCAGCGCCACCGGCTCTTCGGCAACCGGCAGTACCAGATTGCTCACCGGGGCCTCGGCGACTGGCACCACCACCACGGGCGTTGGGCTGACGGCCTGGACAGGCGCCTCGCTCGGCGCCAGCGGCCGCTCGTCGGCGACCGGTTCGCTGACCTCAATCGGCGCAGGCTCGGCCGCTGCGGCGGGCGTTACCGGTTCGGCAGCCGGTTGCTCGGGTACTGGCGGCGGCTCGGCGACAGGTTGCTGCGGCTTCTTGCGAAACCAGCCGAACAGGCCTTTCTTTTCACCGGCCTCGGCCGGCGCTTTCTTGTCGTCGTTGGAACCAAACATGGAAGACGGCTATCTCAGGGTGGCGATGCACCATCATTGGGCATCGGGAATGCTTTATACGCAGAACAGACTCTCATGCAGGCGGCTGGTTCACGCGCAACGTTTTGTCTTGGTGTCCTGTGGGCCAGAACGGCGACAGGCATGGTCGCCAGGCAACCGGATCAGTATCCTAGCACCTCCTGGCCTGCCGACGCTAAGTCCCGCAGGCCGCCGTACAGGTTATCCATCGTATGAATGCTCTCGCCCGCCGCGCCGCTGGCCTGTTGCTCGGCACGCTCTGCCTGCCCCTGGCGGCACTGGCCGCCGATACGCAATCCACCCACGAATTCATCCTCGACAACGGCCTGAAGGTCGTGGTGCGCGAAGATCACCGCGCGCCCGTCGTGGTTTCGCAGATCTGGTACAAAGTCGGCTCCAGCTACGAGACGCCGGGCCAGACCGGCCTGTCCCACGCCCTGGAGCACATGATGTTCAAGGGCAGCGCCAAGATCGGCCCCGGTGAAGCCTCGCGCATCCTGCGCGACCTGGGCGCCGAGGAAAACGCCTTCACCAGCGACGACTACACCGCCTACTACCAGGTGCTGGCCCGCGACCGCCTGCCGGTGGCCCTGGAACTGGAAGCCGACCGCCTGGCCAGCCTGCGCCTGCCGGCCGACGAGTTCAGCCGCGAAATCGAAGTGATCAAGGAAGAGCGCCGGCTGCGCACCGACGACCAGCCCAACGCCAAAGCCTTCGAGCTGTTCCGCGCCATGGCCTTCCCCGCCAGCGGCTATCACACCCCGACCATCGGCTGGATGGCCGACCTGGAGCGGATGAAAGTCGAGGAACTGCGGCACTGGTACGAATCCTGGTACGCGCCGAACAATGCCACCCTGGTGGTGGTCGGCGATGTCACCGTCGATGAGGTCAAGGGCCTGGCCAACAAGTACTTCGCGGCCATCCCCAAGCGCAGCGTGCCACCGGCCAAGCTGCCGCTGGAGCTCGCCGAGCCCGGTCAGCGCCAGCTCACCCTGCATGTGCGTACCCAGTTGCCCAGCCTGATCTACGGCTTCAACGTGCCGGGCCTGGCCACCGCCAAGGACACCCGCAGCGCCCAAGCCCTGCGGCTGATCTCGGCCCTGCTCGACGGCGGCTACAGCGCGCGCATGCCGGCACGCCTGGAACGCGGCCAGGAACTGGTGGCCGGTGCCTCCAGCAGCTACAACGCCTTCACCCGTGGTGACAGCCTGTTCCTGATTTCGGCAACGCCGAACGTACAGAAGCACAAGACGCTCGCCGATGTGGAAAAGGGCGTCTGGCAGTTGCTCGACGAACTCAAGCGCACCCCGCCGACCGCCGAAGAGCTCGAGCGCGTGCGCGCCCAGGTCATCGCCGGACTGGTTTATGACCGCGACTCGATCAGCAGCCAGGCCACCACCATTGGTCAACTGGAAACCGTGGGCCTGTCGTGGAAGCTGATCGACAGCGAACTGGACGACCTCAAGCGCGTCACCCCGCAGGACATCCAGGAAGCCGCACGCACCTACTTCACCCGCGAACGCCTGAGCGTTGCCCATGTTCTGCCCGAGGAGTCCGCCCATGACTGATCGTCGCGCCCCCCGCGCTCTGCGTCCCGGCCGTGGTGCGTTCGCCTCGGCGCTCACCCTGGCGTTGTTGCTCGTCGGCCCCGCGCAGGCCGACGAGGCCACCGGCACCATCGACCGCTCCAGCGCGCGCCCGGCCAATACCCTGCAGTCGCTGGCCGAGCTCGACGGCAAGGCGCCCAGTCGGCGTCAACTGAACATCCAGCACTGGACCACGGCCGAAGGCGCCCGCGTGCTGTTCGTCGAAGCCCGCGAACTGCCGATGTTCGACCTGCGCGTGACCTTCGCGGCCGGCAGCAGCCAGGACGGCCCGGTGCCGGGCCTGGCCACCCTGACCAACGCCATGCTCAACGAGGGCGTGGCCGGCAAGGACGTCACTGCCATCGCCCAGGGCTTCGAAGGCCTGGGCGCCGACTTCGGCAACGGCTCCTATCGCGACATGGCCGTGGCTTCGCTGCGCAGCCTCAGCGCCGCCGACAAACGCGAACCGGCGCTCAAGCTGTTCGCCGACGTGGTCGGTAAGCCCAGCTTCCCGCAGGACGCCCTCAAGCGCATCAAGAACCAGTTGCTGGCAGGCTTCGAGTACGACAAGCAGAACCCCGGCAAGCTGGCTGGCCAGACGCTGTTCGCCAACCTCTACGGCAGCCATCCTTATGCCCACCCCAGCGATGGCACCGCGCAGAGCATCCCCGGCATCACCCAGGCGCAGTTGCGCGCGTTCCACGCCAAGGCCTATGCAGCCGGGAACGCGGTGATCGCGCTGGTGGGCGACCTCAGCCGCAGCGACGCCGAAGCCATCGCCGCCCAGGTGTCCGCCGCCCTGCCCAAGGGCCCGGCACTGGCCAGTCCCGCCGAGCCGACCGAACCCAAGCCCGGCGCTACCCACATCGACTTCCCGTCCAAGCAGACCCACCTGATGCTCGCCGAACTGGGCATCACCCGCCAGGACCCGGACTGGCCTGCGCTGTCCCTGGGCAACCAGATCCTCGGCGGCGGCGCCTTCGGCACCCGGCTGATGAGCGAAGTGCGCGAGAAACGCGGCCTCACCTACGGCGTGTACTCCACCTTCACCCCGATGCAGGTGCGCGGACCGTTCATGATCAACCTGCAGACCCGTGCCGAACTCAGCGAAGGCACCCTGCAACTGGTGCGTGACATCCTGGCCGACTACCTGAAGAACGGCCCGACCCAGCAGGAACTGGACGACGCCAAGCGCGAGCTGGCCGGCAGCTTCCCGCTGTCCAACGCCAGCAACGCGAGCATCGTCGGGCAACTCGGCGCCATTGGCTTCTACAATCTGCCGCTGACCTGGCTCGAAGACTTCATGCAGCAGTCCCAGGCGCTGACGGTCGAGCAAGTCAAGGCGGCGCTGAACAAGCACCTGGCGGCGGACAAGCTGGTGATCGTCACCGCCGGCCCGAGCGTGCCGCAAAAGCCCCTGCCGCCACCGACAGACACACCGTCCGAGCAGCCACTCGGCGTACCGGAGCACTGATGGCCAGACCTTCCTCCCCCGCCCAGCCCCACAGCAAAGGGGCTGGCCAGTTGCGCATCATCGCGGGCGAATGGCGCAGCCGTCGCCTGGCCGTGCCCGAAGGCGAAGGCCTGCGCCCGACGCCCGATCGCGTGCGCGAAACCCTGTTCAACTGGCTGGCGCCCTACATCGAAGGCGCCCATGTGCTGGATGCCTTCACCGGCAGCGGCGCGCTGGTGCTCGAGGCGCTGTCGCGCGGCGCGGCCGATGCGGTGGCGCTGGACAGCAATCCGGCAGCCATCGCCAACCTCAAGCACAACCTGGAGTTGCTGCGCTGCCCGCGCGGGCAGATCATGCAAACCGACGCCTTGCGCTACCTCGGCGGGCCGGCCAAGCAACCCTTCGACCTGGTGTTCCTCGACCCGCCCTTTCACAAAGACCTGCTGGCCGAGGTGTGCAATCTGCTGGAAAGCCAGCAGTGGCTGCGCGACCAGGCGTGGATCTACACCGAGAGCGAGGCCGCGCCGTCGAGCCTGCCGATGCCGGGCAACTGGCGCTTGCACCGGGAAAAGAAAACCGGCCAGGTGCATTACGCCTTGTGGCAGCGCGGCGAAGTGCGCCAGGACAGCCAGACATAGGTAATACCTGCCGATACCTGCCGTGATCGAAGCTGCTCCGCTCGTGAACTCACTCGGAGCAGCGCCCCCATGCAAGCATCCCCCCTCGCACTCGAAGACGTGATCACCGCGCCCCACTCGCCTCACCAGCACTTCACCTTGCCCAACGGCCTCGCTGTCCACTTCCAGCACGATCGACGCAGCCCCTTGGTGTGCGTGCACCTCTACTACCATGTGGGCTCCAGTCACGAGGCGCCGGGCCATACCAATCTGTCCCATGTACTGGAGCACATGATTTTCGAGGGCAGCGAAAAACTCGCCACCGGTCAGTACCTGCGCGTCATCGAGTGGCTGGGCGGCAACAACAACGCCCAGACCCTGCAAGACGCCACCGTCTACACCATGGTCCTGCCAGCCTCGCGACTGGAAGTGGCGCTGGAGATCCTGGCAGATACCATGGTCAATGCCCGCCTGAGTGAACAGGCCTTCGAGAAAGCCCGGACCGCCGTGCGTGACGAGCGTCGCCTGAAAATCGACAACAGTCCTGTGCAACAGGCCATAGAGCGCCACCATGCCCTGGCCCACGGCACCAGCCCCTATGGCACACCCCACTATGGTCAAGCACGGGATCTGGAGGACATGAGCCTGAGCGCGCTACGGACCTGGTACCGGAATCGTTACGCGCCGAACAACGCCACGCTGGTGGTGGTCGGAGACGTCGAGGCCGACGCTCTCCAGCGTCTGGTGGAACGGCATTTTGCCGCTCACGAGGCCGTACCGCTGCCGCCTCCGGAAGTCCCTCGTCACGCAACGCCCCTGCACGCGCGCAGTCAGTCGGTGACCCTGCCCGGCCTGCGCGACGGCTTGCTCATGGCCTTCAATGTTCCGAGCCTGGCAACCTGCGATGAACCGCGCAGCGTACATGCGTTGAGAGTCGTCGCCGAACTGCTGGGCAGAGGCGCTTCGTCGCTGCTGCACAGCCAACTGGTGCGCGGACAGCAGGTGATGACCGGCATCGACCCTTCGTACGACTATCAGGTGCGTGGCGACACCTTGCTCAACTTCGCCGGTTACGTCGCCCCCGGGCATACCCCGGCCGCCGCCGAGCAAGCTGTGTGGGACGTAATCGATGGGCTTCGGACAGCGCCTGTGAGCGCCCAGCACATCGAGAACGCCAAATTCCACTTGCTGGCACAGCATGCCGCCGCCCAGGCCAGCCTCACCGGCCAGGCCGATGCCATCGGCTGGAGCGTGATCGGCGGCACCGCGCCCGCCCTGCGCCAACAACACCTGCGCACATTGGCCTCGATCACCGAGCAAGACATCCAGCACGCTATCGACACTTACCTGACTCGCGAGCGATCGACCGTCACCCACCTGTGCGCCGTCACGCCGGTCATCGATGAACACCCCGTGCTGACCTGCGCCGATCTGTCGCCCGGCATCGCCGCCGTGGACATGTCCGCGCTGATGTCGGCGCAGGGTCTGCCGGAGATCGCGTTGGACGGTACGCAACGACCGCTGCAGCAGTGGCACACGGCGCAGGGCAGCAAGGTGTGCTTCGTCGCCAGCGCGGGCGCGCCGATGTTCGATCTGCAACTGCGCTTCAAGGCCGGCGCGTGTCATGACGGCGATACCCCGGGCCTGGCGGCACTGACGCTGTACATGCTCGACCAAGGCGGCGGGCAATGGGATGCCGCGCAGATCGCCGAGCGATTCAAGGCCCTGGGTGCCACCTTCAGCCGCAACGTCACTCCTGACGACGCCATCCTGCGCCTGCGTTGCCCGGCCCACGCGGGGCTGCGCAGCGACGCCCTGGCGCTGCTGACGGCCGTGTGCGCACGCCCGAGCTTCGAGCCCACGGCCCTCGAACGGATGCGCACGCGCGTGCTCAACTATGTGCGCCGCCGCGAAGCCAAAGCGCAAAACCGGCTCAACGTCGAAACGCTGCGCTTGCTATATGCCGCGCACCCCTACACCCAAGATCACCACGGCACCGTCGCCAGTCTCGCCACCCTCGATCGCCAGCAGATCGTCGACTTCCACCAGCGCGCCTACAACGCTGCGAACCTGGAGATCACCCTGGTCGCAGACCTGCCGCACGAACAGGCGCACGCCTTGCTGGCCTCACTGAGCCAAGCGCTCACGGCAACCGAACAGCCCCTCCCGACCGTGGCCAAGGCGCAGGCCACCGGCCAGCCGGGCACGCTGCGTATCGAAGAGCCCGGCAACGAGACCGCGACGGACAACGTCACGCTCAAGCTCGCCTTCGCGGTGGATACGCTGCCGAACGATCCACACTACCCGGCGCTGCTGATGGCCAACCAGATAATCGGGGGCAGCTTCCAGTCGCGGCTGGTCAGCGAACTGCGCGAGCGCCGCGCGCTGACCTACGCGATCCATAGCCGTCTGCACCACTATCGCGCGGCGAGCGTGTTGATCGTGTCGTGGGACATCCAGCCTCAGTACCTCGACGCCTCGCTGGAACTGGTCCGGCTGGTGCTGCGTTGTTTCATCGAGCAAGGCCCGAATCCCGTCGAACTGCACATGGCGCGCAGCCAACTGCTCGGCAAACAGTTGCGCACCTTCGCCGACGACGAGGAACTGGCCACACTGCTCGCCGAGATCAACGCCCAAGGGCTGCCGGCCGACCATTGCAGCAGTTATTCAGCGCGCCTGGCCCAGGTCAGCGCGGCGCAGGTTCAGGCGGCAGCCCGGCAGGCCTTCGACCCAAACCGCTGCGTGGTGGTCAGCGTCGGTCCGAACGTGGCGCAGAAACCATTGCCGGCGCTCGTCGGCGCCGACCACTAAGCGCGGTACAGGTGCGCTGTTTCATGGCACTCTAGGCAGGCCCATCACGAGTTGCCCAGCATGCCCAGTCCCACCGCCCTCTTTCGTCCGGCCCGCGGCCTGTCGAACCCGCACCTGCAAACGCTTTGGGGACCGCTGTGGCGCAAACTGCCTGCGCTGCGGCGCGCCCGAGAGCGGTTGTGGCTGGAGGATGGCGACTTTCTCGACCTGGACTGGTACGGCCCTGACCAGACCGAGACGCCGCTGGTGCTGGTGCTGCACGGCCTGACCGGCTCGTCCGACTCGCCCTACGTGAAGGGCCTGCAACAGGCACTTGAGGCGCAAGGCTGGGCCAGCGTCGCACTGAACTGGCGGGGCTGCTCGGGCGAACCGAATCGGCTTGCGCGCAGCTACCACTCCGGCGCCAGCGAAGACCTCGGCGAAACCGTCCGCCATCTGCGCGCCCGACGTCCGCTGGCGTCGCTGTACGCCGTGGGTTACTCGCTGGGCGGCAATGTGCTGCTCAAGTACCTGGGTGAAACCGGCGCGGCCAGCGCACTTCAGGGCGCAGTGGCGGTTTCGGTACCGTTCCGCCTGGACCAGTGCGCCGACCGCATCGGCCTGGGCTTCTCGAAGATCTATCAGGCGCATTTCATGCGCGAGATGCTGAGCTACGTGCAGGTCAAGCAGCGCCATTTCCAGGCGCAGGGGCACGTTGAAGCGCTGGCGGCCCTCGAGGGCCTGGGGCCGCTGCGCAACCTGCGCACCTTCTGGGATTTCGATGGCCGGGTAACGGCGCCCCTGCACGGTTTCAACGACGCGCACGACTATTATCGCCGCGCCTCCAGCCGCTACTACCTGGGCGAGAACCGCACCCCGACCCTGATCATCCAGTCCCAGGACGATCCCTTCGTGTTCGATCACAGCCTGCCGACATCAGAAGAATTGGCGCCGCAGACCGAATTCGAACTGCATCGGCACGGCGGCCATGTGGGTTTCGTCGAAGGCAGCCTGCGCGCTCCGGGCTACTACCTGGAACGGCGGATTCCGCAGTGGTTGGGCGGGTTGGGTTAAGCGGGGCCTCTTTCAGTCGCCGATCTCGATGGCGTGGTCGGCGTCATTGATCCACTCGCTCCAGGAGCCGGCGTACAGCCGACCCAGCGGATAGCCCGCCAGCGCCAGGGCGAACAGGTTGTGGCAAGCCGTGACGCCCGAACCGCAATACGCGACCAACTGTTGCGGTGCGCGGCCCGCGAGCTTCTGGTCGAAGCGCTGGCGCAATTGCTCGGGAGGCAGGAAGCGTCCGTCAGCACCCAGGTTGTCGGTGAACGTGGCGCACTGTGCGCCAGGGATGTGTCCGGCCACCGGGTCGATCGGCTCGACTTCCCCGCGAAAGCGCGGCAGCGCCCGCGCATCGATCAAGGTCAAATCAGGCGCGTCCAGGCGCTTGGCCAACTGCTCGGCATCGATCAGCAGCGCAAGGTCCGGCTCACCGGCGAAACTGCCCTCGCGCTGCGGCGGCGGGTCCAGGCTCAGCGGCAAATGCGCGGCATGCCAGGCTTTGAGCCCACCGTCGAGGAGGAACACTGCGTCACGTTTGCCCAGCCAGGCCAGCAGCCACCAGGCGCGGGCGGCATAGGCGCCGGGACCATCGTCGTAGAGCACCACCTGGCTGTCGTTGTCCACGCCCCAGGCGCGCAGGCGCTCGGCCAGCCGCTGCGGATCAGGCAGTGGATGTCGGCCACTGCGACCCTTGATCACAGGTCCGCTGAGGTCGCGCTCCAGGTCGGCGAAATGCGCCCCTTCGATATGCCCCTCGGCATAGCTGCGCTGGCCGTAGTCAGGGTCTTCGAGGGCGAAACGGCAGTCGAGAATCACCAGTCCTGGCGAACCCAGGCGCTCGGCCAATTGCGGCGGGGTGATCAGTTGCGCAAGCGGCATGACAGTCTCCTATCGATGGCACGAACGGCCCGGCAGGCATGCGCCAGGGCCTGATTGAAGCGGCTATGGACCTGTTCGCGTGGCAGCCAGCGACAGGTTCACGGACCGAAGCGAAGGGAGTATAAGCTGGCCAGATGCCCACCTTGCACGGAGCTGCCGTGAGTTCGTCCAATCCCCCGCCCGTTGAATCATCCGACCTCGCCCTGCAACGCTTGTTCGACGCTCAGCGCCGCGCGTTTGCCGCCCACCCGATGCCACCCGCCGATCAGCGCAGGCAATGGCTGAGGTACCTGCGCGAAACCCTGCTGGCTAATCGCGAGCGTTTGATCGACGCCATCGACGCCGACTTCGGTGGACGCAGCGCCGATGAAACCCTGTTCGCTGAACTGCTGCCTACCGTGCACGGGCTGCGGCATGCCGAACGCCGCGTGCGACGGTGGATGAAACCCCGGCGGCGCAAGGTGGGCCTGGCGTTTCAACCGGCCCGCGCCCACGTGCTGTGGCAGCCGTTGGGCGTGGTCGGCATCATCGTTCCCTGGAATTACCCGCTGTTCCTGAGCATCGGTCCGCTCACCGATGCGCTGGCGGCGGGCAACCGCGTCATGCTCAAGCTCAGCGAGGCCACGCCGCAGACCGCTGCGCTGCTCAAGCACCTGCTCGAACAGGTGTTCCCCAGCGACCTGGTCGGCGTGGTGCTGGGTGAGGTCGATGTCGCCCAGGCCTTCGCCCGGTTGCCGTTCGATCACCTGTTGTTCACCGGCGCCACGGCCATCGGCCGCCAGGTCATGCAGGCCGCAGCGGCCAACCTCACACCGGTGACCCTGGAGCTGGGCGGCAAGTCGCCCGCCATTGTCGCGCCCGACGTGCCGTTGACCATGGCCGCCGAACGCATCGCCTTCGGCAAGACGCTCAATGCCGGGCAGACCTGCGTGGCCCCAGACTACGTGCTGGTCCCACGCCAGCAGTTGGACGCGTTTGCCCAGGCCTATCGGGCGGCCGTGACCCGGCTGTACCCGCGCATCGCCGGCAACCCCGACTACAGCGCCATCATCAACCCGCGCCAGTTGCAGCGCCTCGAACACCTGCTGCAGGACGCCCGCGACAAAGGCGCCCAGGTGCTCGACCTGTATCCGCAGGAAGCGCGCCAGGGCCGGCGACTGCCACCGCACCTGCTGCTGCAGGTGAGCGATGACATGCAGGTGATGCAACAGGAGATCTTCGGCCCGCTGCTGCCGCTGGTGCCCTACGACGATCTGGACGACGCCCTGGCCTACATCGCCCAGCGCCCTCGCCCACTGGCCCTGTACTACTTCGGCTACGATCGCCGCCAACAGGCTCGCGTGCTGGCGCACAGCCACTCCGGTGGCGTCTGCCTGAACGACACCCTGCTCCACGTTGCCCAGGATGACTTGCCGTTCGGCGGGATCGGCCCCTCCGGGATGGGTCATTACCATGGCCAGGCGGGTTTCCAGACCTTCAGCAAGGCCAAGGCCGTGCTGGTCAAGCAGCGCGTCAACCTGGCCAGGCTGATCTACCCGCCCTACGGCACGGCGCTGCAGCGCCTGGTGCAGCGCCTGTTCATCCGCTGATGGCAGCGCGGGCATGACAGCCAATAGACGCACTGTCTATAGTGCCATCAGCCGGTCACATGACTTGGCCCGGCAGCAGTCGCTGCGCTACCATCCGACTCCCCAACGCACTCCAGCCAGGATGACGCGATGAACCGAGTGTTGTACCCGGGTACTTTCGACCCCATCACCAAAGGCCATGGCGACCTGGTCGAGCGTGCGTCCCGCCTGTTCGACCAAGTGGTCATCGCGGTGGCAGCCAGCCCCAAGAAGAATCCGCTGTTCCCGCTGGAACAACGGGTGGCGCTGGCTCGTGAGGTCACCAAGCACCTGCCCAATGTCGAGGTCATCGGCTTCTCCACCCTGCTGGCGCAATTCGCCAAGGAGCAGGGCGCCAATGTGTTTCTGCGCGGGCTGCGTGCGGTGTCCGATTTCGAATACGAATTCCAGTTGGCGAACATGAATCGCCAGTTGGCGCCGGACGTGGAGAGCCTGTTCCTCACACCGTCGGAACGCTATTCGTTCATTTCCTCGACCCTGGTGCGGGAGATCGCCGCGCTGGGCGGCGATATCAGCAAGTTCGTCCACCCCTCCGTGGCCGACGCACTGACCGAACGCTTCAAGAAGTAGTCATGCTCGCCGGAACGCCGCGTGGGCGCGACACCGCGCCTGCGTGCACTGCGCGCAGTAATGCGGCACAATTGCGCGCATTGCCTTGATACATGCCTGGGCGGCAAGCCCTGGCCGGAGTCCCAATGTCCCTGATCATCACCGACGATTGCATCAATTGCGACGTCTGCGAACCCGAGTGCCCGAACGCCGCCATCTCCCAGGGCGAGGAGATCTACGTGATCGATCCGAACCTGTGCACCCAGTGCGTGGGCCATTACGACGAGCCGCAGTGCCAGCAGGTCTGCCCGGTCGACTGCATCCCCCTGGATGACGCGCACCCGGAAACCGAAGACGAGCTGATGGCCAAGTACCGCCGGATCACCGGCAAGGCCTGATGACCGTGCTCGGCGCGATTCGCCAGGCGCTGCTCGGCGCCGCCCTGGCGCTGCTGGCCAGCGCCGCGCTCGCCGACGGCCCAGGTCGGGCCGCCATCGCCAGCCCGCACGCCGACGCCACGGCCGCCGCGCGACAGGTGCTGGCGCAGGGCGGCAACGCCTTCGACGCCGCCATCGCCATCAGCGCCGCACTGGCCGTGGTCGAGCCATACGGTTCGGGGCTGGGCGGCGGCGGGTTCTTCCTGCTGCGCGAACAGGGCGAGCCAACGCGCTACGCCTTTCTCGATGCCCGCGAACGCGCGCCTGGTGCGGCTTCGCCGGACATGTACCTGGAAAATGGCAAGGTCCGTGCCGGGCTGTCCGTCAATGGCCCCTTGGCCGCCGCCATTCCCGGCTTGCCCCAAGCCCTCGCCGACCTCGCCGCCACCCACGGCAAACTCCCGCTCAAAGACAGCCTGGCCCCGGCCATCCGCCTGGCCAACCAAGGCTTTACCGTCGACCGCATCTACCGCGACCGCGCCAGCATGCGCCTTGACGCGCTGCGCGCCGACGCCGAAAGCACCCGCCTGTTCTTGCGCGACCAGCAGGTGCCCGCTCTCGGCACCCGTATCCGCCAGCCCGAACTCGCTGCCACCCTGCAGGCGCTGGCCGACCACGACCGCGATGGCTTCTATGGCGGAGCGGTCGCGCGGCGACTGGTGGCAGGTGTCCGCCAGGCCGGCGGGCTGTGGACGCTCGACGACCTCGCTGATTACCGCACGGCCTGGCGCCAGCCGCTGCGTTACAGCCTGGCCGATCAGCGCGAACTGATCAGCAGCCCACCGCCGTCGGCGGGTGGCGTGGCGCTGGCGCAAAGCCTGGCGATGCTCCAGCGCCTGCCCTGGCAGAGCGCCGAGCCGGTGCAACGCAGCCACTACGTGGTCGAGGTGCTGCGCCGCGCCTATCGCGACCGGGGTCTGCTGGGCGATCCAGACTACGTCGCCAACCCCATCGACCGCCTGCTGGCGCGTTCGTACCTGACCTCGCTGGCCGACAGCATCGATGTGCACCAGGCGACCCCCAGCAGTGCGCTGCCGCCGGCACCGGCCTGGCGCGAAGGCGACCACACCACTCACTTCACCGTGATCGATGCCGCTGGCAATGCCGTGTCGGCCACGCTGTCGGTCAACCTGCCGTTCGGCGCCGCCTTCACTGTGCCCGGCAGCGGCGTGGTGCTGAACAACGAGATGGACGATTTCGCCGCCGACCCCAGCGGCAGCAACAGCTACGGACTGGCCGGCAGCCAGGCCAATGCCGTGGCCGCGGGCAAGCGTCCATTGTCGAGCATGACCCCCAGCTTCCTGGAAAGTCCGTCACAGCTCGCCAGTTTCGGCACACCGGGCGGCAGCCGGATTCCGAGCATGGTGCTGCTGTCGATGCTGGGTTTCCTGGAAGGACGACCGGTGAGCGACTGGCCCGCCACGCCCCGCTACCACCATCAGTACCTGCCGGATGTGATCGAGCACGAGCCCGACACCTTCGACGACGCACAAAAGGCCGCGCTGCGGGCGCGTGGTTACACGCTCAAGGATCTGCAGCGCAGCTACGGCAACCAGCAGGTGGTGTATTGGAACAAGCGCGCGGGCACGCTGGAAGCGGCCAGCGATCCACGCGGGGAAGGTCAGGCCACGGTGCTGGAGGCTGTCCGGGAGTGAGCGGCGCTCAGCGCTGGCAGCGTGGGCAGAACACGCTGGCGCGCTGGCCGAGCTTGACCTCGCGCAGTTCGCTGCCGCACACCTTGCACGCCTCGCCACCCCGCCCGTAGGCATACAGCTCCTGCTGGAAATAGCCGGGCTGGCCGTCGCCGCCGATGAAATCACGCAACGTGGTGCCGCCGCGTTCGATGGCGGCGGCGAGCACCCGCTTGATCTCGATCGCCAGCTTCAGATAACGCGCCCGGCTGATGCCGCCAGCAGCGCGGCGCGGGTCGATACCCGCAGCGAACAGCGCTTCGGTGGCGTAGATGTTGCCCACGCCGACCACCACGGCGTTGTCCATGATGAACGGCTTGACCGCCATCGACCGCCCGCGCGACAGCTGGAACAGCCGCTCACCGTCGAACAGCTCGGTCAGCGGCTCCGGCCCCAGGCGCGCCAGCAGTTCGTGGCCGAGCGGGTCATGGCTCCAGAGCATGGCGCCGAAGCGACGCGGGTCCGTGTAGCGCAGCATCAGCCCGGATTCCAGCTCGATGTCCACGTGTTCGTGCTTGGCCGCCGGCAAGCCCTGCTCGACCAGGCGCAGGTTGCCGGACATGCCCAAGTGACTGATCAGCGTACCCACCTCGGCGTTGATCAGCAGGTACTTGGCCCGCCGCTCGACGCTGAGAATGCGTTGGCCCGAGAGGCGCACATCCAGATCTTCAGGGATCGGCCAGCGCAAGCGGCGATCACGCACCACCACCCGGCTGACCCGCTGCCCTTCGAGGTACGGCGCGATACCGCGTCGGGTTGTTTCGACTTCCGGCAACTCAGGCATGGATCAACGGCCACTCAGTTCGCGAATGTTCTGCTTGAGGCTGTCGAAGTCGTATTCCGACAGCCCGATGTAATCGAGTACCAGCGGGCCGACCGCGTTCCATTCGTGATCTTCGCTCTGGTTGCCCAGCACCTGGTAGGACGCGCAGATGTGCTCGGCCATCTTCAGCACCGCCAGCAGGTTCTTCAGTTGGGTCTGGCCGTTGCGCGACGTGTCGTCGCGGAAGATCGACAGCGCGTTGTGATGATTGGCGATGGCGCCGCTGATGTGCTCGGGCAGGCGCCACGACTTGGCCGTGAAGTAGCCCACCACCGAGTGGTTGGTATTGAGGGCGCGGTTTTCGGTGTCGACCACGCGGTTGTCCGCGCTGGCATTGGCGTAGGCGTCTTCCAGCACGTCCATGTAGTTGGGGAAACGCTTGAGCATCAGCGGCACGCCGCAGTCATGGAACAGGCCGAGCGTGTAGGCCTCGTCCACCGCCTGGATGCCGGTGCGCTTGGCCAGGGTCAGGCAGGTCATGGCCACGTCCTGGGCGGTATCCCAGAACCGGTTGAGGGTGACGATGGTCTCGTCGCTCATCTCGCCCTTGATCGACTGGGCGTTGATCAAGTTGATGATCGAGCGGCTGCCCAGCAGGTTCACCGCGCGCTGGATCGAACCGATCTTGTTGGCCAGGCCGAAATGCGGCGAGTTCACCAACTTGAGCAACGCGCCGGACAGACCGGGGTCTTGGGCGATGAGCTTGGCGATGGTTTCCAGGTCCGGGTCGGGCATGTACTGCTCGAACTGCAGGTCCACCATGATCTGCGGCTGGGGCGGGATGGTGATGCCCTGCAAGGCTTGCTGGATCTGTTCGGCGGTAAGTTCCTGGGACATGGCTGCGCACTCGGGGATAAGGGGGAATTCTAACCCTGTACGCCGGCAGGGCACCAACCACTGAATCGTTCGCCGGGAACTTTACTTTAGGGCCGGCGGCCTCCTTTCTCACACCTATCGATGAAATGGAGTAACAACTCATGACCGCACAACTCAACGGCAAGCGCGTGGCCTTTCTGGTGACCGACGGCTTCGAGCAAGTCGAGCTGACCGGTCCGCGCGACGCGCTGCTGCAGGCCGGCGCCCAGGTGGATGTGCTCGGCGAGGAGACCGGCAGCGTGCGCGGCTGGAACCACGACAAGCCGGCCGATGCCTTCCAGGTCGATGCCACGTTCGACGACGCCCAGGGCACGACCTACGATGCCATCGTAGTGCCAGGCGGCGTGCAGAACTCCGACACCATCCGTCTGATTTCGGGCGCACAGAAACTGGTGAAAAGCCACGCCGCAGCCGGCAAACCCCTGGCGGTGATCTGCCACGGCGGCTGGTTGCTGATTTCCTGCGACCTGGTCAAAGGCAAGCGCATGACCAGCTTCAAGACCTTGCAGGACGACATTCGCAATGCAGGCGGTCAATGGGTGGATGAAGAGGTGGTGGTGGACGGCAACCTGATCAGCAGCCGCCAGCCTGACGATATCCCGGCATTCAACGCGCAATTGATCAAAGCGCTGAGCTGAGCCTCTCGCGGCCTGAACCGCAGCCACGGCGAGGTCGCTCTGCGCCTCGTCGCGCTGCGCTGCGAATCCCGCCAGCGACACGCTATACTCCCGCTCTTTTTTCCGGAGCGACGTCATGTCCCTGCCCAGCCTTCGTCTCAAAGCCAATGCCGACCGCCGTTTGCGCGCCGGTCACCTGTGGGTCTACAGCAACGAGATCGACGTGGCTGCGACCCCGCTGCAGGGCCTGAAGGCCGGGCAGCAGGCGATCCTCGAAGCGGCCAACGGCAAGCCGCTAGGCGTGGTCGCCGTCAGCCCGAACAACCTCATCTGCGCGCGCCTGCTGTCGCGCGACAGCAAGCTGGCGCTGGACAAGTCGTTGCTGGTGCACCGTTTGAACGTGGCCTTGTCGCTGCGCGAACGGCTCTTCGAGCAGCCCTGCTATCGCCTGGTCTACGGCGATTCCGACTTGCTGCCTGGGCTGGTGGTCGATCGCTTCTACGACATTCTGGTGGTGCAACTGGCCTCGGCCACCATGGAAGCGCACAAGGACGAAGTGATCGCCGCGCTGGTGCAGGTGCTCAAGCCCAGCGGCATCCTGTTCAAGAACGACTCGGCCGCACGCGACGCCGAAGGCCTCGCGCGCTATGTCGAGACGGTCTACGGCGAAGTGCCGGATTGGGTCGCCCTGGAAGAGAACGGTGTGAAGTTCGAAGCCCCGGTGCGCGAAGGCCAGAAGACCGGCTGGTTCTACGACCACCGCATGAACCGTGCGCGCCTGGCGCCCTACGTCAAAGGCAAGCGCGTGCTCGACCTGTTCAGCTACATCGGTGGCTGGGGCGTGCAGGCCGGTGCCTTCGGCGCCAGTGAAGTGTTCTGCGTCGATGCCTCGGGCTTCGCCCTGGATGGCGTCGAGCGCAACGCCGCGCTGAACGGCATCGCCGACAAGCTGACCTGCATCGAGGGCGATGTGTTCGAAGCGCTGCGCGAACTCAAGGCCGCCGAAGAGCGTTTCGACGTGATCATCGCCGACCCACCCGCCTTCATCAAACGCAAGAAAGACCTGAAGAACGGCGAAGCGGCCTACCGTCGCCTCAACGAACAGGCCATGCGCATGCTGAACAAGGACGGCATCCTGGTCAGCGCCTCGTGCTCGATGCACCTGCCCGAGGACGATCTGCACAACATCCTGCTGACCAGCGCCCGCCACCTGGATCGCAACCTGCAACTGCTCGAGCGTGGCGGTCAGGGCCCGGACCACCCGGTGCACCCGGCCATCGCCGAAACGCGCTACATCAAGAGCATCACCTGCCGGTTGCTGCCTAATAGCTGACTACGGTTCAGCGCGGTTTGAAAAAGCCCGGTATTGGATAACCAATGCCGGGCTTTTTTACGCGTTAGATAACCTGCGAAGCAACAGCGGAAAGCTCCTACAAGTTGTTGAGAATTGTCAGCCGATATAGAAGCTTGCCTCTCTAGATATTTTTTCTACTCTAAGAAATGTCGCAATGATGCGGTTTAAAGAGCACGTTAGATCGTGTTCGACCGAATGATCGATCAACAGCGCGAGCAGCGTCGCTGGTTGAGCCCACTACATACGTCAATGCGGTCAGAATTTCTCAAGAACAATTAGACGCTCCATTTATAAAAAGCGCTGGAATAATCGCATGAACTCGACCCCACCCTCCCCCCCTGGCCGACGACTGCTTGCTTTACTCGCATTGATGACGCTATTAGGCGTCTTCCCTGTGGATGTGGTGCTCCCTTCACTCCAAGCAGTCAGCGAAGAATTTTCAGTCAGCCTCGTAAGCGCTTCCTACTCCGTCAGTTTGTTCGCAATCGGCGTGGCCATTTCTCAGTGTGCAATCGGACCGTTGTCAGACCGAATGGGTCGCAAAAGACTTCTACAGGCCGGCCTTTACTTATCGATCATCGGAGCGGTTGGCTGCACCTTATCGGGTGATTACATAAGTTTTACAGTCTTTCGGATACTTCAAGCCGTTGGCTGCGGCTGTTTCGTATTAAGCCAGGCCATCATCCAGGATCGATACTCGGACCATCGACGCAATACCTTGAGGATAATCTTGACCACCGCAAGCGGATTGTTCATTTCCATTGCGCCGCTGGCGGGCAGCGTATTGCAAAATTTTTTCGGCTGGCAGGGAAGCTTTTATGTGTTCAGTGGTTTCGCTTTCCTGGCTATCGTTCTGTGCGCGAAAGAACTGACAGAGAACCGCTCGAAACCTCCCCTACCCGGTGCGATGAAAAGCTACAGCATCTTGATTCGCGACCCTCGCTTCTTGGCCTACTCGATCCTTTCTGCTTTTGCATTCGCCTGCCATTTTTCCTTCATCGTCGTATCTCCGTTACTGCTCATGAACCGCTTGGGACTTTCCGAGTACGGCTTTTCGATGGTTTTTCTTGGCTATGGATGTGCCTACCTGGCCGGCGGCATCATCGCCAGTGCGATCAACGGGCGGATACCGACACGCACTCAGATTCGCGTCGGCCTTGGGCTCATCGGCCTGGCAGGTGGGGTGCTGGTCGTCTGGCTCACATGGACCGCGTTGTCCATCACGGCGCTCTTGGTGCCCATGATCGTCTGCACGGCAGGCACCACGATCGTCAGGCCCGCGGCCACCTGCGCAGCACTGGATCGTCATCCTGAGCGCGCAGGCGCCGCAGCGGCGCTCGGTAATACGCTGCTGTTCGCGATTGGGGGCGCGGCGAGCGGGCTGATCGCGATGATGCAAGCCAGCCTACCGATGAGCCTGGGCTTGGGTTTCATCGGCGTGAGCCTGTGCGGCGCGCTGGTGCTCGAAAGGCTGTCTTGCGCTGCAGCCGAGCCCACTGCAACACGCCCTTGAGCAGCAGGAGCAGCAAGCCCGAGAAGATCAACGTCCGACCCGACGCACGCGCCCGGCTGAGGACGAGCTCCCAGGCCTGCATACCCCCTGTCACTACGTCTGCGCCAGCCTCACAACTCCAGCACCACCGAAGCGATACCGAAGTAGATCAACACGCCCACTGCGTCGGCGATCGATGTCACCAACGGGCCACTGGCGGTAGCCGGGTCCAGCTTGAAGCGGCTGAGCAGGAACGGCAGGCTCATGCCGATGAGGCTGCCGATCAGCACGATCACCAGCATGCTGCTGGCCACGATCACGGCAATCTCCGGCCCACCGCGCAACACGCCGAGCGATGCCACGGCCACGGCCATGGTGCCGCCCAAGGCCAGAGCCACGCCGCACTCGCGGGCCAGCATTCGCATCCAGTCGCGCATCACCACTTCGCCCGTGGCCAGGCCGCGCACCATCAAGGTCGCGGACTGGGCACCGGCATTACCGCCGCTGTCCACCAGCAGGGGCAGGAAGAACACCAAAGCGATGTGCGCGGCGATGGTGTCTTCGAACGCTGCGATACCGGCCCCGGAAAATAGATTGCCGAACACCAGCACCACCAGCCAGAGCACGCGCTTGCGGTACATCAGGCCGATGGTGGCGTCCTTGAGGTTGCCGATGTGGTTGGTGATCGACGCACCTTTGTGAAAGTCCTCGGTGGCCTCTTCCACCATCACGTCCAGTGCCTCGTCGCAGGTGACGATGCCCACCAGGCGCCCGAGTTCGTCGAGCACCGGCACGGCCAGCAGGTCGTGCTCGCGGATCAGGCGCGCGACTTCCTCCTGGCGTGTGGCGGTGCTGACGCAGAGCACATTGCGCACCATGATGGCGTCTATCGGCTGGTCGGGCGCCGCCAGGATCAGCTCGCGCAGCGACAGGGTGCCAAGCAGGTTGCGCGCGGCATCCACCACGTAGGACTGATAGATGGTTTCAGCATCTGCTGCCTCGCGGCGCAACATGTCGATGGCCTGACTGGCCGTGAGCCCGCTGTCGAGGTGAGAATACTGGCTGATCATCAGCGCGCCTGCCGTGCCGGCCTCGTAAGTGTCGGCCTGCAGAAACCGGTCCCGCTGCGCCTGGGCGGCCTGGCGCAATTCGAGCGGATTGGATGGGGTGTAGTGCATGGGAGATTCTCCAGGCGCCGTGACAGGCGCCTGCTGACCTCAGCCGCACGGGCTCAAGCCTTCGCAAGCCCTGGCGACGGCGCGCTCAGTGCCAGAATGCAAGTTCGCGATGAACTGAAACTGGGAAGGTCCATTGAGGTAGTAGCTCGTGAAGCCGCACATGCGGCGCGGGGATCATAGGGAGCGCGGCGAGGAAAGAACACCGCCCAACCCGCGTTTGGGACAAGTCCTACAACTACCGCAGCGAGTCGTGAAAGCCACCGTCCAGACACATCGCCATTTCCTCACCGCCCCAGCGGTGTAGAATCGGCCTATTCATCGCCAGACATCCCCAGGCGGGTTTATGAGCTCTGGCCAGGCACGCGGCGATCCCGCGCAGTCCCGGCCCCATCCGTGCAGCGGCAACCGGCCTGCGGCGCCAAGGACAAGCGAAGCTCACTCCCCTTACCAGTGACCTGATCAAGCCGCCAGGAGTGCGTCATGCCTGATTACCGTTCCAAGACCTCCACCCACGGCCGCAACATGGCCGGTGCCCGCGCGTTGTGGCGTGCCACGGGCATGAAGGACGATGACTTCAAGAAGCCGATCATCGCCATCGCCAACTCCTTCACCCAGTTCGTTCCGGGTCATGTGCACCTGAAGGACCTGGGTCAGTTGGTCGCTCGAGAAATCGAACGCGCCGGTGGCGTGGCCAAGGAATTCAACACCATCGCCGTGGACGACGGCATCGCCATGGGCCATGACGGCATGCTGTACTCGCTGCCCAGCCGCGAGATCATCGCCGACGCCGTCGAGTACATGGTCAACGCCCACTGCGCCGACGCCATCGTCTGCATCTCCAACTGCGACAAGATCACCCCCGGCATGCTGATGGCCGCCCTGCGCCTGAACATCCCGGTGATCTTCGTCTCCGGTGGGCCGATGGAAGCTGGCAAGACCAAGCTGGCCAGCCACGGCCTGGACCTGGTCGATGCCATGGTCATCGCCGCCGATTCCTCGGCCTCCGACGAAAAAGTCGCCGAGTACGAGCGCAGCGCCTGCCCGACCTGTGGTTCGTGCTCCGGCATGTTCACCGCCAACTCGATGAACTGCCTGACCGAAGCCTTGGGCCTGGCCTTGCCGGGCAACGGTTCGACCCTCGCCACTCACGCCGACCGCGAGCAGTTGTTCCTCACTGCCGGACGCACCATCGTCGATCTGTGCAAGCGCTACTACGGCGAGAACGACGAGTCGGTGCTGCCGCGCAACATCGCCAACTTCAAGGCGTTCGAGAACGCCATGATGCTCGACATCGCCATGGGCGGCTCGACCAACACCATCCTGCACCTGCTGGCCGCTGCCCAGGAAGCCGAGGTGGCCTTCGACCTGCGCGACATCGATCGCCTGTCACGCACGGTACCGCAGCTGTGCAAGGTGGCGCCGAACATCCAGAAGTACCACATGGAAGACGTGCACCGCGCCGGTGGCATCTTCAGCATCCTCGGCTCGCTGGCCCGTGGCGGGCTGCTGCACACGGACCTGCCGACCGTGCACAGCCGCAGCATGGAAGAAGCCATCGCCAAGTGGGACATCACCCAGACCGATGACGCCGCCGTGCACACCTTCTTCAAGGCAGGCCCAGCCGGCATCCCGACCCAGACCGCCTTCAGCCAGTCGACTCGCTGGGACACGCTCGATGACGACCGCGAGAACGGTTGCATCCGCAGCGTCGAGCACGCCTACTCGCAGGAAGGCGGCCTGGCCGTGCTGTACGGCAATATCGCCCTGGACGGCTGCGTCGTGAAAACCGCCGGTGTGGACGAGTCGATCCACGTGTTCGAGGGCACCGCCAAGATCTTCGAAAGCCAGGACAGCGCCGTGCGCGGCATCCTCGCCGACGAAGTGAAGGCCGGCGACATCGTGATCATCCGTTACGAAGGTCCGAAAGGTGGTCCAGGCATGCAGGAAATGCTCTACCCCACCTCGTACCTGAAGTCCAAGGGCCTGGGCAAAGCCTGCGCCTTGCTCACCGACGGCCGTTTCTCCGGCGGCACCTCGGGCCTGTCCATCGGCCATGCCTCGCCGGAAGCGGCGTCGGGCGGCGCGATTGGTCTGGTGAAGGATGGCGACAAGGTGCTGATCGACATTCCCAACCGCTCGATCAACCTGTTGGTCAGCGACGAGGAGCTGGCGGCGCGCCGTGCCGATCAGGACAAGAAAGGCTGGAAGCCCGCCGAAGCGCGACCACGCAAGGTGACCACCGCACTGAAGGCTTACGCCCTGCTGGCGACCAGCGCTGACAAAGGCGCGGTACGCAACAAAGCCATGCTCGACGGCCTCTGAAGGTTGCGAGCCTGACCGAACCGGCGCCCACAGCGCCGGTTTTTTTGCGCCCGCAGTTTGCATTACAGCGGCAGGCTGGTGGTCGACTTGATCTCGGACAGCGCCACGATCGAATTCACTTCCTGGATCCCCGGCACGTTCGACAGCTTCTCGAAGAAGAAGCGCTCGTAAGCCTCGATATCGGCCGTGACGATCCGCAGCAGGAAGTCCACCGAGCCCATCAGCACGTAGCACTCCAGCACTTCGGGAAATCCACGGATCGCCTCGGTGAACTCGGTGAAGTTGGAGCGACCATGGGCGTTGAGCTTGACCTCCGCGAAAATCTGCGTGTTCAGACCCACTTTACGGCGATCGAGCAGGGTGACCTGAGCGCGGATGACCCCTTCGTCTTTCAACCGCTGTATCCGTCGCCAGCAGGGGGACTGGGAAAGCCCCACGCGCTCGGCAATCTGCGCGCTGGACAAGGACGCATCCTCTTGGAGCAATTCGAGAATGCGCCGGTCATAGGCATCCAGTTCGCCGTGCATGATTGATCCTTTTATTTACGGTTATGAGACTTGATCTAGTCTCAGGCTCAGTTCAAACGAGGAATAATAACGAAGAAATGCCTGTTTCGACCTGGGAGAATGCTCTGCATCCAATGGGAGACCTTCATGAATGCACTCGAACGCCAAGACACCCCCACGCGCAGCGATGCCTGGGCGGCCAGTGTCCACCTTACCGAGGTGCGTTATCGCCTGGATATCGAGGCCGAACCCGACAGTTTGTGTCGAGTGCTGAACCTGTTCGCTCTGCAATTTCTCACGCCACACAGTGTGCAGGTCTGTCAGCACGATGACGTGCTGCACGTGGAAATCGGTATCGCCGGACTGAGCTGGCACCGTGCCGGTGTGATCGCACAGAAAATGCGCAACCTGGTGTGCGTGGGCGAAGTACTGCTGGAAAACGTACCCAGGCTGTCGGAAGTCGTCGTTGGCTGAGGCGCCTCGATGCCGCTGCGACCGCGCAAGATCCGGAAACCCATTTTTACCGGACCGTATTTCAACCCCGGCTAAGCTTGCCCAGGCCTTCAGCAGCCCGGCAAGGATGCCGCCATGCACAGCCCACACGATCACAGCCTCGACCTCAATCGCCTACTCGAAGCGCTGCTGGCCGAGCAGCGCCTGGACCCCGCCGATACGCTTCGCGTGCTCGAGCACGCCAGTCACCCGCCGAGCCATCCCCTGGAGATTCTCGCCAGCCTGTCCCTGAAAGACCGCCTGCGGCCCGGCCATACACTGGATCTGGATACCCTCTGCCAATGGCTGGCAGACAAGACCGGCCTGCCCTATGTACGCCTTGACCCGCTGACCATCGACCTGGCCGGGGTGGCGGACCTGATCTCCCCGGCCTTCGCTCGCCGTCATGGCATCCTCGCCGTGGACAGGGACGACACCGCGGTCACCGTGGCCAGTACCCAGCCCTATCAGCGCGAATGGGAGGCCGACCTGGGGCGCAGCCTTGGCCAGCCGATCCGTCGCGTACTGGCCAATCCGGCGCAACTGCGCCAACTCACGCACACCTACCAGCACCTGGCGCACTCGGTACAAGGTGCCCAGCAGCAGCGCGCCAGCTTGGGCGCACTGGAACACTTGCTGGAACAGAGTGGCAGAACGACGGCCAACAACGCCGACGACGCGCACATCGTGCACATCGCCGACTGGCTCCTGCAGTACGCCGTCGAGCAGCGCGCCAGCGATATCCACCTGGAGCCACGTGGCGATCAGGGCCAACTGCGCTATCGCATCGACGGCTTGCTGCACACGGTGTACGTGTTTCCGGGCAGCGTGACCTTGGCACTGGTCAGCCGCCTGAAGCATCTGGGGCGAATGGACGTGGCCGAGAAACGCCGCCCTCAGGATGGTCGTTTGAAAAGCCGTCTGCCCGACGCCAGCGAAATCGAATTGCGCCTGTCCACCCTACCGACTCCCTTCGGCGAAAAGCTGGTGCTGCGCATTTTCGATCCGGAACAGTTGCATGAAGACTTCGAGCGCCTGGGGCTGGAAGGCCGCTTGCTCGAGCAGTGGCAAACGCTGCTGGCCCGGCGCCAGGGCATTGTCCTGCTGACCGGCCCCACCGGCTCCGGCAAGACCAGCACGCTCTATGCCAGCCTCAAGTACCTCGCTACACCCGAGATCAACCTGTGCACCATCGAAGATCCCATCGAGCGGCTGGAGCCCGGCCTGAACCAATTGCAGGTCCAGCCGGCGCTCGACCTGAGCTTCGCCAATGGAGTGCGAGCGTTGCTGCGCCAGGACCCTGACATCATCATGATCGGCGAAATCCGTGACCGGGAAACGGCGCAGGTCGCGGTGCAAGCCGCCTTGACCGGTCACCTGGTACTTTCCACCCTGCACACCAACGACGCCTGCAGCGCTATCACCCGCTTGCAGGAACTGGGCGTTGCCGACTACCTGATCAAAGCCACGCTGATCGCGGTCATGGCCCAGCGTCTGGTCCGGACCTTTTGCGTGGCTTGCCACGGCAGGTCAGGCGAGAACGATGCGTCGTGTAGGACCTGTCGCGGAACTGGCTACAAGGGGCGTACCGGACTGTTCGAACTGCTGGTGCTCTGCGAAGCTCTGCGAGCGCGAATCGGCGCCCGGATGGACCTGGCGAGCCTGCGACAGCAAGCTTTTGCCAGAGGTATGCGGGACTTGCGCCGATGCGGCGAAGACAAGGTTGCACAGGGGCTGACCAGCCTGCAGGAGGTTCTGCGGGTATGCCCCTGAGCACCGCCCCTATCTTGCGCGCAAAGGAACTTGCCTCAGGCAAAGCGATCGAATCCGGCACCTGTGCGCCCTAACCTTCCGAGGTATTCAACATGCGTCTCAAATCCGCCATTGCGGCCGCTGTCATGCTGTCTCTGCCCGTGGGCTCCGCCCTGGCATCCTGGCGCGACATCATCTCTTCCGGCGCAACCACCGCCTCCACGTACCTGACCTTCAAGGACCACAAGCTGGTCGCCGCGGCACAGGACGACGCTGGCAGCTTCGTCGCCAGCGACGGCGCGATCCGCGGTCCTTACCTGGAAGCCGCGATGCGTCAGGTACGGGCCGAGAATCCCGGTGTACAAGCCACCGACATGGACTTGGCCAACGCCATCCTGGCCAGCAATCTCGACGCGAAGTAGTCACCTCGCGTGCAGTGCGGGGCAGCCTGATGGCCGCCCCGGTCACTCATTCCCCGATGGCCGCCTGGTAACCGGCAGCATCCAGCAGCTTGTCCAGTTCGGCCGCATTGCTCGGCTTGAGCTTGAAGATCCAGGCCTCGTAAGGCGTTTCATTCAGCTGCTCCGGGCTGTCGGCCAGTGCTTCGTTGACGGCGATCACTTCGCCACTCACTGGTGCATAGATATCAGACGCCGCCTTGACCGATTCGACCACACCTGCGGCATCACCCGCCGCGAACACCTTGCCGACTTCGGCCAGTTCGACGAAGACCACATCGCCCAAAGCTTCCTGGGCATGGTCGCTGATGCCCACGGTGACGCTACCGTCAGCCTCCAGGCGAGCCCACTCGTGACTTTCAGCGAAACGCAGGTCGGCGGGGATATTGCTCATGTGTCGTTTTCCTCGATTGGCTCAGCGGCGTACCGCCGGTAATGGTTCAGATCAGAATCTTGCCGTGGCGCACGAAGGTGGGTTTGACCACGCGCACCGGATACCACTTGCCGCGAATTTCCACCTCAGCACGCTCACCCGTGGCCATGGGTACCCGCGCCAAGGCGATGGACTTGATCAGCGTAGGAGAGAAACTACCACTGGTAATCTCTCCTTCGCCAATCCCGGCGACGCGAACGGTCTGATGAGCGCGCAGGACACCGCGTTCTTCCAATACCAGGCCGACCAATTTCTCTTCAACCCCACGCTCGATTTCCGCGAGCAGACCGCCGCGCCCGATGAAATCGCGCTCTGCCGGCTCCCAGGCGATGCTCCAGCCCAGGTTGGACGTGAGCGGCGTATGGCGTTCGTCGATATCCTGACCGTACAGGTTCATACCGGCTTCCAGACGCAAGGTATCGCGCGCGCCGAGGCCGCTGGGCGCGATGCCGGCGCCGACCAGATCGTAGAAAAAGGTGGCCGCCTGATCGGCCGGCAGGATGATTTCCAGACCGTCCTCGCCGGTATAGCCAGTGCGGGCGATGAACCAGTCCCCGTCGGTCACCCCCTCGAACGGCTGGAGCGTGCGGATCAGCGCCGCCCGCGCGGCACTCAGCAGCGCTGCGACCTTCTCGCGCGCCTGCGGGCCCTGGATGGCCAGAATGGCCAGATCCGTGCGCGAGACCAGGTTCACGGCATGGCCTGCGCGGCAGGCATTCAACCAGGCCAGCACCTTGTCGCGGGTGGCGGCATTGGCCACCAGTCGGTAGCCCGCCTCGGTTCGGTAGACGATGAGGTCATCGATGACCCCGCCCTGCTCGTTGAGCAACGGGCTGTAGAGCGCCTTGCCGGTGCGGTCGAGGCGGATCACATCGTTGGCCAGCAGACGGCGCAGCCAGGGCATGGCATCTGCACCGTCAAGGTCGATGACACTCATGTGGGAAACATCGAAAACGCCGCAATCGCGGCGCACCTGATGATGTTCTTCGACCTGCGAGCCGTAATGCAGGGGCATGTCCCAACCACCGAAGTCGACCGTCTTGGCGCCAAGCGCCAGGTGCAGGTCGTACAGGGGCGTGCGCTGTCCCATGGGTTTCTCCTTCCGGGCGTGGCGAGGCAGAGGCGGTCGGCGCTGTTCGATCAGCGCTGGCTATTGCAGGACCGGCCTCGGCGAATGCCGCGCATTGTAGCGGCAAGGGCCAGGGCTGACACCCTCAGCACGCTTGCCCAGGCCCGCGCGCCGAGCGACGGATCAGCAGGATGACCGGCAGCAGTCCGACCAGCACCAGGGTCAGGGCCGGCAGCGAGGCGCGCGCCCACTCCCCTTCGCTGGTCATCTCGAAGACGCGCACGGCCAGGGTGTCCCAGCCGAACGGACGCATGAGCAAGGTCGCCGGCATTTCCTTCAGTACATCGACGAAGACCAGCAACGCAGCGCTCAACACGCCCGGCACCAGCAACGGCAGATACACCCTGAAAAACAATCGCGGCCCGGCCACGCCCAGGCTGCGCGAAGCCTCTGGCAGCGAGGGCCTGACCCGCGCCAGGCTGCTCTCCAACGGCCCATAGGCCACGGCGATGAACCGCACCAGATACGCCAGCAATAGGGCGGATACGCTCCCCAATAGCAATGGCTTGCCCGCGCCACCGAGCCAACTGGACAGCGGGATCACCACATGGTTATCCAAGTAGCTGAAGGCCAACATGATCGATACCGCCAGCACCGATCCCGGCAAGGCATAGCCCAGATTGGCCAGCCCGACGCCGGCGCGGATCGAGGCACTGGGCGCCTGGCGTCGGGCGAAGGCCAGCACCAGCGCCACGCACACGGTGATCAGCGCCGCCATGCCACCGAGAGAGAGGGTGTGCAGGATCAACCCGGCATAGCGCTCGTCCAGGTCATGGCGGCCACGCTGCCAGAACCACGCCAGCAGTTGCAGCAGCGGAATCACGAACGCGCAGGCGAAGACCAGCAGGCACCAGCCACTGGCGGCCAGGGCCTTGAGTCCACGCAGGTGATACAGGGCCCGGCCACGCGCACGCTCGTTGGCGCTGCGCGTCGCGCCACGGACGCGGCGCTCGCCGTACAGCACCAGCATGACCGCCAACAGCAGCAGGCTGGCCAACTGCGCGGCGCTGGACAGGCTGAAGAAGCCGTACCAGGTCTTGTAGATGGCGGTGGTGAAGGTATCGAAGTTGAACACCGCCACCGCGCCGAAATCGGCCAGGGTTTCCATCAGCGCCAGGGCGACGCCGGCGCCGATGGCCGGCCGCGCCATGGGCAACGCCACCCGCCAGAAGGCCTGCAGCGGTGAGAGGCCCAGTACCCGCGCCGCCTCCATCAGCCCCCGGCCCTGGGCCAGAAACGCACTGCGAGCCAGCAGGTAGACGTAGGGATAGAACACCAGCACCAGCACCACGATCACACCGCCGGTGGAGCGCACACGGGGCAGGCGCAGAGGACCGAACAGTTCACGCAACGCGCTTTGCACGGGACCGGCGAAATCCAGCAGGCCGACGAAGACGAACGCCAGCACGTAGGCCGGAATGGCGAAGGGCAGCATCAGCGCCCAGTCCAGCCAGCGCCTGCCGGGGAATTCGCAGAGGCTGGTGAGCCACGCCAGGCTGACGCCGAGCAGGGTGACGCCCAGGCCAACGCCCACCACCAGCGTCAAGGTATTGCCCAGCAGACGACTCATCTGGGTGTCGAGCAGGTGCGACCAGATCTGAACATCGATCGACTGCCAGGACAGCACCAGCACGCTCAGGGGCAGCAGCACCAGAGCGGCGATGAGCGAGACCGGGACATACCAGCGGCGTTGGGGTGTGTGAGGCAAAGTGGCTGAGTCCGGTGGCTGGGTTGGTTGCGTTGCGGCGATCGCGGGGTGAACCCGCGATCAGGTTCATGACTCAGTTCCAGCCAGCCCGGTCCATCAAGCGAATGGCTTGGGCCTGACGCTTGCCAGCCACCTCCACCGGCAGGCTGTCAGCCTTGAAGCTGCCCCAGGCCGCGACCTCGTCCGACGGCTTGACCTTGGGATTGGCTGGAAACTCCTGGTTGATGTCGGCGAACAGCTTCTGCGCCTGCTCACCGGTCATCCACTCCACCAGCTTCTTCGCCGCCTCCGGGTGAGGCGCGTGCTGGGTCAGGCCGATCCCCGACAGGTTGACGTGCACGCCACGGTCGCCCTGGTTAGGCCAGAAGATCTTCACCGGCAGGTTCGGATCGATCTTGTGCAGGCGGCCGTAATAGTACGTATTGACCACGCCGACATCGCACTGACCGGCCGCCACGGCCTGAATCACGGCGTTGTCGTCGGAGAACACATCGGTGGACAAGTTGTTGATCCAGCCTTTGACCAGCTTCTCGGTCTCGGCCTCGCCATGCGCCTCGATCAGCGTGGCGGTGAGCGACTGGTTGTAGACCTTCTTCGCCGTGCGCAGGCACAGACGGCCTTCCCACTGCTTGTCGGCCAGGGCTTCGTAGGTGCTCAGTTCAGCGGGCTTGACCCGGTCGCTGGCGTAGACGATGGTCCGCGCCCGCAGGCTCAGGCCCGTCCAGTCATGGGAAGCGGCGCGGTACTGGGGCGGAATGTTGCGGTCGATGATGTCCGACTTGATCGGCTGCAGGATGCCCATCTGCTCGGCCTGCCACAAGTTGCCGGCATCGACGGTGAGCAGCAGGTCGGCCACGCCGTTCTGGCCCTCGGCCTTGATGCGCTGCATCAACGGCGCTTCCTTGTCGGTGATGAACTTGATCTTCACCCCTGTTTCGGCGGTGTAGGCGTCGAACACTGGCTTGATCAACTCGTCGATGCGCGAGGAATACACCACCACTTCGTCGTCCGCCGCCTGGGCAGTGCCAGCGAACAGGGTCAGCGCCAGGGCGGCGAACAGAGGCTTGCGGGGCGACATGGCGAGGGCTCCAGGGGTAAGTGAGGCGCAAAGGGTAGTGAATCTCATTTGCCTGCTCACCCACTGAGCCGTTACCAGATGTTGCAAGGGAACGGCTGACCCTCAGGCTTTTGCCAGCGCCGGCAGATCGCCGCTCAAGCCCAGCGCCTGACGCACGAACAGCGCCTTGGCCTCGGGCAAGTCCTGCACCACTTTCAGCCCCGTGTTGCGCAGCCAGCGCAGCGGCAGCGGATTGGCCTGGAACAGGCGCTCGAAGCCCTCCATGGCCGCCATCAGCGCAAGGTTGTGCGGCATGCGTCGGCGCTCGTAGCGACTCAGCACCTTGACGTCCGCCAGGCGCTCGCCACGCTCGCTGGCGCGCATCAGCTCCTCGGCCAGCACGGCAGCGTCGAGGAACCCCAGGTTGACCCCCTGACCCGCCAGTGGGTGGATGGTATGGGCGGCATCGCCAATCAGCACCAGGCCTTCGTCCACATAGCGCTTGGCATGGCGCTGACGCAGCGGCACGCACAGACGCGGATCGGCATGCTCGACCCTGCCCAGGCGCCCCTCGAAAGCGCGCTCCAGCGCCCGGCAGAATGCCGCGTCGTCCAGCGCCATGGCCTGCTCGGCCTGCTCCGGCGTGGTGGACCAGACGATCGAGCACCAGTGTTGCCCACCGTCGCGCGCCAGCGGCAGGAACGCCAGCGGCCCCTCGTCGGTGAAGCGTTGCCAGGCCGTGGCCTGGTGCGGCGCGCTACAACGCACGCTGGTGACGATGGCGTGATGCAGGTAATCCCATTCGCGGGTGGCGCAACCGGCCAGGCGACGCACCGCCGAGTGGGCGCCGTCGGCCGCCACCACCAACGGTGCGCGCACGCGTCGACCGTCGGCCAGCGTGACCAGCCACTCGTCACCGGAGCGACGCAGCTGTTCCAGACGGGCATTGGGCACGAGGCCGACATCGCTGTCGTGCAGGCGCTCGAGCAGGCCGTCCTGGACCACGCGGTTCTCGACGATGTGGCCCAGCACCTGGGCATGCACGCTGGCCGCCGAGAAGTGGATCTGCCCGGTGCCGCTGCCGTCCCATACCTGCATGTCCGAATATGGACACACGCGTCGCCCGGCGATGCCTTCCCAGGCGCCGAGGCGCTCGAGGATGCGCTGGCTAGCGGCCGACAGGGCACTGACCCGCGGCTCGAAGGGCGCCGCCGCCTCGAACGGCTTGACCGACAGAGGCCCGCCATCGACCAGCAGCACCTGCAGCCCGCTGTGGCGCAAGGCGAGCGCCAGGGCGCTGCCGACCATACCGGCTCCGACAATCAACAGATCCGCGCGCATGTCCATGCCTTATGCCTGCCTCGCTTGCGGCTTGAGCCGCACATATAGGGTTTTGTCGACACGGGCCACCAGCTCGCCAGCGCCGTCACGGATGTCCACCTGCAGACGCGGCAGGCATTTCTTGCCACTGGCCGTCTGCTGACGGATGTCGTCCAGCAGGGCATCGTCGATGTGCAGTTCGGCGAACACCGGACCTTTGCCCGGTGCGATGAAGTCGATGCTGGCAGCCTTGTCCCAGACGATGTACTCGCTGCCCAGCTGCTCGATCAGCAACAGCATGTAGAAGGGGTCAACCATCGAATACAGGCTGCCGCCGAACTGGGTGCCGACGTAGTTGCGGTTCCAGCGCGTCAGGCTCATGCGCACCTTGACGCTGCGCATGTCCGGACTGATGCGTTGCACGCGGATGCCGGCGCCCAGGTAGGGCGGGTAGAGATTCAGCAGCCAGCGCAGCAGGCGGGCGCGACGGGCGAGCTTGCGCGCATCGCTCATGCCTGGCCTCGCAGATCGGCGCGAGTGCCCAGGCCCATGGCCTGGCGGGCGAACCAACTTTTCGCCGGGGGCAGCAGGTCCAGGCCCAGCAGGCCGAGGTTGCGACCGCCGGCCAACAGCGGCTGAGCCGTGCCGAACAGGCGTGTGACCTGGTCGGAAAAGCCAATGGTCAAGGCTTGATCGAGGCGCTGACGTTCACGGTAGGCCTGCAACGTGGCGAGGTCGCCCGGCTGTTGCGGACCGGCGAGCAAGGCCTCGGCCAGGGCTTGCACATCGCGCAGCGACAGGTTGAAGCCTTGGCCGGCAATCGGGTGCAGGCTGTGCGCGGCATTGCCCAGCACCACCAGGTGCGGACGCACCTGCTCTTGGGCCTCGACCAGCGCCAGCGGATACAGATGCCGTGCGCCGACCTGGCGCAAGGCCCCCAGGCGATAACCGAAGGCCTCTTGCAACTCGCCGAGGAATGCGCGCTCGTCGAGGTCGGCCAGGCGCCGCGCGTCCATGCCCTGTCGGGTCCAGACCAGCGCGCAGCGATTCTCCGGCAGCGGCAGCAAGGCCATGGGGCCTTGTTCGGTGAAGCGTTCGAAGGCCTGGCCCCGATGGGCCTGGCCAGGGGTGATGTTGGCGATCAGCGCACTCTGCTCATAGGGGATGCGCCGCACATGGATACCCAACTGCTCGCGCAGGCCGGAGCGGCCGCCGTCGGCAAGAATCGCCAGGTCGCACTCCACGCGGGTGTCGTCGTCCAGTTGCAGGCGGTAGCCGCCGGCGATCGGCTGCAAGGCCTTGACCTCGGCCGGGCAGCGCCAGCTCACCACTTCGCTGTCCAGGCCCTGCCACAGGCATTGGCCGAGCCAGGCGTTCTCCACCACGTAGCCCAGCGCCGGCACGCCCTCCTCCTGGGCATCCAGGCGCGTTGCGCCGAAGCGGCCGCGATCGGACACCTGGATCTGGCGGATCGGCTCGGCGCGACGCTCGATACCGTGCCACAGGCCCAGTTGGTCGTAGATCTGCCGGGTGCCGAAGGACAGCGCTGAAGAGCGCGCATCGTAGCTGGGCTGGAAGCTGTCACCGGGGGCGAACGGCTCGATCAGCAGAATGCGCCATCCACGCGCCTTGGCCCCGGCCTGCAAGGCCAGCGCCAGGCTGGCACCGACCAGACCACCGCCGATGATCGCCAGATTGACTCGATTCATGCCACGTCCTTGCGCGCGTCGGCCATCAAGGCCTCGATCTCGGCGACCGTCTTCGGCACGCCTGAGGTGAGGATTTCACAGCCTTTTCTGGTGACCACCACGTCGTCCTCGATTCGAACCCCGATACCACGCCATTTCTTCGCCACGCGCGTGTTGTCCGGGGCGATGTAGATGCCCGGCTCGACGGTCAGCGCCATGCCCGGTTCGAGCACGCGCCACTGACCACCGACCTTGTATTCGCCCACGTCGTGCACGTCCATGCCCAGCCAGTGTCCGGCGCGATGCATGTAGAAGGCGCGGTAGGCCTCGCTGTCGATCAGCGCCTGGACCTCGCCCTGCAGCAGCCCCAGCCTGACCAGCCCTTCGGTGATGACCCGCACCGTCGCCTCGTGGGCGTGATTCCAGTGCTTGCCGGGCGCGATCTCGGCGAAGGCGGCGTGTTGGGACTCCAGCACCAGCTCGTAGATCGCCTTCTGCTCAGGCGAGAAGCGCCCACTGACCGGGAAGGTGCGGGTGATGTCGCTGGCATAGCAGTCGATTTCGCAGCCCGCGTCGATCAGCACCAGGTCGCCGTCCTTGAGCGGTGCATCGTTCTGCTGGTAATGCAGGATGCAGGCGTTGCGCCCAGCGGCGACGATCGAGCCGTAGGCCGGCATCTTCGCGCCCCCCTGACGGAACACGTAGTCCAGTTCGGCCTCCAGGCTGAATTCATGCAGTCCGGCACGGCAAGCCTGCATGGCCCGCACATGGGCACGCGCGGAAATCGCCGCGGCCTCGCGCATCACCTTCACTTCCGCCGCCGATTTATACAGGCGCATGTCGTGCAGCAGATGATCCAGGGCAACGAATTCATTCGGTGGCTGGGCGCCGAGACGGGCCTTGGAGCGAATCACGTTGATCCAGTCCATCAGCCGTCGGTCGAATTCGGGGTTGCTGCCCATGGCGCTGTAGACCCGCTCGCGCCCCTCGATCAGCCCCGGCAGGATCTCGTCGATGTCGGTGATGGGGAAGGCATCGTCGGCGCCGTAGTCGCGAATCGCCCCTTCCTGACCTGCGCGCAGGCCGTCCCAGAGCTCGCGCTCGGGGTTGCGCTCGCGGCAGAACAGCACGTACTCGCCGTGCTCGCGCCCGGGAATCAGGGCGATCACCGCCTCGGGCTCGGGGAAGCCGCTCAGGTACTGGAAATCGCTGTCCTGGCGATAGACGTGCTCGACGTCGCGGTTGCGAATCGCCACCGCTGCCGCTGGCAGGATGGCGATGCTGTTGGGGACCATCTGCGCCATCAGCGCCTTGCGCCGACGGGCGTACTCCGCCTTGGGGATGTGGCTCATGGGCAAACGACCCCCGGAACGATCAATGCAGCGATGGCTTGGGCGCTGGCGCGACGGGTGCGGCCAGCTCCGTGTACAGCAGCAACGGGGCGACGCGCAGGTACTCCATGACTTCCATGTAGTCGTTCTCGCCGTCCTCGGATTCTTCCAGTGCTTCCTGGACCTGGGAAATGGCCACCAGGTCCTGCAGCACATCCTTGGCATCGGTGGACAGGTCCTTGCCGCCGGCGTTCAGGCCGAAGCCGGCAATGAAGCCCTGGCACCACTGGCCCAGTGCAGTGGCACGTTCGGTCAACGAGGTTTCATCGCCCGGCAGCAGCAGGACGATGGCGACGTCTTCGCCGGTGAGTTCGGCCTTGACCATCTCCTGCAGGCCGATCAGGGCCGCGCGGACGTTGTCTTGCGGTTCGCTCTCCAGCGCAGCCGCGGCGTCGGCCAGCCAGGCCTCGGCATCGAAGCCGGCACCGGCGCAACTGCGGCCGATCAGCAGACCATGCAACTCGGCCGGAGAGACAGGATGACCGTTGCTCGACAGCAACGAGGCGAAGGCGGTGTAAGGCGATTGGGTATTGGGCATGGGCGGCTAGGCGCCAGACGGCGCATATGACTAGAATGAAGGCCTTGTATCCTAGCACCGGCAGGCGCGCCAAGACCATCTGCGCCGCCCGCCCCGGCTCGGGCAGACGCAAGATCGCCAGGCGATCGACGAAGGAGCGGATCGAGTGCAATCCACGCAAGACAATGACCTGCAGGCGCTGATGAGCCGTTTCGAGCTGCTGATTGCACGCGTCGAGCAACTAAAACGGCAAAATGCACTCCTAGTAGCGCAGGAACGGTCCTGGCGCGAAGAGCGCGCCCACCTCATCGAAAAGAACGAGATCGCCCGGCACAAGATCGAGTCGATGATCTTGCGTCTGAAGGCCCTGGAGCAAGACTCATGAGTTCAAGCAATAGCGTCACCGTGCACATCCTGGACAAGGAGTACTCGATCATCTGCCCGCCGGAAGAGCGCAGCAATCTGGTCGGCGCGGCGCGCTACCTGGACGGCAAGATGCGCGAGATCCGCAGCAGCGGCAAGGTGATCGGCGCCGATCGCATCGCGGTCATGGCCGCCCTGAACATCACCCACGAATTGCTGCACCGCCAGGAGCGTCCCGAGGGCGCCAGCGCGGGCACCACCCGCGAGCAGGTGCGTGACCTGCTCGAGCGAGTCGATCAGGCGCTGTCCGACGACCCGGTTAGCAAAAAGGATTGAGATAGGTATACTGGCGCCACTCCCTGGTGGATGCGCCAGTCGGTTATGTCCCTGAGCCGATACGCACAACCACGGGGCTTGCACGTGGGGCCGGTGTGCATGTCCGCTCGACGGAAAGCCTTAAAGCCTCCTGCAATCTCCACCTTGAACTTTCGGGTTCAAGGGCTACACCGATAGCGGTCTTATCGGGGAGCCTGAATATTCGATGCCCGCCCCTTTGGCGGGCATTTTCGCTTAGGCCGCCTGCCACGGCCCGCTTCCGGGATCGCCTGTGCCATGACCGACACCGCGCCGCTCACCCGTCCACAACTGCGTCGCGTGTTGCGCAACGCCCGTCGCGCACTCACCTCGGCTCAGCAGCGCCAGGCCGCCCTGGGCCTGTACCGCCAGTTGGCGCAGCATCCGCTGTTTCGACGTGCCCGGCACATCGCCCTGTATTTGCCCAACGACGGTGAGATCGACCCGCGCCTGTTGCTGCGTGAAGCGCAGCGCCGTGGCAAGCGCACTTACTTGCCGGTCCTGCACGCCTGGCCGCGCACGCGCATGGTGTTCCAGCGCTTCGAACGCGGCGAGCCACTGCGGCGCAACCGTTTCCGTATTGCCGAGCCGGTGATCGAGCGCAAGCGTCAGCGGCCGGTGTGGGCACTGGACCTGATTCTGCTGCCACTGGTGGGCTTCGACGAGGCAGGCGGACGCCTGGGGATGGGCGGAGGCTTCTATGATCGCAGCCTGGCCTATCAAGGCCGGCGCCAACACTGGAAGAAACCGCTGCTGCTGGGTCTGGCCCATGAATGCCAGAAGGTTGAGCGCCTGGCTCAGGCCAGTTGGGATGTACTGTTGCGCGGAACCGTCTCGGACCGCAACTGGTACCTGGCGCCGGCTTGAAGGCCGCGCGCCGCAGCGATCAGCGTGACTGTTGAGGGGTGGACACGGCCGACGTCTGATATGACGCGTCGAGCTTGCGCTCCCACAAACCCTGCGCATAACCGGTGGTGACCACGCCCAGACCGAAGATGAAGGCCAGGATCCACAGTAGGTCCGGTTTGCGTTTGTTCATGATTGCCCCCTCGGCAAACTGTTCAGGCTCGACGACTTTCTCGGCATCGCCGGAGCCCCTAACGTTAAAATCGGCGCATTTTCCGCCAACGTGACGCAACACGCAAACGTTGACGCCAACCGGCTGTCGGTTAGATGCAACATCTTATTTCCAAACTTGTCAGGAGCAGCGCCCATGGCCTATTGGCTGATGAAATCCGAACCCGACGAGCTGTCCAGTGCCGATTTGTCGCGCCTGGGCCAGGCGCGCTGGGACGGCGTGCGCAACTATCAGGCGCGCAATTTCCTGCGCGCCATGAGCGTCGGCGACGCGTTCTTCTTCTATCACTCCAGTTGCCCGCAGCCCGGCATCGCCGGCATCGCCCGGATCAGCGCAGGCGCCTACCCGGACCCCACCGCGCTGGACCCACAGAGCCCCTACTTCGACGCCAAGGCCAGCGCCGACAAGAACCCCTGGAGCGCAGTCGACGTCGAGCCGGTACGCACCTTCGATCAGGTACTGGAATTGGCGCAGCTCAAGCAGCAGACGGCACTCGCCGAACTGCCGCTGGTTCAGAAGGGTAGCCGGCTGTCGGTGATGCCGGTGACGACGGAACAATGGCAGGCGATTTGCGCGCTGGTGCGGTGATTACACGGCAGCTAGCCAGCGTCACTGCACGATCAGGTTATTGAACAGCAAGTCTTCGACGATCGGCTTGCCTTCCTCGGCCTGCATCACCTGCTGCACCTGCTTGAGCGCCTCCTGACGCAACGCCTCCTTGGCCTCGACGCTGCTCATGTTGTCCACACCCTGCTGGGTGAACAACGCCACCAACTGGTTGCGGATCAGCGGCTCATGGTGCTTGACCGCCGCCACGGCGGCATCGCCGGTGACGCGCAGGGCCACGTCGGCCTTGAATACCCGCAGCTTGGGCCCGCCATCGAGCGCATAGTTGCCGACGAAGGGCGGGCTCAGGCTGATGTAGGCCACCTTCGGTTCCCCTTCCTTGGCTTCTTCGGCCAGGGCCGCGACCGGCAGCAGCAGCGCCAGCACCATCAAGATCCACGCTTTCACGACTTCGCTCCTCGACACAATGGGCGCCAGCTTACCCAGCACCGCGTACAAACCCAAGCCCGGGCTTATGCCGGCCCATCAGAACAGGCCATGCTCGTTGACCCACCCCTTCGCCCTCCTACACTTATCGGCCAACACCCGCAAAGGAATAGCCCGATGAAAGCTGTGTTGTGCAAAACCCTGGGGCCGGCAGGCGACCTGGTGCTCGAAGAGGTCGCCAGCCCGGTGCCCAAGCCCAACGAGCTGCTGCTCGACGTGCACGCCGCCGGGGTCAACTTTCCCGACACGCTGATCATCCAGGGCAAGTATCAGTTTCAGCCGCCACTGCCCTTCTCGCCCGGCGGCGAAGCGGCCGGTGTGGTGGCGGCGGTCGGCGAGAAGGCGGGCACGTTCAAGGTCGGCCAACGGGTCATGGCGCTGACCGGCTGGGGCGCCTTCGCCGAACAGGTCGCGGTGCCGCACTACAACGCCTTGCCGATTCCCGACGACATGGACTTCACTACCGCCGCCGCCTTCAGCATGACCTACGGCACCTCCATGCACGCCCTCAGCCAGCGCGGCCAGCTCAAGGCCGGCGAAACCCTGCTGGTGCTCGGCGCCTCGGGCGGCGTGGGCCTGGCGGCCGTGGAGATCGGCAAGGCCCTGGGTGCGCGGGTGATCGCCGCCGCCAGCAGCGCCGAGAAGCTGGCCGTCGCCCAGGCTGCCGGCGCCGACGAACTGATCGACTACAGCCAGGCCAGTCTGAAAGACGAAGTCAAACGCCTGACCGGCGGCCAGGGCGCAGACGTGATCTACGACCCGGTCGGCGGCGAGCTGTTCGACCAGGCGGTACGCAGCCTGGCCTGGAACGGCCGACTGTTGGTCGTGGGTTTCGCCAGCGGCAGCATCCCGCAACTGGCCGCCAACCTGGTACTGCTCAAGGGCGCGGCGGTGCTCGGCGTGTTCTGGGGCGCCTTCGCCCAGCGCCAGCCCCAGGACAATGCCGACAACTTCAGGCGACTGTTCGCCTGGTACAGCGAAGGCAAGCTCAAGCCGCGCGTGTCACAGACCTATCCGCTGGCGCAGGCCGGGCATGCCATCGATTGCCTGGCCCAGCGCCAAGCGGTCGGCAAGTTGGTGGTGATCGCCCGGTGACGGGCTGGGCCTCGCAGCAGGTTCGATCAAAAAAGGAATGACCCTCGCACTTTTTTTCGCTTGTAGAGAAAGTGCATTCCTCGCTTTCATGTCAGGATCTCTACCACCTTCAGGAACCCCGCGATGCCCGCCCACCATTTCGTCAGCCCCGACAGCATTCGCACGCAGTTCTCCGCAGCCATGTCGCGCCTGTACAAAGAAGAGGTGCCGCTGTACGGCACGCTGCTGGAGCTGGTGAGCGAGGTCAACCAGCAGATCCTGGCCGAACAGCCCGAAGTGGCCCAGGCCCTGCGCTGGACCGGCGAAATCGAGCGTCTGGACCAGGAGCGCCATGGCGCGATCCGCGTCGGCACGGCCGAGGAGCTGGCAACCATCGCCCGACTGTTCGCGGTCATGGGCATGCGACCGGTCGGCTACTACGACCTGAGCCCGGCGGGCGTGCCGGTGCACTCCACCGCCTTCCGCGCGGTGCACGAGCAGTCGCTGCACATCAGCCCGTTCCGGGTCTTCACCTCGCTGCTGCGCCTGGAGCTGATCGACGATCTCGGCCTGCGCGAGCTGGCCCGCGACATCCTGGCCAAACGCAGCATCTTCACCCCGCGCGCACTCGAACTGATCGCCCAGCACGAGCGCGACGGCGGCCTGAGCGCCGCCGATGCCGAGACCTTCGTCGAGCAAGCCCTGCACACGTTCCGCTGGCATCCGCAGGCGACGGTCAGCGCCGAGCAGTACCAGCAGTTGCACCAGCAGCACCGCCTGATCGCCGATGTGGTGGCCTTCAAAGGCCCGCACATCAACCACCTGACGCCGCGCACCCTGGACATCGACGCCATCCAGGTGGGCATGCCGGCCAAAGGCATCGCGCCCAAGGCCGTGGTCGAAGGCCCACCCACTCGACGCCATCCGATCCTGCTGCGCCAGACCAGCTTCAAAGCGCTGCAGGAAACGGTCGCCTTCAGCGATGCCCAAGGCAGTCACACCGCACGCTTCGGCGAGATCGAACAGCGCGGCGCGGCGCTCACGGCCAAGGGCCGCAGGCTCTACGACCGCCTGCTCGACGCCACCCGCGCGGCCCTGGGCGGCGTGCCCGCCGAGGCCAATGCCGAGCGCTATCGAACGCTGCTGGCCAGCCACTTCGCCGAGTTCCCCGATGACCTGGCGCAGATGCGCGAACAGGGCCTGGCCTATTTCCGCTACTTCGCCACCGAAAAAGGCTTGGCCGAACGTACCCGCCAGGATCGCCCTGACACGCTGCAAGGCCTGATCGATGCCGGGCACGTGCATTTCGAAGCGCTGGTCTACGAAGACTTCCTGCCGGTCAGCGCCGCCGGGATCTTCCAGTCGAACCTGGGCGACGACGCACAGGCCCACTACGGCAGCAACGCCAACCGCGAGGCCTTCGAGGCCGCGCTGGGCCTTGCGGTGCTGGACGAGTTGGCCCTGTATGCGCAGGCCGAACAGCGTTCGCTGCAGGCCTGCGTCCAGGCCCTGGGCGTGACCCTGGCCTAGCCGCCCTTACCCGGCGACGCGAAAGCGGTCCACTTCCTGGCGCAACTGCTCGGCCAGCCCTTCCAGCTCCCGGGCCGTCGCCGCCAGCTCGTTGGCCACGTCATGCTGCTCACTGTTGGCCTGGGCGATGCTCTGCAGGTTGCGGCTGAGCAGGTTGGCGGTGCTGCTCTGCTCCTGGGTTGCCGTGCTGATCACGGTGAACTGCTCGCCCGCCGCACGGCTCTGCTCGTCGATGCGGGCCAGCGCCTGGGCCACCTTGTCGTTGCGCTCCAGGCCATCCTGCATCAACCGATTGCCCTGCTCCAGGGTGCTGATCGCCTGACCCGTCTGCTGTTGGATGCTGGCGATCATGGTGGAAATTTCCTCGGTGGCCTGGCGGGTCCGCGCCGCCAAGCCACGCACCTCATCGGCCACCACGGCGAAGCCGCGGCCTTGCTCGCCAGCGCGCGCCGCTTCGATGGCGGCGTTGAGCGCCAGCAAGTTGGTCTGCTCGGCGATCGCGGTGATCACCCCGACGATGCCGCCGATTTCCTGCGAACGCGCCCCCAGGCTGTCCATCACCGTCGCCGTGCCGCCCAGCGCTTCGGCGATCTGCCGCAGCGAGGCGGACGCCTGGTCCATGGCCGAACGCCCGATACGGGTCTGCTGGGCGTTGTCCTGGGCCATGCGCTCGGTGCCTGCCATGTTCTCGGCAATGTTCATCGACGTGGCGCTGAATTCCTCCACGGCACCCGCCATGCTGGTGATTTCGCCGGACTGCTGTTCCATGCCCTCGCACGCCCCGGACGACAACCCGGCCAACGACTGCGAGCGGGCACTGACCTGTTCGGAGGCGCTGCGAATGTGCGTGACCATGGTCGCCAGGGCGTCGGCCATCTGGTTGAAGCTGCGCGCCAACTGACCGATCTCGTCCTCGCTGGTCAGCGTCAGCCGCGCACTGAGGTCGCCTGCGCCCAACGCCTGGGCCTGGCGCACCAGGTCGTCCAGCGGACGCAGCTTGCGCCGCAGCAGCCACAAGGTGGCGAGCACCGCCAGCAGCATGGCCAGCAGACTGCCAATCGCCAGGCGCAAACCGACACTCCAGGTCACTTCGCGGATTTCCGCCTCGGGCATGCTCGCCACCACGGTCCACGGGCCTTCGGCGAACGGCTGCACCACGCTGAAGAAACGCTGGTCACCGCTGTTCCAGAACTGCGCGTGCGCCCCCAGGCCCTTGATGGCCGTCGCCGCAGCCTGGGTATCGGCCACCCCCGCCGGCGGCACCAGCCACTGACCTTGGTTGTCGAGCAGCGCCAGCGAACCGGTCTGGCCGATGCGGAAGCGCTTGAGGTTGGTGAACTGGGCGTTTTGCGCATCGGTGTAGTCGAAGCCGACGAACAGCACGGCGATCACCCGACCGCTGGTGTCGCTGACCGGCACGTAGCGGGTCATGTAGTTGCGCTCGAACAGCACGGCGCGGCCCACGTACATCTGCCCGGCCAGCAGCCGCGCATAGGCCGGGTGCGCGCGGTCGAGCTGGGTGCCGATGGCGCGGCTGCCGTCCTGCTTCTTGAGGTTGGTGGCGATGCGCACGAAGTCGTCGCCACTGCGCACGAACAGCGTGGCGATACCGGCGGTCATCTGCTGGAATTCATCGACGATGCTCAGGTCGTTGTTGAGCAGGTGGTCGCCCAGGTACAGCGCTGGGGTGGCGACACCGGCCACCTGCACGCTCTGGCCGTCCTGAATCCTCAGGCCAGAGGCGAAGCGGCGTTCGAACAGCCCGCTCAGGCGCTGGGTGTTGTCCTTGAGCGAGCCGTGGAAGGTGTCGAGCTGATCGGCGAGCAGCCGCGCTTCGCTACCCAAGTGCTGCTGGCGGGTGGCGAGGTTGGCGTCGTCGAGCGAGCGCAGGGCGAACAGGGTACTGCCGGTGATCACCAATGCCAGCACGATGGCGAGGGCGATACCGAGTTGCGAGGCGATCCGGGCACGGGGTCGAGGCATGGCGAAGCTCCTGGCAAGGGGCCGGGATCGTCCTGATCACGCTGACCACCCGCTTTTATTATCGACGGGAACGGGCGTCCTCTTCCGGGACGCTGGTGCCAATGGATCGGCGTCGCCGATGAATACTTGAGTGTCGGACGCGGGAATACGCAAACGTTTTGCGTCGGGTTTTCTCGGCAACTTACGGCGAATAGCGCGCAGCGATGCACCGGTCAAGCCGGCGCTTTTACGGCGCAGGCGCTGCTTTCCAGCCACCGCCCAACGCCAGGAACACGCTGACCTGCCCCATCGCTACCTGACTGTTGGCCGCAGCCAACTGGCCACGCACATCGGTGTACGCGCGGGTGGCCTGCAAATCGGCCAGGAACGACTCGCGCCCGGCTTGGTAACGGCGGTGAGTCTGGTCGGCGGCGTCCTTGGCGGAGCGTTCGGCATCGGCCAGCGCGTCGCGTCGTTCGAGCAAGGCGCTGTATTGCGCCAGCCGCGTCTGGGTTTCGCGCAGGGCGTCGAGCACCACACCGTCGAAGTGCGCCAGCGCGGCCTGGGTCGACGCCTCGGCCTCGCGGATGCGCGCACGCGTACCGTTGGTGGGCAGCGTCCAACTGATCTGCGGGCCGAAGCCCCAACGATTGGTGGAAGGCTCGCCCAGGTTGTCGATGATGCCGAGGGTGCCGATCTGCGCGCCGAAGCTGATGTTCGGGTACAACGCGCCGGTCGCCACACCGATGTTCGCCGTGGCTGCTGCCAACTGCCGCTCGGCCTGGCGCACGTCGGGCCGACGCTTGAGCAGTGCGGCGCCGTCGCCCACCGGAATCAGTTGCGCCAGGTGAGGCAGTTCGGCGCACTCGGCGGTGCCAGCGGGCAACTGGCCGACCGGCACGGCCAGCAGTGCCGCCAGGGTATACAGGCCCGCTTCGCGCTCGGCCTGGAAGCGCGGCAACTCGGCGCGCAACGATTTGAATTGGGTCTGCGAACGGGTGACCAGGGTCTCGTCGCCGCGCCCGGCATCGCGCAGACGCTGGTTGAGTTGCACGCCCTGCTGTTGCAGGTCCAGCGATTGCCGGGCGATGTGGTATTCCTCATTGGCCGAGCACACCTGGGTGTAGGCCTTGACCACGTCGGCCACTACCGTGATGCGCGCGGTGTCGGCGGCGGCCTGGACGGCATCGGCATTGGCCTTGGCCGCCTCGGTGCCACGCTTGAGCGTGCCCCACAGGTCGAACTGGTACGAGGCGCTGATGATCGCTTCGCCGATATTGGCCACCGGCACTTTATTCGGCTGCAGAAAGGCTTCGCCAGACTCTTGCAGGCGCTGGGCACCGGCTTTGGCACCCGCGCCAAAACCGCCCTGCGACTCAGCCACTTCCACCTGGGCACGGGCCTTGGCGATGTTCGCCGCCGCCACGCGCAATTGACTGTTGGCCGCCAACGCCTGGCGCACCAGCGCGTTGAGCCGTGGATCCTGATACAACTGCCACCAATCGTCCGGCACCGGCGCCGACACCACGCTGCTGGCATCCTCGCGCAACGGACCGTTCAGGTCGCTGCGCTGCACGGCGGCGTCGGCGGGCACGTGGTAGTCGGGGCCGACCGTGGTGCAAGCACCCAGTGCCAGCGCCAGGGTCGTGAGCATCAGGCGTTTCATGGCCGCTGCCCTTCGACGATCGAGACCGTCGCGGTGCGCCCGGCGATCAGGCGAAAGTCTGCGGGCACCTCGTCGAAGGCGATGCGCACCGGAATCCGCTGGGCCAGGCGCACCCAACTGAACGCGGGATTGACGTTGGGCAGCAGGTTGGCGCCGCTGACCCGGTCACGGTCTTCGATGCCCGCCGACAGGCTTTGCACATGCCCGCGCAGGCGCGTGTCATCCCCCATGACACGGATGTCCACGGCGTCACCGACGTTGATGCCACCGAGCTTGGTTTCCTCGAAATAGCCGTCGACGTGGTACGAGGTGCTGTCGACCACCGACAGCACGGCTCGGCCTGCGGTGACGAACTCGTGGGCGCGCGGGGCGCGGTCGTTGAGGTAACCGTCCACCGGGCTGCGCACCACCGAGCGCTCGAGGTTGAGCTTGGCGATGTCCACCGCCACCTGCGCCTCGCTCACCGCCGAGCGGGCACGGGCTTCACGCGACTGGCTCTCTTCGAGCTGCTCGGCGGCCACCAGGTTGCCCAGCTTGCGGTTGCGTCGGGTTTCGCGGGCGGCCTGGGCCAGGGTTTCCTGGCGCTCGGCCAGGCTCGCCTGGGCCTGGCGCAAGGCCAGCGAGAAACGGTCCTGGTCGATGGTGAACAACACGTCGCCGCGCTTGACCACCTGGTTGTCGCGCACGCTCACCTGCTGGATCAACCCGGACACGTCCGGGGCGATCTGGATCACGTCGGCACGGATGTGCCCATCGCGGGTCCAGGGCGCGAACATGTAGTACACGACCATCTGCCAGACCAGCACGGCCGCCAGGGTCACCACCAGCAAAGTCAGGACCACGCGGCCCAAGGTCAACAACGGTTTTTTCATGGCAGCATCAGGCTTCGACAAAAGTGATCCACCGCGCCCAGCAGCACGGCGTAGAGAGCAACGTTGAACAGCGCCCGGTGCCAGACCAGGCGGTAGAAATGCAGGCGCACCAGCACCGCGTGCAGGCCCAGGAACACCACATAGGTGCCCAGCATCATCACCAGCAGCGTAGGCAGGAAGACTCCGCTGATATCCACTTCGCCAATCACAGCGGTGCTCCATCGATGGCAGGGGGCAGTTGCGCTTGCGCGTCCGGTTCGAGCATCACCTCGACACCCGGCAGCAGCGACAGGCGCAAACCGGAGAGGGCATGCAGCAGATGGACCCGGGGCTCGCCGCGCTCGTTCAGTCGATCCTGGGCCAAGGCCAGACGCGCCCGCTCCATGTGCCGCAGCAGCGCCGCCGACGCGTGCAGGCGTTCGCCGCTGCGCAGGCACGCGGCGTAGTGGGCGCCGACTTCCTCGATCACCGTGCGCAGGCGCGCGCGGGCGTCGTCGCCGGCACGCGGCAAGTACGCCAGCAGGTCCAGCAGGTTCAACCCCACGCGCAGATCACGCAGCGCCGTGCCGGTGTCCTGGCCGGTCTGCAACAGGCGCGGCAGGTGCTGCATCAGGCGGTCGAGCATCTGCACGCCGACCTTGCGCTGTTCGGCCAGGGTCGCCGGCTCGGTCATCTCGACGATGTCGCGCCAGGCGAAGCGGGTCATGCGCTTGGCGGCCAGTTCCACGCCGAACGGGCGCATCACCAAGGTCCAGATGAAGGCGAACAGCAGCCCCACGGGGCCGGCCAGGTTGGAATTGACGAAGGTGAAGAAGTCGGCGTCGTAGGCGCCCTGGATACTGATGAAGTTCGAGGTGTTGACGATGGTCAGCAAGGTGCCCAGGTAGAAGGCCGGCTGCACGGTCAGGGTGCCGATGACGATGAACGGCACGGCGAACGCCAGCACCAGCATGGCGAAATCATGCAGGTTGGGCAGCACCAGGAACAGGTACAGGCTGGAGAGAATCACCGAGATCAACGTCCAGAAGAAGAACCGGTAGATCTGCGGCGCCGGGTCGTCCATCGCGGCGAAAAAGCTGCATGCGACGGCGGCGAGGATTACCGCGCTGGCGCCGTCGGCCCAGCCCAGGCTGATCCACAGGCCACAGGCGACGACGATGGCGACCACGGTGGAGAGCACCGAGTAGAGCATCAGGCCGCGGTCGAAGAACGGCGTCAGACGGCCCAGGCGCCAGTGCCGGTACACCGCCCGCCAGGGCCGCGCGTCATCGTCGCGCAGGGCGTGCTGCAGGGTGCAGCAGTCCTGCCAGAGGTCGATCCATTCGCTCAGCCGGTAGAGCGCGTTCGACAGCAGCAAGGCCTGGCGCTGATCGAGCGCCTCGGCGTCGGGCTGCAGGTGCTCGATCTGCACGTGCAGGGCGCTCCAGCGCCCGATCGAGGGATCGTCGGCGGTGCTTTCGAGCCAGGCGCGGGCGTCGGCCAGCAACGCTTCGAGCTGTGCGTACTGCACCGGGGCGCGGCCCTGCAAGGCCACCAGGGCATCGTCAAGGGCGTCGATCACCGGCAGCAGATGGATCATCCGCCCGCGCAGTTCGCGGGCGTTCTTCAGCGTGTGCGGTCCCGCGCCCTCGTGGCCGAGCTGTCCGATCATCAGCTCCAGGCTGTTGAAGGTGGCTACCATCGAGCTGCGCAGGGCGCCAACCTGTTCGGCAGCGGCGTCGCGGCTCAGGTACAGGTCGCTGTAGCGGATGGCCTCGGCGAACCACTTGCCGGTGGCGCCGACTACCACCGGTGCCAGGCGCCGCGGCCAGAAAATCGCGCCCACCACGGCCGCACAGACGATGCCCAGGCAAATCTCCTGGGCGCGTGAGGCCGCCACGTCGAACACCGCCAGCGGGTTGTCGACCACCGCCAGGGCGATCATCGGCAAGGTGTAGCCGGCCAGCATGAACATGTAGTTGTTCGCTGTGCGCAGGTTCAGCGACAAGTACAGCAAGGTGCCAGTCCACAGGGCGATGGCGATGCTCAGCAGCAGCGGCGACTGCACCAGCGGCGGCACCAGCAGGACCGCCCCAGCGGCGCCGAGCAGGGTGCCGACGGCGCGGTACAGGGCTTTGGAGCTGGTCGGCCCGACGAACGGGCTGGAGACGATGTACACCGTGGCCATCGCCCAGTAGGGACGCGGCAGTTGCATCAGCAGGGCGATGTACAGGGCGATCATCGACGCGGCGAAGGTGCGCACGCCGTAGAACCAGTCGCGCGCCGGCGGCACCGAGCTGAAGAAGTGCTTCATGACGCGCTGCCCGAGCCGGCGGTTTCGAATGCGCGGATCACCCGCAGGGTCGCCTCCAGATCGTCGGCCGGCAGGCCGTGCAGCACGTCGCGGCGCTGGCGGACCAGTTCGGCTTCGATGGATTCGGCCAGCGTGCGACCTTCAGCGGTCAGGCTCAGGGCCTTGGCGCGTCGGTCCAGGGGATCTTCGCTGCGACAGACCAGCCCGGCCTTGCACAATTGATCGAGCAGGCGCACCAGCGACGGACTTTCCAGCCCAGCGGCCTGTGCCACCGCCACCTGATGCACGCCATCGCCCAGGCGCACGATCATCAGTAGCGGCACCGCGCAGGCCTCGGAAATGCCGTAGCCGGTCAGCGCGGCGTGGCAGATGCGCCGCCAGTGGCGGGCAGCAACCACCAGGCCGCTGCTGACTTTCAAGTGCAGTGCGTCGAGTGTCATCAGGGGAAACCGAGGGTAATCATAGTTTGCTAACTATCAATATACGCCCGCCCCTCCCCCCGTCGTCAACCGGAGGCGATGAACAGCGTGTTCAGGTCTGCACCTGATCCTCCAGCTTCATGGTCAAGGCCAGGGTGCTGCCCAGCCCGATCGCCTGGTCGCGCCAGGCCAGGTAGCGTGAGGCGTCGCGCCGGCTGAAGTGCACGGCCAACTCCTCGGCAGCCTGCATCACCCCGGCGCCGGCCGCCAGCTCCAGCCAGTACAGCCCGGCCTTGATGTCCGCCGGCACATGCAAACCATGCAACTGCCGGTAGCCCACCTCGAACCGGCAACGCGCCTCGCCACGCTGAGCACCGCGCAGGAACCAGCCGTAGGCTTGCACCGGGTCCACCTGCCACGGCTGGTCGGTCTCGCACACCTCTTCTTCATAAAGATCGCCCAGCGCTGCGGCCGCATGCGACAGGCCGCGCTCGAAGGCATGCCGGTAGTACTCGGCGGCATTGGCGTAACACACCGCCACGCCCTTGCCGAAGTAATGCTGCTGGCCGAGGTTGAACCAGGCCGCCGCATTGCCCTGCAACGCCGCCATGCGCAGCAGATGGCTGGCCAGTGCGGTGTCCGCGCGCCAGTAGCGGCCATTGAGCCAGATCCAGCCCAGGTCGTTGAGCACCGCCGCGTTGCCTTGCAGCGCCTGATGCCGCAGGTCGCTGTAGATCGCCTGCACATCCACCGCCTCGTCCAGACGACTGACCAAGGCCGAGCGCTCGCCCAGCAATGCCCATTGGGTGGGCAGCCCCACCCCGGCAAACGCACGCAGGTGCCGACGTGGGATGGCGGGCACCGGTACCACATGCTCGGGCAGAAGGCGGGCAAGCAGCGAATGGATATTGCTGGCAGCAGACATGTTCATCCTCATTGAACGGCCCACAGTTCCGACCTCGACTGTGATGAGGCGATTCTGCGCGACGATACGACAAAACCTGTCGCGAACGATCTGCGCGCACGCAACAAATAGCGGGTTTGTTGATCTCAGCGCAAAGTAGCGAATTGCCATCCCGCACCGCGCCCGCCATGCTATTTGTCGCAAGCCTAGACAAGGACGTTAACCTTTGCCGTTCGCCACAACCCGCGCCACCCTTAGTCGCCAGTGGGCCTTGTTGCGCCAGTTGCCCAGCCGCTCGCCCGGGGTCACCAGTGCCGAACTGGTGTGGCGCCTGCGCGACGTGGGCTTCACAGTCAGCAAGCGCACCGTGGAACGTGACCTCAATGAGTTGTCACTGATCTTCCCGCTCGAGCGCAACGACAAGAGCATCCCGTTCGGCTGGCACTGGTCAGCCAGCGCAGGCGAGCTGCGCGGCCATTTCGACCTGCTGGACTATCTGCGTGACGATCCGCTAAAGGCCGCGCCTGGCCAAGGCCTGGCGCTGCAAGCCTGGGTCAGCGACGCCTTGGCGCGACGGCTGCGCGAAACGCCGCTGGGTGCGGACATGCACTTGACCGCGCTGGAGCAGGGTCACCGCCTGCGCGCGACGGTCAGCGACGACGCGCCGCTGCGCTGGTGGCTGCTGGGCCAGGGTGACGATCTGATGGTGGAACTGCCCCCGGCGCTGCGCGAGGAAATCGGCCGTATCCTCGCCAGCGCGGCAGCACGCTATCGCGACTGAAACGCGCTGCCGTCAGCGCTGCATGCCCCAGCGGCGCACGGTCAGCCGCTCCAGCGTGTTGAACACCAGCCCCTCCACCAGCAGGCCGATCAGGATCACCACCGCCAGCCCGGCGAACACCTTGTCGGTGTACAGCTCGTTGCGGTTCTGGAAGATGTACCAGCCCAGGCCGCCCTTGCCGCTGCTGGCGCCGAACACCAGCTCGGCCGCGATCAGCGTACGCCAGGCGAAAGCCCAGCCGATCTTCAGCCCCGACAGAATCGACGGCAGCGCCGCCGGCACCAGAATATGCAGCACCAGGCGCAGCCCGCGCAGGCCATAGTTGCGCCCCGCCATGCGCAGGGTCTCGGACACGCCCAGAAAGCCGGCATAAGTGTTCAGCGCCAGGGCCCACAGCACCGAGTGCACCAGCACGAAGATCAGGCTGTTGTCGCCCAGCCCGAACCACAGCAGCGCCAGCGGTAGCAGAGCAATGGCCGGCAATGGGTTGAACATCGAGGTCAGGGTGCCGAGCAGGTCGCGACCGAACTGGGTCGAGACCGCCAGGCTGGTCAACCCGAACGCCAGCACGATCCCCAGCACATAGCCCTTGAGCAGCACCACCAGCGACACCGCGACCTTGGCCGGCAACTCGCCACTGGCCAGGCCATCCCACAAGGCCGCTGCGGTTTGCCCGAAGGTGGGCAGCAGCAGGTCATTGTCGGTGTAGCGCGCCACCGCTTCCCAGATCACCGCCAGCAACAGCAGGATCAGGCCCTTGCGTATCCAGGCTTGCTGCCACAGGCGCTGGGCCAGCGGCAGCTCACGGTGCAGCGATAGACCTGGCAGCGGTTGCAGCGCCACTTCGTACTCCTGCCGCGCAGACGTCGTGCTCATATCCAGCTCCTGTCAGTAGGCGATGCGGATGTCGTTGAAGCCCAGCGGCGCAGCAGGCTCGGGCTCGCCGGCCTGGTCGAACAGCAGGCGGTGGATGCGCCGGGCGCTGGCCTGGAAGTCGCTGCCGCCCAGGCTGCCAAGATGGTACTGGTGGCTGTGCACCTCGGCCCGCACCCGCCCTGGATGCGGCGACAGCAGCAAAATGCGGTTGCCCACCACCAGCGCCTCTTCGATGGAGTGGGTGACGAACAGCAAGGTGAAGCGCACCTCCTCCCACAGCAGCAAGAGTTCCTCCTGCATCTTGCGGCGGGTCAGTGCATCCAGGGCGGCGAATGGCTCGTCCATCAGCAGGATCTGCGGCTGCGTGGCCAGCGCCCGGGCAATCGCCACGCGTGCCTTCATGCCGCCAGACAGCGTATGCGGGTAGGCATCGGCGAACGCCGCCAGACCGACTTTCTCCAGGTAATGCAACGCGCGATCATGGGCTTCGCCGCGCTTTAGCTGCCCAGAGACCAACAGGGGGAACATCACGTTCTGCTTCACCGTCTTCCAGGGCGGCAGTTGGTCGAACTCCTGAAACACGACGATGCGGTCTGGCCCAGGCCCTTTGACGGGCTGGCCGTTGAGCAGAATGTGGCCTTCGCGCGGCTCGATGAAGCCGGCCACAGCCTTGAGCAGGGTGGACTTGCCGCACCCGGAAGGGCCGAGCAGCACGAATCGATCAGTGCGATCGACCTCGAAACTGACTTGGTGGGTAGCCCGCACCACGCGCTGCGGGGTGCGGTACTCCAGACTCAGGTTATCCACCGCGAGCAACGTCGGGCTGTCGACAGGGCGCAGGTTGCTGGCCGCGTGGCCTGGCAAAGGGGCGGTCATGATCGGTCAGCTCCCTTGCAACGGCCGCTCATCCTGGAAGAAGTAGTCCTTCCACGACGCGGGCTTGTGCTTGAGGGCGCCGACCCGATAGAGAAACTCGGCCAGCGGGTAGGTGTTCTTCGGCGTGATGGTGAATTCGTAGCGCGGGTTGTCGATCAGCTTGATCAGCGCGTCGCGGTCGATCTTGGCTTTGGTCACGCGCAGGTAGGTGTCGGCAGCAGCCGCTTTGTCGCGCTGGGCGAAGTCGGCGGCCTCGGCCAGCGCATCGACGAAGGCTTTGTAGGTCTTGGGGTTGTCCTGGCGGAATTTCTCGGTGGCAAACAGCAGCGTCGGTGAGTTGGGGCCGAGCAGGTCGTAGCTGTCGAGCACCACGTGCACGTTGGGATTGGCCAACTCCTGGTCCTGGAACGGCGGGTTGGAGAAATGTCCGTTGAGTTCGGTGCCGCCGGCCAACAGTGCAGCGGCGGCATCGGGGTGCGGCACCGCGAGGGTGTACTTGTCCAGGCGGTTGTATTCCTTGTCGCCCCATTGCTTGGCGGCGGCGTATTGCAGGAAGCGCGACTGCACCGAGACGCCTACCGCCGGCACGGCAATGCGATCCTTGGCGGAGAAGTCGGCGATGGTCTTCACCTCGGGGTTGCTGCTGACCAGGTAGTAAGGGAAGTTGCCCAGCGAGGCCACCGCCTTGACGTTCTGCCGCCCGTAGGTACGGTCCCAGACGGTCAGCAGCGGGCCGACGCCGGCACCGGCGATGTCCACCGAGCCGGACAGCAGCGCGTCGTTGATCGCCGCGCCACCGGACAACTGCGCCCAGTCGACCTGGATATCGATGCCTTGGGCCTTGCCGTGCTTCTCGATCAGTTGCTGGTCGCGGACCACATTGAGCAGCAGGTAGACGATGCCGAACTGCTCGGCGATGCGAATCTTGCCTTCGGCCTGGGCCAGGCTGGGAACCGCAAGACCGCCGATGACCAGGCTGACGCCCAGGCCGATAGTGGCCGCCAGGCGGCCGATGGAGGTGCGCATGATGAAGATCCTCGACAGTCAGAACGGGGCGTCGCCCTGGATGGTGGTGCGGTACAGCTTGCGCCGCAGGTGAGCAGGACAGCCGGTGGCCAGGTGGATCAGCGAGCGGTTGTCCCAGAACACCAGGTCATGGGGCTGCCAGCGATGGCGATACTGGTTGTGCTCCAGCACGCTGAGGGCGTAGAGCTGCTGCAGCACATCGCGACTTTCGTCCTCCGGCAGCCCGACGATGCGGGTAGTGAAGCCTTCGCTGACGAACAACGCCTTGCGGCCGTTTTCCGGGTGGGTCCGCACGATCGGATGAACCACCTCGTTGACCTGGGCCAACTGCTCGGCCGTCAGGGTCGGGCGCCAATTGCCTTCGAACTTGGTTTCCGCGTAACGCGCGGTGTAGGAGTGGGCAGCGCTGCGGCCCTGCACCACGTCGCGCAACGCTTGGGGAACGGCGTCCCAGGCCTTGTGCATGTCGGCGAACAGGGTGTCGCCGCCCTCGCTGGGCAGTTCCTGGGCGTGCAGCATCGAGCCCAGGCTCGGCAGTTCCTTGTAGGAGAGATCGGAATGCCAGAACTTGCCGGCATCGCCCAGGCCGATGTTGCGACCGTCCTCGACGATGTTGGAGACGATGAGAATCTCGGGATGGCCCTGCAGCAAAAACTGTTTGAGCACGTGGATCTGCAGCTCACCGAAACGGCGGCTGAACGCGATCTGCTGGTCGGGACTGATGCGCTGCTCGCGAAACACCAGCACGTGATGATCCAGGTGGGCGCGGTGAATACGCTGGAAGTCGTCGGCATTGACGGGGCGGGACAGATCCAGTCCAACGATTTCGGCACCGACGGCGCCGCTGAAAGGACGAATTTCGAAGGCTTGCGGCGGTGCGCTGTGGATGGTCGACACAGCGTTCAAGGCGGCTGACATTGTTCACTCCCACGCAGTGCGCGACGTCGAAGGGCGCGCATCGATTCATGACCGCACGGGTTTACCGTGTGGGTTCGAGTCGTGCGGCGCGCCGATTGGTCGGCAGGTACGCAGTGGGACGAACTATAAAGTCATAAGAATTAAAATTTAAATATCTTTAAAGAATATGCATACAACCATGATCACGTGCCATTGCCGGGGCTGCTATGCAGCCCCATCCATTCTTGGCCGAAACCCAGATAGAGGGGGCTGCGGCGCAGTCTGGCCGCGATACCAAGCCCTCACCGCTCGCGCAGCGCCTCGGTACGCGCCTTGATGATCGGCTTGAGCAGGTAGCTCATGATAGTCTTCTTGCCGGTGAGGATATCCACCGTGGCGACCATGCCCGGGATGATCAGCAGCGGTTTCTCGTCCGTGCCCAAATGGCTTTTATCGGTACGCAGCCGGATCAGGTAGTAGGTGGTCTTCTTGTCTTCGTCGGTGATGGTATCGGCACCGATCTGCTCCAGCTTGGCCTTCAGACCACCATAGATGGTGTAGTCATAGGCGCTGAACTTCACCGTGGCTTCCTGGCCGGGGTGCAGGAAGGCAATGTCCTTGGGCAGGATCTTGGCTTCGATCACCAGCGTGTCGTCCAACGGCACGATCTCGATGATGTCGCTGCCCGGCTGGATCACGCCGCCGATGGTGTTGACCAGCAACTGCTTGACGATACCGCGTACCGGCGAAGTGACCATGGTGCGGTTGACCCGGTCGTCCAGCGCCTTGCTGGTGGCAGTGGCCTTGTTCAGCTCGGTGCGCGCCTCGTTCAACTGTGTCAGCGCCTCGCTGCGGAACTTGCCGCGGGTTTCTTCGATCTTGCTCTGCACTTCCTTGATCGCCGCTTCGGCGCGGGGAATGGCCAGCGCAGTGGAGTCCATCTGGCCGCGCGTTTCCACCTCGGAACGGCGCAGACGCAGCATCTCCACCTGAGAAATCGCGCCCCGCGCCACCAGTGGCTCGGACATGGAGATTTCCTGACGCAGCAACTGCAAGCTGTTGGCGTACTGGGCACGTTTGGAATTGAACTCACGCAGCTCCTGCTGCTTCTGCACCAACTGCTGGTCCAGACCACCGATCTCATCCTGCAATTGCTGGCGACGGCTCTGATACAACGAAAGCTCGTCGGCCGCCTGGTTGGGTGCAGCCTTGCGCAATTCTTCGTCGATCTGCAGCGGTGTGCCCTCCACCTCCGCGCTCAGGCGTTGCACGCGCAGCGCCATGGCCAGGCGCGAGGCCTCGGTCTCGCCGACGTTGGAGGCGAAGCGCGTTTCATCCAGGCGCAGCAGCGGCTGGCCGACCTCGACGATTTCGCCCTCCTTCGCATAGATCTGCGCGACGATGCCGCCCTCCAGGTTCTGCACTTTCTGCACCTTGGACGACGGAATGGCCTTGCCCTCCCCGCGCGTCACTTCGTCGATGGGGGCGAAGCAGGCCCAGACGATCAGGAACAGGAAGAAGGCGATCACACCCCAGATGGTCAAACGCACCACGCGCGGGGCATCTTCGATCAACGCCTTGGGCACTTCCGGCAGAGGCTGGCCGGCCATCGACTCCGAGCCCTTGAAGTAGCGCCGCATCTGATCCTTGAAACGTGCGAAATCCAGCTTATGCAACACTGATCTGCCCCTTCTTCAGCGCTTCCATGACAGCCACTTTCGGGCCATCGGCGACGATTTGTCCGCGGTCGATGACGATCAACCGATCCACCAGCGACAGCAGCGATGCACGGTGAGTCACCAGCAGCACGGTCTTGCCTTCGATGACAGCCGCCAGGCGCTGCTTGAGGCGCTCCTCGCCGGTGTTGTCCATGGCACTGGTGGGTTCGTCGAGCAGCAGGATTTGCGGGTTGAGCAGCAGCGCGCGGGCCAGGGCGACGTTCTGCCGCTGGCCGCCGGACAGGTTCTGCCCGCGCTCGCCGACCTGCAGTTCGTAGCCGTCCGGGTGCAAGCGGGCAAATTCGTGCACGCCGGCCAGTTCGGCCGCTTGCAGGATCAGTTCGTCTTCGATGTAACGTGCGCCGCTGACCAGGTTGTCGCGCAAGGTGCCCGCCAGCAGCTGGATGTCCTGGGGCACGTAGCCGATGTTGTGGCGCAGCTCGCTGACGTCGATCTGGCGGATATCGACGCCATCGACCAGCAGCGAACCGTTATCGGCCTCGTAAAGCCCGACGATCAGCTTGGCCAGCGAACTCTTGCCCGAGCCGCTGCGACCGATGATGCCGATCTTCTCGCCGGGACGAATGACCAGGTTGATGCCCTTGAGCGCCTGGTTCTGCTGGTTCGGGTAAGTGAACTCCAGCCCGCGGAACTCTACCGCGCCTTGCAGCACCTGACGGCTCAGCGGACGCTCTTCGAAGTTGCGTTCCTGGGGCAGGCCCATCATCTGGTCGGTGGCGACCATGGTCACCTTGGCCTGCTGGTAACGCGCCAGCAAGCCGTTGAGCTGGCCCAGTGGGCCGAGTGCGCGACCGCTGAGCATGTAGCAGGCCACCAGCCCACCCATGCTCAGGTTGCCGTCGATGATCAGATAGACGCCGACGCAGATCATCGCCACGCCGGCCAGTTGCTGGATCAGCAGGGTGATGTTCATCGCCAGGCCAGACAGCACCTTGACCCGCAGCTCCAGGCGGCTGAGGGTGCCGAGGGTTTGCTCCCACATGTACTGGCGTTCGCTCTCGGCGTTGTTGACCTTCACCGCGTCCAGGCCGGCGAGGGTCTCGATCAGGCTGGACTGGCGCTCGGAGGCCAGCGCCATGGTTCGCTCCATGGTCGACATCAACGGCTTCTGCAAGGCATAACCGATGCCCAGCGCCAGCGGGAAAGCCAGCACCGGAATCCACACCAGGTGCCCGCCGATGATGGCGATCACCATGAGGATCAGCAGGGTGAACGGCAGGTCGATCAGGCTGGTGAGGGTCAGCGAGGCGAGGAAATCACGCAGGCCTTGGAACTCGTGGATGTTCTGGGCGAAGCTACCGACCCGCGCGGGCCGGTACTTCATCGACATGCCGACGATGCGCTCGAACAAGGTGGCGGAGATGATCAAGTCGGTCTTCTTGCCGGCCAGGTCCAGGCACAAGCTGCGCAGCCCCTTGAGAATGAGGTCGAAGACGTAAGCACCGGCGATGCCCACTGCCAGCACCCACAGGGTCGAGGTGGCCTGGTTGGGCACCACGCGGTCGTACACGTTCATCACGAACAGCGGCGCCGCCAGGGCGATCAGGTTGATCACCAGGCTCGCGGCGATGGCGTCGATGTACAGCCACTTGCTGCGCAGCAGCGTGTCGCGGAACCAGGAACGGGTGCGTGGAATGAGGTTGCCGTGGTTGACGTCGAACTTGTGCTGCGGCTGGGCGAAGAACACCTTGCCGCTGTAGTCGCCGGTCAAAGCCTCGCGGGTGACCAGCACTTCGCCACCGTCGCTCTCGCTGAGCAGCAGGCGCGCGCTGTCTTCATTCTCCCAGCCCAGCAGCACGGCGCTGCGGCCATCCTTGAGCAGGAGCATGGCAGGCATGGCGATGGTGGGGATCTGCTCGAGCTTGCGTTGCAGCAGGCGCCCTTGCAGGCCCGCCCGCGCAGCCGCACGCGGAAGCAGTTCCGGGCTCAAGCGCTGTGCTGGCAACGGCAGGCCAGTGGTGAGCATCGCCCGGCTGGCAGGCTTCTGGTGCAACACGCACAGGGTCAGCAGGCTGTCCAGCAGCGGATCGTCGTGCTGACTGCGTGGATCATGGTTGAGCTGTACTCGACTGACTTCAGATTCCACGCGGCGCTCTCTTCATCCTTGCAGTGGTTGGGGCGGGTGCGCCTGCCAGTCAGGTCTGGCCGTCTCACCCTGGGCTTGAGGTCGTGCTGCAGGCAGCGGGCATGGGGCTTTGACCCCCTGTCCTTCGGCAGCCGACCAATGGTCGCCTTGATTCGGTACTGAGTAAACAACTGCTTACATGTCACCTGCACCAGACGACAGTGCACAGTGAAGGTTTCATTACGCGGTGTCGCAGATTGAGCAAGGTCGCTACCAGCGGCGGCTGACTCCCGTGCAGTGCACGGTTCTTGCGAGGAATGCGCTCCAGGGCATTTTCACAACTCACTCTGCAAAGCCTAACTGCTCATGACGCTGGCGCAAGGCCATATGGCAAAAAACCAGCGCCCGAATCACGGCGCGTGTCGTGACGCCTGGAAGCTCCGCTTTCGCGTAGGCAACAGACCGTCCATCGATTCTGGGCGTTTGACGTCAGCACCGCGCCCAATCCTCATGATTCCTGGCCAGAGACGGTTATTTGACTCAGTACGATGATGTCTTATAGCCACCCAATCCTATTCAGGAGGGTAAACCGGGCTGCGAAGCCCTCCTTGCAGTGCACGCCAAATCCCCGCTGTACACCGCGCGCAAAGGACTGCGAGCGTCTGCGCAGAAACTGATTTCGCGACTATTCTCCTGACGAACGGTAAGCGCCAAATTAATGGTGGTCGGCAAGGTTTGTGCTTAACGATCAAAGCCTGCTCCTCAAGTGACACATTGATGAAACTCACGACACGCAGTGTGGGTCATTTCCCAGTCGCAGACTTGCCCCAAGTCACTGCCAACAGGCGCGGAGCTCAGGAGAATAGCGGTCTCGACGGAACGTTTAGAAAAAACGCGAGCTGTTAGGTAATTAATACAAAAGGAAGATTGGTGTCGGACGAAATATCAATGTGACATTACTTTGCCGATTGTTTAGGATGACAAGACAAGGGTCAATACTTTGGCATAAACTTAATAGCCAAAAGTTATCGACAGAAAGTTGACGCATAAAAGCGTCAAATCTATTTCGTAACATTCCAGCGGAAGCAGGTTCGCACGCCGGCCGGAAGCCAACTGAGACACACCCCGGAGAGTTCCATGAGCACTGTCGTTGCCATCGTCAAAAGCATTGTTGGCCAAGTCATCGCAGTATCCCCGGAAGGCATCAAGCGCGTGCTGATCGAGGGCGACCGCCTGTTCGCAGGCGAAGAAGTCCTCACCGGCCCGGGCGGCGCCGTGACCCTGGAACTGGCCGACGGGCGAATGCTCGACCTGGGCCGCGACAGTCAATGGAGTGCGGACACACCCGCCAGCAGCGCTGACCTGGGACAGGTCACTGCCCAGGCCGCGCCATCGGTTGAAGAGCTGCAGCAGGCCATTGCCGCGGGTGCCGACCCGACCACCGATCTGGAAGCACCCGCCGCAGGCCCGACGGCCGCAGGTGGCGGCTCGGTAGGTGGCGGACACAGCTTCGTTCTGTTGGAAGAAACGGCAGGTGTGGTGGATCCGACCATCGGTTTCCCTACCGATCCGCTCAACTTCGCCGCCGCGCTGAACACGCAACAGGTCGGTGGCCTGAATGCCAATAACGCCACCACGACCAGTACGGTGCCCGTGGCCACCGGCCTCACCCTGACCGCCACCCCCTCGATCAGCGAGGCGGGTGGCGTCATCGTCTACACCGCCAACGTCGGCCAGGCGCCCCAGAGCGACCTGACCGTGACCCTGTCCAATGGCGCGGTGGTCGTGATTCAGGCCGGTCAAACCAGCGGTTCGGTAAACGTCAACATTCCAGCCAACGACACGCCGTACATCGATGGCGGGCAGATCTCTACCACCATTACCAGCACCTCGGGCGGCACTGGGTTGATCGTCACGCCAAGTGACACGCCAGCAGTGACCCAGATCACTGACACCATCGACACCACCACTGCCACGTTGACTGCGACCCCAAGCGTGACCGAAGGCGGCGTTATCACCTACACCGTCAGCCTGACCAATCCGGCTCAGACGCCGGTGACTGTGACCTTGTCCAACGGCCAGACCATCACCGTTGAAGCAGGTAAATCCAGCGGCTCGATCGATTTCCAGACGCCGCCCAACGATGTTTATGTCAACGGCAGCACGGTCAACACCACGATCACCAGTGCGACCGGCGGCAATTTCGAGAACCTGGTCACCAATCCGACCCCTGCACAAACTGTGGTCAGTGACAGCATCGATACCGTGACCGTCAACATTGCCAGCAACGGCAATGTGACCGAGGCCCAGCAACCGACCTTCACCGTATCCGTCAGTCAACAACTGGATCGCGATCTGACCGTCACCCTCAGCAACGGTGACAAAGTGGTAATCGCTGCTGGCCAGACCCAGGCGACCTACAGCCTGCCAGCCCAAGGCGATGACGTTTTCAAGGATCCAGGTTCCGTGACCGTGGGCGTCACCGATGCCAGCGTGCCAGGCAAGACCTTCGAGAATCTGCAGCTCGGCGGCGCGGCTACCGTGCAGATCACCGATACCGTGAGCGAAGTCGTTGCGACGCTCACTGCGGACAAGGCTACCGTCGCCGAAGGTGGGCAGGTTACTTACACCGTCACGCTGACCAATGCCCAAGGCTTGGATGTCACCGGTCATCAGGGCCTGACGTTCACGCTCACGGATGGCACCAAAGTGACCATTCCGGCAGGCAGCGCCTCTGCATCGGCCACTATTCAAGCTGCTGACGATGTTTACGTCGGTGGTCAGCCTTCAATCGTTAACAAACTGGAGTCGGTTACCGGTGCGGATAACTTCGAGAAGTTGACCCTCGGCGACAATTCGATCACCACTACTGTCACCGATGAACCTGGCACTGGTACTCCAGGTGCCGGCAACGAGGGCGATAAGGTTTCTGTCACCATCGTCAGCAATGGCGATGTGAACGAAGCTCAGCAGCCAAGCTTCACCGTGAAGGTCAGCCAAGTCCTTGATCGTCCGCTGACTGTCACCCTGAGCAATGGCGACAAAGTCACCATCGCTGCAGGCCAGACCGAGGTTGAGTACAAGGCTCCGGCTCAAGGCGAAGACGTCTTCAAAGACGCAGGCTCGCTGACTGTTGGCATCACCGACGCTAGTGTTGCTGGCAAAACGTTTGAGAAC